>RDDZ01000106.1 GCA_003852775.1 Microbacteriaceae bacterium | reverse complement strand
GAGGTCCTCCCCATTCACAATCCCAACGAGGGGACCAACCTCATGGCCGGGTACAGCTAGGCGGCGGGCTCGGGGCTGATCCGCATCCCGTTCGCGGAGTTCGCCGAGTCGATGAGCTCCTCGAGCCACGCGCGGTTGATGTCGGTGACGACCTGGCCGAACTGGAAGCGCAGCGTCGCCGCGCTGCTGAGCCAGATGCGCTCCCGAGAACCGTCCGGCTGATCGATCGTGAGGGCGAAGCTCTCGTTGCGACGCAGCTTCGCGACCACGACGTACTCCACGTGCGCGAGCGTGCGGTCGGGGAGCTCGTAGGAGGACGGCGGCGAGCCGTAGTGCAGGTGTCCCATCGCTGCGATCCTACGCGGGGTAGCCTGGTGAACGTGACGATCGTTAACCGCCTCACCGTCGATGGCCGCGACTACTTCCTGCCGGAGCCCGTGACCGAGCTCAAGCAGCAGATCCTGGCCGCCATCCAGGCCGGCGGCGGCTACGTCAACATCCCCCCGCTGCGCGGCGGTCCCGGCATCGACATCCTGTTCTCGCCGGGGATGCCCGTGACGTGGTCGCAGATCGATGTCGGCGGGGCCGACGTCGCCGGCGCGGCGGATGACGCGCCCGACACCGCGGTCGACGACGAGTTCGGCCTCTAAGGGCCGCACCCGCGTCTACCCGGCGGCCGACTCCAGGACGGGGCCGAGCTGCTCCGCGGGCAGCGGCGGCGAGAAGTGGTAGCCCTGACCCCGGTCGCACCCCCACGCGAGCACCCGGGCGAGGTCCTTCTCATCCTCGATCCCCTCGGCGACGATCCGTGCACCGCGCGCGTGCGCGATCTCCCGCGCGCTCGCCACGAGCGCGTCGACGCCCTCGGACGGGTCGGCGAGGAGCGAGCGGTCGATCTTGAGCTCCGTGAAGGGCACGTGCCGCAGGATGTCGAGCGAGGTGTGGCCGGCGCCGAAGTCGTCGATCGACACTCCCGCTCCCCCGTCGATGAGCTCCTGCAGCCAGCCGACCTCCTCATCGGTCTCGCGCATCGCGGGCGACTCGGTGATCTCGAGGGTCACGTCACCGGGAGCGAGACCCAGCTCGTGGATGCGACGCAGGACGCGGCCGGCGAAGCCCGCATCCAGCTCCGACGGCGACACGTTGAGCGAGAGTCCCACCGAAACGCCCCGGCGGTGCCAGTCGGCGGCGCGGCGACCCGACTCCTCGAGCATGACGCGCCCGATGTCGGCGATGAGGTGGTGCTGCTCAGCGAGGTGGATGAAGCGGTCGGGCATGAGGAGACCCTCGTCCGGGTCGTTCCAGCGGCACAGGGCCTCGAGGGCGACCACGCGGCCCGTCTTGAGGTCGTACTGCGGTTGGAAGTACGCCACCAGCTGCCCGGTCTCGAGCGCATGGCGCAAGCGCCCCGCGAGCTCGTCTTCGCGCATGTCGCCCAGCCCTTCGTGCACGGGTCCAGCCTCTCGCACCGCGGAGTCGGACGGCAGACCCGTGACAGGGGGGCGTTCTCGGGCTAACATGCCCCACTCGACCCTCCCCGTCAAGGGTGCGTCCCGGCGCCGGTGCATCGCCCGAGCACCGGTAGTGTGCAGGTGATGGGCACGCTCACCTACGACACGAAGCTCCAGGTCTCCTTCGACGACCGGGTGCTCGCGCACCTGCAGGCCGTGATCTGGTCGAAGCTGCGCCGCGGGGAGCACTTCGCATTCACGTGGACGGAGGCCTCGCGCGGCGCGTTCGGCCGCACGTCGATCTGGCTCTCGCCCAACATCCCCATCGCGTTCGAGTACTTCGGGAGCCGTGCCCCGCGCCTCAACCCGGCGTGGATCCAGGTGCTCACCAAGTCGGCGAACTCCGCGGCGGGCCTCACGATCCTGCCCGAGCCGCCGGACCCCGGCGCGCGCACTGTCTAGGACTGCGCCTCGGGCCCCTCGACCTCGGGGAGCGGCACGAGGCCTCCCGGCGAGTTCGCCGCCTTCGTGAGCCGACGAATCCAGTCGGCGTTGAGCGGGATCTCGCGCTGGTCGAAGAACTCGAAGGTCAGGGGCGTGTCCGGCCCGATCCAGAGCGAATTGCGGCCGCTCCCCTGCGCCGGCGTCTGCTCCCAGGAGAATGCGAACGACTCGCCCCGCCGTAGCTTCGCGAAGATGACGGCCCGCAGGTGGGCCAGCAGACGGTCCTCGAGCTCGAGAGTGCGCGTGGAGTTGTACGTCAGGATGCCCACACCCTCAGCATGGCATGCCCGGAGACGCCGAACGGCGCCGCCCAGGGGGACGGCGCCGTTCGTGTCGGTCAGTCGGCGTGCTCGCCCGACTCCCAGACGGGGACGACCTTGTTGATCGCGTCGCCGACGACATGCACGCGCAGGTCGTTCGTCGACCCGGGGATGCCGGGAGGGGAACCGGAGATCACCACGACCTTGTCGCCGATCTCGGCCTCGCCCGAGGCGAGCAGGATCTCGTCGACCTGCTTGTACATCGCGTCGGTGTGCGCGACGCGGTCGACCTTGAACGACTGGATGCCCCACGTGAGGTTCATCCGGCGGCGGATGCCCTCGTCGGGGGTGAAGGCCTTCATCGGGATGCGGAAGCGCAGGCGGGACATGCGGCGCGCCGAGTCGCCCGACTCGGTGAAGACGCACACGAACTTGGCCTCGACGAACTCCGCGACCTCCGCCGCGGCGAGCGTGATCGCGCCGCCCTGGGTGCGGGGCTTGGTGCCGAGCGGCGCGATGCGCTCGAGACCGTGCTCCTCGGTCGACTCGATGATGCGGGCCATCGTCTGGACGGTGATCACCGGGTACTCGCCGACGCTCGTCTCGCCCGAGAGCATGACCGCGTCCGCGCCGTCGAGGACGGCGTTCGCGACATCGGAGGCCTCCGCGCGCGTCGGGACGGGCGAGTGGGTCATCGACTCGAGCATCTGGGTCGCGACGATGACGGGCTTCGCCATCCGGCGGCAGAGCTCGACGGCGCGCTTCTGCACGACGGGCACGGCCTCGAGCGGAAGCTCGACGGCGAGGTCGCCGCGGGCGACCATGATGCCGTCGAACGCGTCGATGATCTCGTCGAGCGCCTCGACGGCCTGTGGCTTCTCGATCTTGGCGATGACGGGGATCTTGCGTCCCTCCTCCGCCATGATCTCGTGCACGCGCGTGATGTCGGCGGCGTTGCGCACGAACGACAGCGCGATGTAGTCGGCGCCGAGCCTGAGGCCCCAGCGCAGGTCGGCCTCATCCTTCTCCGACAGGGCGGGCACGTTGACCGCGACGCCCGGGAGGTTGATGCCCTTGTTGTTCGACACGGGGCCCGCGACGACGACCTCGGTGCGCACGCGCACGCCGTCGGTGTCGAGCACGCGCACCTTGACCTTGCCGTCGTCGATGAGCAGGAAGTCGCCGGGCTTCACGTCCTGCGGGAGCCCCTTGAAGGTCGTGCCGACGAGCTCCTTGGTGCCGAGGACGTCCTCGGTCGTGATCGTGAAGATGTCGCCGACGGCGAGCTCGTGCGGGCCGTCCGCGAACTTGCCGAGGCGGATCTTGGGCCCCTGGAGGTCGACGAGCACCGCGACCGGCTGACCGGCATCCTCCGCCGCGCGGCGGACGTTCGCGTAGACCTCCTCGTGCACCTCGTAGGTGCCGTGGCTCAGGTTCATGCGGGCGACGTTGACGCCCGCCTCGATGATCGCCCGCAGATTCTCATAGCTCGACGTGGCGGGACCCAGCGTCGCGACGATTTTCGCTCGTCTCATTGTTCCTTCAGTGTGGTGTGGGGGTGGGAGGGGTGAGGTCCGGCGCGAGCGGATCAGAGCGTGAAGCCGCGATCGGTGGGGCGAACGGGAGCGGGGAGCTCGGTGTGGCCCTCGAGGTACCGGTCGACGGCGGCCGCCGCGGCCCGGCCCTCGGCGATCGCCCAGACGATGAGCGACTGCCCGCGGCCCGCGTCGCCGGCGACGAAGACGCCGGGCTCGCTCGTCGCGTACACGTCGTCGCGCGCGACGTTGCCGCGCTCGTCGAACGGCACGCGCAGCTGCTCGTCGATGCTGTCGCGCTCCGGGCCCGTGAAGCCCATGGCGATGAGGACGAGGTCCGCGGGGATCTCGCGCTCGGTGCCCGACTTCGGCACGCGGCGCCCGTCGACGTACTCGGTCTCGGCGACGCGCAGCGCGCGCACCTCGCCGGCCTCGTTGCCGAGGAACTCGACGGTGGAGGCGAGGTAGACACGCTCGCCGCCCTCCTCGTGCGCGGACGAGACCTCGAAGAGCGTCGGCACCATGGGCCACGGCTGGTGCGCGGGGCGCTCCGTCGGCGGCTGGTAGCCGATCGCGAGGTTGGTGACGCTCAGCGCGCCCTGGCGGTGCGCGGTGCCGATGCAGTCGGCGCCCGTGTCGCCGCCGCCGATGACGACGACGTGCTTGCCGTGCGCCGTGATCTGCTCGGGCACGGTGTCTCCCGCGACGACCTTGTTCTGCTGGACGAGGTAGTCCATGGCGAAGTGCACGCCGAGGAGGTCGCGGCCGGGGATGGGGAGGTCGCGGGGCACGGTCGCTCCCGTCGCGATGACGACGGCGTCGTAGCGCTCCTTCAGGTCGGCCCACGAGAGGTCGACGCCGATCTCGACGCCCGCGCGGAAGCGCGTGCCCTCGGCCTGCATCTGGGCGAGGCGCTGCTCGAGCTGGCGCTTCTCCATCTTGAAGTCCGGGATGCCGTAGCGCAGGAGGCCGCCGATGCGGTCGTCGCGCTCGTACACGGCGACGGTGTGACCGGCGCGCGTGAGCTGCTGGGCGGCGGCGAGCCCCGCGGGACCCGAGCCGACGACGGCGACCGTCTTGCCGGTGAGGCGCTCCGGCGGGTGCGGCTGCACCCATCCGTTCTGGAACGCCTGGTCGATGATCGAGACCTCGACCTGCTTGATCGTCACGGGCGGCTGGTTGATGCCGAGCACGCACGCCGACTCGCAGGGCGCGGGGCACAGGCGCCCCGTGAACTCCGGGAAGTTGTTGGTCGCGTGGAGGCGCTCGATGGCCTGGCGGCCCTCGCCGCGCCACATGAGGTCGTTCCACTCGGGGATGAGGTTCCCGAGCGGGCAGCCCTGGTGGCAGAACGGCACGCCGCAGTCCATGCAGCGTCCCGCCTGTCGGCGCAGCTGCGAGGGATCCTGCGCCTCGTAGACCTCCTTCCAGTCCATGATGCGGACCGGAACGGGGCGACGCGCCGGGAGCTCGCGCTCCTGGACCTTGAGGAAGCCCTTCGGATCGGCCATGGTCAGCCCCCCGTCACTTCGAGGATGCGGTTCCAGACGACGTCGCCGTCGGGGTCGAGCCCCTCGTCGGCGGCGCGACGCCGGGTCTCGATGACCGCCGCGTAGTCGCGCGGCAGCACCTTCACGAACTTGGACATGGTCTCCTCGGAGTTCTCGAGGAGGCGCTTCGCGAGGGCGGAGTCCGTCTCGGCGAGGTGCTTCTCGAGCAGGTCGGTGACGATGGCGATGTCGGCCGACTCGAGCGGCAGGAGCTCGAGCTCGCCGCTCGCGAGGGCGTCGCGGTTGACGCGCTCGGGCCGGAGGTCGTACACGTAGGCGGTGCCGCCGGACATGCCGGCACCGAGGTTGCGGCCCGTCGTGCCCAGGATGACAGCGAGGCCGCCCGTCATGTACTCGAGCGCGTGGTCGCCCACGCCCTCGACGACCGCGGTCGCGCCGGAGTTGCGGACGAGGAACCGCTCCCCCACGACGCCGCGGATGAAGATCGAGCCGCGCGTCGCGCCGTAACCGATGACGTTGCCGGCGATGACGTTGTGCTCGGCCGGGAAGACCGCGCCGCGCGGGGGTCGCACGACGATCTGCCCGCCGGAGAGCCCCTTGCCGACGTAGTCGTTCGAGTCGCCCTCGAGCCGCAGCGTGATGCCGTTCGGCATGAAGGCGCCGAGCGACTGGCCGGCCGCGCCGTGCAGGGTGATCTGGATGGTGCCCTCGGGCAGTCCGTGCTCGCCGTGGCGCTTGGTGACCTCGTGGCCGAGCATCGTGCCGACGGCGCGCTCGGTGTTCTTGATCGGGAGCTCGATCTGGACGGGCGTGGCGTGCTCGAGCGCGTCCGAGGCGAGGCGGATGAGCTCCTGGTCGAAGTGCTCCTCGAGCTCGTGGTCCTGCGGACGGCGGTTGATGCGCGGCTCGTCCTCGGGGAACTCCGGTCCGACGAGCACGGGCGTGAGGTCGAGGCCGTCGGCCTTCCAGTGCCGCACCGCGCGGTCGACGTCGAGCAGCTCGCTGTGGCCGATCGCCTCGTCGAGCGAGCGGAAGCCGAGCTCCGCGAGGTACTCGCGCACCTCCTGCGCGAGGTACTCGAAGAACGTCTCCACGAACTCCGGCTTGCCCGTGAAACGAGCGCGCAGCTCGGGGTTCTGCGTCGCGACGCCGACGGGGCACGTGTCGAGGTGGCAGACGCGCATGAGGATGCAGCCGGAGACGACGAGCGGAGCGGTGGCGAAGCCGTACTCCTCGGCGCCCAGGAGGGCCGCGATGATGACGTCGCGGCCGGTCTTCATCTGACCGTCGACCTGCACGACGACGCGATCGCGCATGCCGTTGAGCATGAGCGTGTGCTGCGTCTCGGCGAGGCCGATCTCCCACGGCGTGCCCGCGTGCTTGAGCGAGTTGAGCGGCGACGCTCCCGTGCCGCCGTCGTGGCCGGAGACGAGCACGACATCCGCGAGGGCCTTCGTGACGCCCGCGGCGACCGCGCCGATCCCCGACTGGCTCACGAGCTTGACGTGGATGCGGGCCTCGGGGTTGGCGCGCTTCGCGTCGAAGATGAGCTGCTTGAGGTCCTCGATCGAGTAGATGTCGTGGTGCGGAGGCGGCGAGATGAGGCCGACGCCCGGGGTTCCGCCGCGCGTGCGGGCGATCCACGGGTACACCTTCTGCGGCGGCAGCTGGCCGCCCTCGCCGGGCTTCGCGCCCTGCGCCATCTTGATCTGGATGTCGGTCGCGTGCGTCAGGTACATGCTCGTGACGCCGAAGCGACCCGAGGCGATCTGCTTGATGCGGCTGCGACGCTCGGGATCGAGCAGACGCTCGACGTCCTCGCCGCCCTCGCCCGTGTTCGAGCGTCCGCCGATGCGGTTCATCGCGATCGCGAGCGTCTCGTGCGCCTCCTGCGAGATGGAGCCGTAGCTCATCGCGCCGGTGTTGAAGCGCGTGAGGATCGAGGAGATCGGCTCGACCTCGTCGATGGGCACCGGCGGGCGCTCCCCCGTCTTGATTCGGAAGAGGCCGCGGAGCGTCATGAGGCGCTCGGCCTGCTCGTCGACCGACTTCGTGTACTCGCGGAAGATGTCGAAGCGACGGTTGCGCGTCGAGTGCTGCAGCTTGAACACCGTCTCCGGGCTGAAGAGGTGCGGCGGACCCTCACGGCGCCACTGATACTCGCCGCCGGTCTCGAGGCGCTCGTGGGCCTTCTCGCCCGCGTTCTCGGGGTAGGCCGAGGTGTGGCGGGCCAGGTTCTCCGCGGCGATGACGTCGATCCCGACGCCGCCGAGGAGGGTCGTGGTGCCCGTGAAGTACTTGTCGACGAACTCCTGGCTGAGGCCCACGGCCTCGAACGCCTGGGCGCCGGCGTAGGAGCCGATGACCGAGATGCCCATCTTGGACATGATCTTGAGCACGCCCTTGCCGAGGCCCTTGATGAGGTTCTTGACGGCCTTCTCGGGCGTGATGCCCTTGATCATGCCGGTCGCGACGAGCTGTTCGGCGGTCTCCATCGCGAGGTACGGGTTGATCGCAGAGGCTCCGTAACCGAGCAGCAGCGCCGCGTGGTGCACCTCGCGGGCGTCGCCGGTCTCGACGATGAGCCCGACCTGCATCCGCGTCTCCTGGCGGATGAGGTGGTGGTGCACCGCGGAGAGCATGAGCAGCGACGGGATGGGCGCGAGGTCCTTGTTGGAGTCGCGGTCGGAGAGCACGAGGAACTGGGCGCCGGCCTCGATCGCCGCGTCGGCCTCCGCGCACAGCTCCTCGAGGCGGCGCTCCATGGCGTCGTCGCCCGCGTCGAAGCGGTACAGGCCCTTCAGGGTGCGCGTGAGCCGCTGTCCGCTCTCACGCCCGAGGCGCAGGATCTTCGCGAGCTCGTCGTTGTCGATCACCGGGAAGTCGAGCACGATCTGGCGCGCGTGCTCGGGCGTCGCGTCGAGCAGGTTGCGCTCGGGGCCGAGCCCGAGCCGCATCGAGGTGACGACCTCCTCGCGGATCGAGTCGAGCGGCGGGTTCGTCACTTGCGCGAACGCCTGCGTGAAGTAGTCGAAGATGAGCCGCGGCCGGTCGGACAGCACTGCGACCGGGGTGTCGGATCCCATGGCGCCGAGAGGCTCGGCACCCGTCTGGGCCATGGGGCCGATGAGGATGCGCACCTCCTCCTCGGTGTAACCGAAGGTGCGCTGGCGGCGCGTGACCGAGGCGGCGGTGTGGATGACGTGCTCGCGCGGCGGGAGCTCGGCGAGCTCGATGCGGTTCTCCTTGACCCACTCGGCGTAGGGGTTCTGGGCCGCGAGGCTCGTCTTGATCTCGTCGTCCTCGATGATGCGCCCCTCGACCGTGTCGATGAGGAACATCTTCCCGGGGCGCAGGCGGCCTTTGCGCACGACGCGGTCGGCCGGGAAGTCGAGCACGCCGATCTCGCTCGCGAGCACCACGAGGCCGTCGTCGGTCACGAGGAAGCGTCCGGGACGGAGGCCGTTGCGGTCGAGCGTCGCCCCGACGAGCGAGCCGTCCGTGAAGACGAGCGCGGCGGGGCCGTCCCACGGCTCCATGAGGGCCGAGTGGTAGTCGTAGAACGCGCGGCGGGCCGGGTCCATGTCGACCTGGTTCTCCCAGGCCTCCGGCACCATCATCATGATGGCGTGCGGGAGGCTGCGGCCGCCGAGCGTGAGCAGCTCCACGACCTCGTCGAACGAGGCCGAGTCGCTCGCGCCCTCGGACACGATCGGGAAGAGCGGGCGGAGGTCGCCGAGCTCCTCCGAGTGCAGCTGGCTCTGACGCGCGCGCATCCAGTTGCGGTTGCCCTGCACCGTGTTGATCTCGCCGTTGTGGGCGATCATGCGGAACGGCTGCGCGAGCGGCCAGGACGGGAACGTGTTGGTGGAGTAGCGCGAGTGCACGAGCGCCAGCTTCGTCGCGAAGCGCTCGTCGGAGAGGTCGGGGTAGAACGGCTCCAGCTGGAGCGTCGTGACCATGCCCTTGTAGACGAGGGTGCGGCTCGAGAGCGACGGGAAGTAGGACCCGAGCTCGCGCTCCGCGCGCTTGCGCAGGCGGAAGGTCTGGCGGTCGAGCGCGATGCCCGAGAGCGGCTTGCCGGCGGCGTCGCTGCGCTCGGAGGCCACGAAGAGCTGCTCGAAGGCCGGCGCCGCCTCGCGCGCGAGGGTCCCCAGGTGCTCGGGGTCGGTGGGCACCTCGCGCCAGCCGAGCACCCGCAGGCCCTCCTCGACCGCGATGCGGCCGATAGCCTCCTTCTCCTCCGCGCGGGCCACGTCGTCGAGCGGCAGGAAGGCCATGCCGACCGCGTACTGGCCGACGGGCGGGAGCGCGAAGTCGACGACGGCGCGCAGGAACGCGTCGGGGATCTGCGTGATGATGCCCGCCCCGTCGCCGGTGCCGGCGTCCGATCCGACGGCGCCGCGGTGCTCGAGGTGGCGCAGGGCGTCGAGGGCGTTCGTGACGATGTCGTGGCCCGCGGTGCCGCGGAGCGTCGCGACCATGGCGAGGCCGCACGCGTCCTTCTCGAAGCGCGGGTTGTACATGCCCTGGGCGGGCGGAACCGCGCTGAAGCGCGCGTAGGCGTCGTGGCGGCCCTGGGGTGCAGGGGTCGTCTCGGGGATCGCCATGGATACCGTCCTCACGTGATTGCGGGAAGTGGGACGACGATGGCCCAACTGATGAGAGGGGAGATCGGATCCGTGTGAACGGGCCGATTCGTCAGCGAGGTGTGGTTCGGGACTCTAGCTTGCTCGGGTCGAACCGCTTGTGGCGGCAGCTTCGGTGAGCTCCGCGGCGCCATCGCCCGGCTCGTCTTCATCCGAATCCGAATAGGTGTCTTCGGAGTCTACCCCAGAGGTCGCCTCGGGACCGCGACCGACCTGATACACGTCCGGCTCGGCGCCGGGGTGGCGGCGCGTCTGCACGACGATGATCACGATCCCGATGACGATCGCGGCCAGCGCGGTCCACACGTTCGAGCGGATGCCGAGGAACGTCTCGCTCGGGTCGAGGCGGATCGACTCGAACCAGACGCGGCCCGCGCCGTACCAGATGAGGTACAGGCCGAGCACCTTGCCCCACTGCCAGAAGTGCTTGCGCGTGAAGGTCGGGATGAGCTTGCCCGCGATGAAGGCGATGCGCTCGGTCGCGACGATGATGAGCGCGAAGCCCGCGAGGTTCCACAGGATCTCGTAGAGGAACGTGGGGTGGAACAGCACGTCGTCGGGGATGCCGACCGGGATCGCGGGGTTCGGGCGGTCGATCTCGAGGCCCCACGGCAGGTCGGTCGGGAGGCCGAAGAGCTCCTGGTTGAACCAGTTGCCGAGGCGGCCGAACGCCTGCGCGAGCAGCAGTCCGGGGGCGATCGCGTCGGCGACGCTCCAGAAGCGCAGCCCGGTGATCCGACAGCCGATCGCGACGCCGATGGCGCCGCCGATGAGCGCGCCGAAGATCGCGCCACCGCCCTCCCAGATGGCCCAGACGCTGCCGGGCTGGAAGGGGTTCCACGGGTTGTCGTTCGCGGGGCCGAAGTAGTCGCCCAGGTGGGTGAGCACGTGGTATAGGCGCGCGCCGACGATCCCGAGCACGACGGCCCAGATGCCCACGTCGACGATGATCCACGGCTCGCCGCCGCGGCGCGTGAGACGGCGGTGGGCGATGACGACCGCGGCGAAGATGCCGACGATGATCACGAGCGCGTACGTCGTGACCCGGAGGTTCCACTCCTCGGGGATGAACGGCATGATGCCGCGCAGCCAGTCGCCGAGCGGGAGGAACTTCCACTCGGGCGGCGGGCTCGGGATGCTGAAGGGCGCTGCGATCACGTTCGCGAGTCTACTTTCCGTGAGAGAGGGCGGATGCCAGCCGGGCCACGCCCGCGACACCCTCCTCGGCCAGGGCGGAGACGAGGGCGGAGCCGACGATGGCGCCGTCGGCGTAGCCGAGCACCTCGGTCACCTGCTCGGGGGTCGAGATGCCGATGCCGACGCACGCGGCGATCGTCTCGGGTCCTGTCGCGCCGGCGGCGCGCAGGCGGGCGATGAGCTCGCGCGCCTTGGCGTCGACGTCGGCACGGGCACCCGTGATGCCCATCGTCGACACCGCGTACACGAAGCCGCGGCTCGCGGCGACGGTCGCGGCGAGGCGCGCATCCGTCGACGACGGGGCGGCGAGGAACACGCGATCGAGACCCGTGCGGTCGCTCTCCGCGATCCACTCGTCGGCGGAGTCGGGGGTGATGTCGGGCGTGATGAGGCCCGCTCCCCCGGCGTCGCGCAGGGCGTCGGCGAAGCGGCCGACGCCGTACTGCACGACGGGGTTCCAGTAGGTCATGACGAGGACAGGTGCGTCGACGCGCGAGCGCACAGCCTCGACGGCCGTGAACACGTCGCGGACGCGGAAGCCGGCCGCGAGGGCCTGCTGGGTGGCCTTCTGGATGGCGATGCCGTCCATGACCGGGTCGCTGTACGGCAGGCCGAGCTCGAGGGCGTCGACGCCGTTCTCGACGAGGGCGACGGCCGCGTCGATGCTCGTCTGCAGGTCGGGGAACCCGACGGGCAGATAGCCCACGAGCGCGCCGCTACCGGTGATGGCCTGCGCGACGGAGCTCACGACTGCACCGCCCCGTCGTCGAGGAGGTCGAACCAGCGTCCCGCGGTCGCGACGTCCTTGTCGCCGCGACCCGAGAGGTTCACGAGGATGACGCCGTCCGGCCCGAGCTCCCGGCCGAGGCGCAGCGCGCCGGCGAGGGCGTGGGCGGACTCGATGGCCGGGATGATGCCCTCGGTGCGGCTCAGGAGCCGCAGGGCCTCCATGGCCTCCGTGTCGGTCGCCGGGATGTAGCTCGCGCGGCCGATGTCGGCGAGGAACGCGTGCTCGGGGCCGACGCCCGGGTAGTCGAGGCCCGCCGAGATCGAGTGCGACTCGATCGTCTGGCCGTCCTCGTCCTGCAGCAGGTAGCTGCGCGCGCCGTGGAGCACCCCCGGACGGCCGCGCTCGATCGACGCCGCGTGCTTGTCGGTGTCGACGCCGTCTCCGGCCGCCTCGACACCGTAGAGCGCCACGTCCGCGTCGTCGAGGAAGGCGTCGAAGATTCCGATCGCGTTCGAGCCGCCGCCGACGCACGCGACGACGGCATCCGGCAGGCGCCCGAGCTCGGCGAGCATCTGCTCGCGGGCCTCGTCGCCGATGACGGCCTGGAAGTCGCGCACCATCGCGGGGAACGGATGCGGGCCCGCCGCGGTGCCGAAGATGTAGTTGGTGGTCTCGACGCTCGTGACCCACTCGCGGTACGCCTCGTTGATGGCGTCCTTGAGGGTGCGCGAGCCGGTCGTGACCGACACGACGTCGGCGCCGAGGAGCCGCATCCGGGCGACGTTGAGCGCCTGGCGCTGCGTGTCGACCTCGCCCATGTAGATCGTGCACTCGAGCCCGAAGAGGGCTGCCGCGGTCGCCGTCGCGACGCCGTGCTGGCCGGCGCCGGTCTCGGCGATCACGCGCGTCTTGCCGATGCGCCGTGTGAGCAGCGCCTGGCCGAGCACGTTGTTGATCTTGTGGCTGCCGGTGTGGTTGAGGTCCTCGCGCTTTAGGAAGACGCGCGCGCCGCCCGCGTGCTCCGCGAAGCGCGGCACCTCGGTGACGATCGACGGGCGCCCGGTGTAGCTGCGGTGCAGCTCGGCGAGCTCGGCCTGGAAGGTGGGGTCCGCCTTCGCCTCGTCGTACGCCGCGGCGAGCTCGTCGATCGCGGCGATGAGCGACTCGGGCATGAAGCGCCCGCCGTAGTCGCCGAAGAACGGGCCGGGCAGGCGCCGCAGGCTCTCTCTGATGCTGTCGTTCATCCCGCCGCCAGGAAGCTCTCGAGGGTCGACACGGGGTCGTCGCCGGTCACGAGCGCCTCGCCGATGAGCACGACGTCGGCGCCCGCCTCGCGGTAGTGCGCGACGTCGGCCGGCGAGGTGACCGCCGACTCGGCGATCCGGATGACGCCCGACGGGATCGACGGCGCGAGCGTGCCGAACAGGTCGCGGTCGAGCTGGAAGGTCGAGAGGTCGCGCGCGTTGACGCCGACCACCTGGGCGCCGATCTCGAGCGCGCGGTCGACCTCCTCGGCGCTGTGCGTCTCGACGAGCGCCGTCATGCCGAGCTCGCCGATGAGGGTGTGGAGCTCGGCGAGCACCTTCTGCTCGAGCGCCGCGACGATGAGGAGCACGAGGTCGGCGCCCGCGGCGCGCGCCTCGAACACCTGGTACGGTTCGGCGATGAAGTCCTTGCGCAGGACGGGGATCTCGACGGCCGCGCGCACGTCGCGGAGGTCCTCGAGCGATCCGCCGAAACGGCGCTGCTCGGTGAGCACACTGATCGCGCTCGCTCCCCCGGTCTGGTACGAGACGGCGAGGCCCGCAGGATCGCGGATCTCCGCGAGCGGACCGCGCGAGGGGCTCGCGCGCTTCACCTCGGCGATGATCTTGACGCGGTCGGCGGGCGCGAGCGCCGCGAGGGCGTCACGCGGCGCGGGGGCCGCCAGCGCGTCGGCCTCGACGTCGGCGAGGCTGCGCGCAGCACGGCGCTCCGAGGCGTCGGCGAGGGCCCCGGCGACGAGATCCGAGAGCACGCTAGTCGTGCGCCTTCGCGACGTACTTCGGGCCCTTGACCCCGTAGCCGAGCTTCGACATCACGACGCCCACGAGGAGACCGAGCACGAGGAGACCCGCCGATGCCCACACGAGGGCGGGCATGTCGAGCCAGAAGAACACGGTGCCGGCGGTGAACGCGACGAGCATGATGGTCACCGCGACCCAGGCGGCGGGCGAGTTGCCGTGTCCGGGATCGTGCGTGTCGCTCACAGGGGGATCTCCTTCTCGAGTGCGTTCGGGCGGATCGCCCGCGGGAACCCGGATGCCCGGGCGTCGCCAGTCTAGCGGGAGGGCGCGGTCGGGTCGTCGCCCTCGCTCAGCGCGTCCCACTCCGCGACGGGGTCGGAGGCGGCGCCCTCGGCGGATGCGATGCGGGTGCGCGAGTACTTCCGCCCGGCGAGGGGCCAACGGCGGGCCGTCGCGGCCACGAGCAGGCCCGTGACCCCGATGAGCGAGCCGAGCACGATCGCGACGGCCGGCCACGCCGATACGTCGACGTCCGCGACGAGCTCGGCCACGGAGTCCGCCCCCGCGACGCCCGTGACGTCGGTCACGGCGGACGCCGACGCCTGAACAGGGTCCGCGAGCGTCACGACCGTCACGGCGACGACGCACGCCCCGACGAGGGACTCCAGCACGCCGAACACGGTGCGCAGCACGGGACCGGCGAGCGCGAGCGCCGCGACGATCGCGAGGACCGTGAGCGCGAGGGGGGCGAGCGCGGAGGCCGCGACGTCGCCACCCACCTCGAGCGGGGCGGGATCGCCGCTCGAGGCGACGAGGGAGAGCGTGAACCAGCGCTGCGACCACGCGAGGAAGACGAGCGCCGCGAGCAGCGCCGTGGCGGCGAGGAGGAGCGTGCGCAGCCGGTTCGGGGTCACGAGTCGCCGATCCGCCGCATGGCGTTGGCGACCGCGACCGCGCGTAGCGGAGCCGCGGCCTTGTTGACGGCCTCCTGATGCTCCGAGGCGGGGTCCGAGTCGGCTACGAGGCCCGCGCCCGCCTGCACGTAGGCGGTGTCGCCCACGAGCGTCGCCGTGCGGATCGCGATCGCGAGGTCCGCGTCGCCGGCGAGGTCGAAGTAGCCCACGACGCCGCCGTAGACGCCCCGCTGGGCGACCTCGAGCTCGTCGATGATCTCGAGCGCGCGCGGCTTCGGCGCGCCGGAGAGGGTCCCGGCCGGGAACGTCGCGCGGAAGACGTCGACTGCGCTCGCCTCGGGGCGCAGGTCGCCCTCGACGCTCGACACGAGGTGCATGATGTGGCTGAAGCGCTCGACCTGCATGAACTCGGTCACCTCGACCGTGCCCGCGCGGCACACGCGCGAGAGGTCGTTGCGCGCGAGGTCGACGAGCATGAGGTGCTCAGCCTGCTCCTTGGGGTCGGCGAGCAGCTCCTCGGCGAGCTCGAGGTCGCGTTCGGGGGTCTCTCCGCGCGGACGGGAGCCGGCGATCGGGTGGGTGAAGACCCGGCCGCGCTGCACTTTGACGAGCGCCTCGGGCGAGCTGCCGACGATCGCGTACGGCTCACCGTCGGGCGTCTCGAGCGCCAGCAGGTACATGTAGGGGCTCGGGTTGAGCACGCGCAGCACGCGGTAGACCTCGAGCGGCGTCGCCGTGAGCTCGTGGTCGAAGCGCTGCGAGATGACGACCTGGAACACGTCGCCGTCGCGTACGAACTCCTTGGCGCGCACGACGGACGCCTCGAAGTCGGCGCGCTCGATGCGGTGCCGGGCCGCGGGCTCGACGCCGAGGTCGACCGCCGCGAGCTGGGCGGGCGAGGGCTGCGCGAGGGCGGCCTGGAGCGCGTCGAGACGCTGTTGCGCGGCATCCCACGCGGCATCCGGCCGCTCGGTGCCGTCGTTGAGCACGGCGGCGATGAGCGTCGCGGTGCCCGTGCGGTGGTCGAGGGCGACGAGCTCCGACACGAACGCGAGCGCCTGGCCCGGGATCGGCACCTCGGCGGGCGGGATGTCGGGCAGGTTCTCGAGCTGGCGCACGGCCTCCCAGCCGATGAAGCCCACGAGGCCGCCCGTGAGCGGCGGGTGGCCCTCCTGCTGCGGCGTGCGCCACCGCGCGTAGAGGGCGTCGACGGCGGCGAGAGGCGCCGCGGGGACCGGTCCGCCGAAGGCGCGCGTCTCGTCGAGGCCGTAGTCGATCCACACGGCGCGGTCGCCGTCCGCGTCGCGGCGCTGGGTGAGCACGCCGAGCGAGCCGGCGCCGACGAACGACCAGCGCGACCAGATGCCGCCCTGCTCCGCCGACTCGAGCAGGAAGGTGCCCGGGCGGTCGGCGGCGACCTTGCGGTAGACGCCGACGGGCGTCTCGCCGTCGGCGAAGAGCTCCCGCAGCACCGGCACGACGCGGTGCCCCGCGGCGATGGCGGCGTCGAACTCGGCTCGAGCGTTCGTGGTCACGCGGTGGCCTCCGAGGGGTCTCCGATCGCGGGATCGAGGGGGTCGATGTCGAAGCAGCTGTGGGCGCCTGTGTGGCACGCGGGGCCGATCTGCTCGACCTGGACGAGCAGCGTATCGCCGTCGCAGTCGAGAGCGGCACCCTTCACGTACTGCCGGTGGCCGCTCGTGTCGCCCTTGCGCCAGTACTCCTGGCGGCTGCGCGACCAGAACGTCACGCGCCCCTCGGTGAGCGTGCGGCGCAGCGCCTCGGCGTCCATGTAGCCGAGCATGAGCACACGGCCCGTGTCGTGCTGCTGGATGACGGCGGGCAGGAGCCCGTTCGCGTCGAAGCGCGCGCGCTCCACGACCTCGTCGACGGTGGTCATCGGACCTCGATTCCCGCGCCGCGCAGGGCGCCCTTGACGTCGCCCACGGTGAGCTCGCCCATGTGGAAGACGGATGCCGCGAGCACGGCGTCGGCGCCCGCCTCGACCGCGGGGGCGAAGTGCTCGACCGCTCCCGCTCCCCCGCTCGCGAT
Source organism: Microbacteriaceae bacterium (assembly GCA_003852775.1). Classification (GTDB taxonomy): domain Bacteria; phylum Actinomycetota; class Actinomycetes; order Actinomycetales; family Microbacteriaceae; genus Homoserinibacter. The sequence goes on along the minus strand of RDDZ01000106.1, from coordinate 90,020 downwards.
GACGGGCACGCGCGAGAGATCGCGCATCGCGCGCACGAGCTCGAGGTCGAAGCCCTCCTTCGTGCCGTCGGCGTCGATCGAGTTGACGAGCAGCTCGCCGGCGCCCCGTTCGATCGCCTCGCGCGCCCACTCGAGCGCGTCGCGATCCGTCTCCGTGCGGCCGCCGTGCGTCGTCACGACGAAGCCGGACGGGGTGCGGGGCGAGCGCTTGACGTCGAGCGAGAGCACGCACACCTGGGCGCCGAAGCGGTCGGCGATCTCGCCGATGAGCTCGGGGCGCGCGATGGCGGCCGAGTTGACGCCGATCTTGTCGGCGCCGTGGCCGAGCAGCCGCGCGACATCGTCGACCGAGCGCACGCCGCCGCCGACCGTGAGCGGGATGAACACCTGCTCGGCCGTCGCGGTGACGGTCTCGTACATCGTGGAGCGGTCCTCGACGGTCGCGGTGACGTCGAGGAAGGTGATCTCGTCGGCGCCCTGCTCGTAGTACTTGCGCGCGAGCTCGACGGGGTCGCCCGCGTCGCGGAGGCCCTGGAAGTTGACGCCCTTGACCACACGGCCCGCGGCGACGTCGAGGCACGGGATGACGCGTACCAGGACGTCCATCAGATCCTCGCGGCGTGGATGGCGCTGACGAGGATCGCGCGGGCGCCGAGCGCGTACAGCTCGTCCATGACCTGGTTCATCTCGCTGCGGGGCACCATGACGCGCACGGCCACCCACCCGGTGTCGCGCAGCGGGGAGACGGTCGGCGACTCGAGCCCCGGCGTGATGGCGGAGGCCCTGTCGACGAGCTCGGCGGGGAGGTCGTAGTCGATGAGCACGTACTGGTGCGCGACCATCACGCCCTGGATGCGGCGGCGCAGGGTCTCGAGTCCGGGGACGTCCTCGCGCGCCGCGATCATGACGGCGCTCGACTCGAGGATGACGGGGCCGAAGATCTCCAGGCCCTGCTTGCGCAGGGTCGAGCCGGTCTCGACGACGTCGGCCACGGCATCCGCGACCCCGAGGCGCACCGCCGACTCGACGGCGCCGTCGAGGCGCACGACCGTCGCGTTCACTCCCTCGGCCGCGAGGAAGTCCCGCACGAGGCCGTCGTAGCTCGTCGCGACGCGCACGCCCTCGAGGTCGCGCAGCGTCTGGAAACGGCCGATCGGGCCCGCGAAGCGGAACGTAGACGCGCCGAAGTCGAGCGCGTCGACCTCGATGGCGGCCGAGTGCGAGTCGAGCAGCAGGTCGCGGCCGGTGATGCCCACATCGAGGGCCCCCGATCCGACGTAGGTGGCGATGTCGCGGGGGCGCAGGTAGAAGAACTCGACGTCGTTGCGGGGGTCCGCGACGATGAGCTCCTTCGGGTCGCGGCGCGTGACGTAGCCCGCCTCGCGCAGCATCGAGGTGGCGCTCTCCGACAGCGTGCCCTTGTTGGGCACGGCGATTCTCAGCATGTCTGTGCTTTCTGATGGTGAACGGTCATCGGGGCGGATGCGCGTTCACAGATGTCGGTTGACGTCCTCGAGGGTGAGACCCTTCGCGATCATGAGCACCTGCAGGTGGTAAAGCAGCTGCGAGATCTCCTCCGCCGTCTCGGCGTCGGACTGGTACTCGGCCGCCATCCAGACCTCGGCGGCCTCCTCCACGATCTTCTTGCCGATCGCGTGGACGCCCGCGTCGAGCTCCGCGACGGTGCGCGACCCCTCGCGGCGCGCGACGGCCTTGGCGGAGAGCTCCTCGAAGAGGGCGTCGAACGACTTCACCCGCCTAGGTTACCGGGCGGGCGGGGTCGCTACTTGACGCCCAGCAGGTCGATGACGAAGACGAGGGTGCGGCCCGACAGGCGGTGACCCGCGCCGGCGGGGCCGTAGGCGTACTGCGGCGGGCACACGAGCTGCCGGCGACCGCCGACCTTCATGCCCGGGATGCCGTCCTGCCAGCCCTTGATGAGGCCCGCGAGCGGGAACTGGATCGAGCTGCCGCGGTCCCAGCTCGCGTCGAACTGCTCGCCGGTCTCGAAGTCGACGCCCACGTAGTGCACGTCGACGGTCGCGCCGGGGGTCGCCTCGGCGCCGTCGCCGACCTCGAGGTCGGTGATGACGAGCTCCGTGGGCGCCGGGCCCTCGATGAAGTCGATCTCGGGCTTGGTCTTGTCGGTCATGGGGTCAAGTCAATCAGACGCGCGTCAGTGCGCGTGCGCGGCCGCGTGGCGCAGCCCCGCGATCGCGGCGTCGACGTCCGTCGCCCCGTAGACGGCGGAGCCGGCGACGAAGGTGTCGGCACCCGCCTCCGCGGCGATGCCGATCGTGTCGGCGGCGATGCCGCCGTCGACCTGCAACCACACGTCGAGGCCCTCGCGGTCGGCGACCTCGCGCAGCAGGCGCAGCTTCGGCATCACCTCGGGCATGAAGCTCTGGCCGCCGAACCCGGGCTCGACCGTCATGACGAGCACCTGGTCGAACTCGGGCAGCAGCTCGAGGTACGGCTCGACGGCCGTGCCCGGCTTGAGGGCGATCGACGCGCGCGAGCCGATCTCGCGGATGCGGCGCGCGAGCGCGACGGGGTCGGCCGCGGCCTCCGCGTGGAAGGTCACCGAGAAGGCGCCGAGCTCGGCGTAGCCGGGTGCCCAGCGGTCGGGGTCCTCGATCATGAGGTGCACGTCGAGCGGGATCGGCGACACGCGCTGCACGGTCTCGACCATCTGCGGACCGAACGTGAGGTTGGGCACGAAGTGGTTGTCCATGACGTCGACGTGCACGTGGTCGGCGTTCCGGATGCGCTCCAGCTCGCCGCGCATGTCGGCCCAGTCGGCCGCGAGGATGCTCGGCTGGATGCGGACGGGTCGGGTGCGATCGCTCACGCCTCGACCCTAGCGAGCAGCTGGATGAACATCGCGTCGGTGCCGTGGCGATGCGGCCACAGCTGCGCCGAGGTCGCGTCCGGCAGCCCGAGGGGCTCCTTCGCGACGCGCGCGAGCACGGTGGGCGTATCGAGGGCGCGCAGGCCGGGGTGCCGTTCGAGCGCCGCGGCGACCTGGGCGCGGGTCTCCTCCGGATGCGGCGAGCACGTCACGTAGGCGAGCACGCCGCCCGGCTTGAGGGCGGCGACCGCGGCGTCGATGAGCTCGGCCTGAAGCGTCACGAGCTCGGCGAGGTCGTCGGTGCTCTTGCGCCAGCGCGCCTCGGGGCGACGGCGGAGGGCGCCGAGCCCCGTGCAGGGCGCATCGAGCAGGATGCGGTCGAACAGCTCCGCGCCGTCGGCGAATCGGCGTCCGTCGCCCTCGACGACGACGGGCGCGTCGGGGCGGTCGACGAACGGCGCGAGGGCGTTGCGGACGAGGCCCGCACGCGCCGGGACGACCTCGTTCGCGACAAGCGAGGCGCCGCCGAGGGCCGCCTCCGCCGCGAGCAGGGCCGCCTTGCCGCCGGGTCCGGCGCACACGTCGAGCCAGCGCTCCCCCGCCGCGACGGGGCGCGCACGCGTGAGCGCGAGGGCCGCGAGCTGCGAGCCCTCGTCCTGCACGCGCACGCGGCCGGCCGCGACGTCCACGAGCTGCGACGGATCGCCGCCGGTCGAGCCGAGCGCGACCGGCGAGAGCCTCCCGGGGAGGTACGCGTCGTCGTCGGCGAGGGAGGCGGCATCCGCGAGCCCGGGGAGCGCCGCGAAGGCGACGCGCGGCGGGTCGTTGTCGGCCGCCAGGAGCGCGGGCAGGTCGGAGGCCGCCCCCTCCTGCGCGAGCGCGGCCTCGAGCGCCTCGACGACCCACGCGGGGTGCGAGAACTCGACGGCGAGCCGTTCGGCGCCCTGAAGGCCCTCCAGGGCCCGCTCACGCCAGGTGTCGGGGCTCTCGCGCGTGATCGTGCGCAGAACACCGTTCACGAAACCCGCGGCCGAGGCCTTCCGCGCGCGGCGCACGAGCTCCACCGACTCCGAGATCACGGCGTGCGGCGCGGTGCGCAACGACAGGAGCTGGTGGGCGCCGAGCCGCAGCACGTCGAGCACGGGGCCGTCGATGCGGGAGGCCGCGCGGCGGGCGGCGAGGGCGATGACGCGGTCGTAGTAGCCCTGCATGCGGAGCGTGCCGTAGACGAGCTCGGTCGCGAAGCCCGCATCCGGGCCCGCGAGGCGGGCGTCGCGGATGCGCGTCGGCAGCAGCAGGTTCGCGTACGCGTCGGACTCGCGCACGGCGGCGAGCACGTCGACGGCGACGCGCCGGGCGGGCTGGATGCGGCTCATGCGAAGACCGTCGGCGCATCGGACGGGCGGCCGCGCCACCAGTCGGCGGCGGGCATCGCACGCTTGCCCGCGGGCTGCACGACGACGAGCTCGAGGGGCACGTCGGCGGTGCCGACGTGCACGGCCTTGCCGCGCAGGGCGACGTGGCCGGGCTCGAGGCGCGGCGCGTCGTGCGCGATCGCGGCGTCGAGGATCTTGAACCGCTCGCCGTCGAGGGTCGTCGTCGCGCCGGGCTCGGGTGTGACGCCGCGGCGGCGGGCGTCGATGCGGGCGGCGGGCTCGGTCCAGTCGAGGCGGCCGTCCTCGAGGGTGAGCTTGGGAGCGAGCGTCACCTCGCCCTCCTGCGCCGTCGCGACGGCGGTGCCGTCCGCGATCGCGTCCACGACGCCGGCGAGCAGGCGGGCGCCGGACTCGCTGAGCGACTCGAGCAGGTGCCCGGCCGTCTGCACGCGGCCGATCGTCGTGCGCTCCATCGCGAACACGGGGCCCGCGTCGAGCTCGGGCACGAGCTGGAAGACGGCGGCGCCGGTCTCGGCGTCGCCCGCGATGAGCGCGTGCTGCACGGGGGCCGCGCCGCGCCAGCGCGGGAGCAGCGAGAAGTGCAGGTTGATCCAGCCGTGCGTCGGCGCGCTCAGGATCGGCTCGCGGATGAGACCCCCGTAGGCGACGACGACGCCGAGCTCGGCCTCGAGCGCGAGCAGCTCGTCCTGCACATGCGACAGCCGATTGGCCTTGACGACGGGCACGCCGGCGGCCTCCGCGACGTCCGCGACGGGGGTCGGGGTGAGCACGCGTTTGCGGCCCTGCGGGGCGTCCTCGCGCGTCACGACGGCCACGACCTCGTGCGGGCCCTCGAGGAGGGCGCGGAGGCTGGGCACGGCGGCGGCGGGACTGCCCGCGAAGATCAGACGCACCCCTCCATCCTGCCGTGCCGCGGGCTCAGCTCTCCTCGAAGGGCTCCGGGTCGTCGAAGCGCGCGCGCAGCGGGAGCGGGGCCCGCCCGGTCCGGGGGCGGCCGGGGATCGGTTTCCGACGGGCCGCCGCCTGGCGGATGATCTCCCCGCGCACGGCCTTCGCGACGGCGGGGCCGTGCGCGTAGTCGAACCGGATGATCGCGCGCGTGCGGCCGTCGAGGGTGCGCTCCGCGAGGACGTCCGTGCCCTCGGGCAGCGCGGCGATCGCGCTCTCCACGGCATCCGGGAAGCCCTCGAGGGTCGCGACGCGTATCGCGGGAGGGAACCCGAGCGCACGGCGGTCGGCGAGCTCCTGCCGCGCGAAGATCGTGGTCGCACCCGTCGCGAGGGCGGTCGCGAGACGCCCTCCGACGCCCACGAGGAACACCTTGGCGTCGTCGGCGGCGAGGGCCGCTGCGTCGCTCCACCAGCGGAGGCAGTCCTCGGCGACGCGCAGGGTCTCGCGCGCCGTCATCCGCTCGCCGTCGAGCAGCAGCACGGCGCGGTAGCCGCCCGCGGCGACCGGCTCCGCTCCGCGGGTCGCGACGACGAGCGCCGGCCGCGAGTCGACCTCGAGCACGCGACGCTCGCCATCCGCGACGAGGACGCGGATGCCGGGGAAGGCCCGTCCGAGCTCCTCCGCGGTGCGGGTCGAGCCCGCGCCGACGCGCACGAGCTTGGACGAGCCGCACTCGCCGCAGCGGAAGGATCGTTCGTCGACGCCGCACCACAGACAACTCGGCGGGCCGCCCTGCCGTTCGATGCGCAGGGGCCCGGTGCAGCGACGGCAGCGGGCGGCGGTGCCGCACTCGCCGCACCGCAGCCCGGGCGCGTAGCCGGGACGTGCGACCTGCACGAGCACGGGGCCGGTCTTCGCGGCGGCCGACGCCTCGCGCCACGCGATGCTCGGGATGCGGGCGTGGTCGTCGGCGCCGGTGCCCGTCGCGTGGGCGGTCGGCACGACGTGGACGCGACGCGGGCGCTCGGGCCCGAGCTCCGTGAGCCAGCCGAGCTCGACGAGCCGCTGCGCCTCGGTCGTGCGCGTGCTGCCCGCGAGCACGAGGGCGCTCCCCTGCTGCTCCTGGCGGATGAGGGCCGCATCGCGCGCGTGCACGTACGGGGTGAGGGGCTCGGCGAGCAGCGGGTCGCCGTCGTCCCACACGACGATGAGCCCGAGCCGCGTCGCGGGGGCGTAGACGGCGGACCGGTTGCCGAGCACGACGACGGGGCTCTCCCCCATCGCACGCAGCAGGGCGCGGTAGCGGTCCGCGTCGGGTTGAGCGGAGTCGAAGCGCACGATGCGGTCGGCGGGGAGGACGGAGGCGAGCGCCGCCTCGAGCTGGCGGATGTCGCGGTGGTCCGGCGCGACGAGGATCGCGGAGGCGCCGCCCACGACGGTGCGGGCGGCGAGCTGCGCGAGCGTCACGGCCCAGCGGCCGACCCACACGCCGTCGACCTCGACGACCCCGGGATCGACCGCGAGGGCGGCGCGGCCGCCCGCGAGCAGTCGCTCGACGTCGTCGGCGCGGTAGCCCGTCACCTCGGGAGGGTCGATCGCGAGAGGTGCGGGCTCGGAGCGCCCGGCCGCGCGCGCCGCGAGCCACGCCTTCTCCACGCGCACCTGGCGCTTGGGGATCGCGAGCCGCAGCACGTCGATCGCCGACCCCGCCGCGCGATCCGCGACGGCGCGTGCGAGGCGCCAGACCTCGGGCCGCAGCACCTCGGCGCTCGAGACGACGGCGTCGAGGTCGGAGAGCGGTCCGGGGTGCTCCTGCTGGGTCGCGAGCTCGACGACGAAGCCCTGCGTCATCCGGTTCGCCGAGCGCAGGGGCGCGCTGACCCGCACGCCCGGGACGACCCCCTCCATGCCCGCGGGGACGCGGTAGTCGAGCAGGCGGTCGAGCTGGGGCAGCGGCGTCTCGAGCACGACGCGCGCGATCGTCGGCGCCCCGGGCGGGTCGCCGCCCGGATCCGCGACGGCCGGCTCCATGGTCAGAGCGCTGCGGCGGCGCGGAGCTCCTCGACGCGGTCGAGCCGCTCCCACGTGAAGTCGGGCAGCTCGCGACCGAAGTGGCCGTACGCCGCGGTCTGGCCGTAGATCGGACGCAGGAGGTCGAGGTCGCGGATGATCGCCGCCGGGCGGAGGTCGAAGACCTCGCGGATGGCGTTCGTGATCGTCTCGTCGGAGACGGCACCCGTGCCGAAGGTCTCGACGTAGAGGCCGACGGGGGCCGCCTTGCCGATCGCGTAGGCCACCTGCACCTCGAGACGGTCGGCGAGGCCCGCCGCGACGGCGTTCTTCGCGACCCAGCGCATCGCGTAGGCGGCGGAGCGGTCGACCTTCGACGGGTCCTTGCCGGAGAAGGCGCCGCCTCCGTGGCGAGCGGCTCCCCCGTAGGTGTCGACGATGATCTTGCGGCCCGTGAGGCCCGCGTCGCCCTGGGGCCCGCCGATCTCGAAGCGGCCGGTCGGGTTGATGTAGCGCTCGGCGTCGGCCCACGGGAGGTCGACGCGCTCGAGCACCGGGCGCACGACGAGCTCGAAGAGCTCGGCCCGCAGCTGCTCGTTCGACACCTTGGGCGAGTGCTGCGCGGACATGACGATCGTCTCGATCGTGCGGGGCGTGACGCCGTCGTAGCCGACCGTCACCTGGGTCTTGCCGTCGGGGCGCAGGTAGTCCACCTCGCCGTTGTGCCGCACCTCCGAGAGGCGCTCGGCGAGCCGATGCGCGAGCCAGATGGGCAGCGGCATGAGCTCGGGCGTCTCACGCGTCGCGTAGCCGAACATGATGCCCTGGTCGCCTGCGCCCTGGCGGTCGAGGTCGTCGACGCTCGTGCCCTCGCGGGTCTCGAACGCCGAGTCGACGCCCTGCGCGATGTCGGGCGACTGCCCGCCGATCGACACCGAGACGCCGCACGAGCGGCCGTCGAACCAGACGTCGGACGAGTCGTAGCCGATCTCGGTGATCTTCTTGCGCACGATCTGCGGGATCTCGACGTAGCCGGTCGTCGTCACCTCGCCCGCGACGTGGACGAGGCCCGTCGTGACGAGGGTCTCGACGGCGACGCGCGCGTTCGGGTCGGCCGTCAGGAGCGCGTCGAGGATCGAGTCGCTCACCTGGTCGCAGAGCTTGTCGGGGTGCCCTTCCGTGACGGATTCGGAGGTGAAGAGACGCAGAGAACTCACGTGCCAGCCTGTGTTTTCGGTCGAGTCGAGGGTGGGCGGACGGCGCGATCAGCCGAGCAGATCGAGGATCGCGTCGGCGACCTCGCGCTTGGTGCCGTCTGCCCGGGTCACTATATCGCCGCCCCTCGACACGATGACGACGGCGTTGCACTCGGTTGCGAAGCCCTCGGTCCAGCCGACCCTGTTGACGACGAGGAAGTCGCATCCCTTGCGGGCGATCTTCGTGCGCCCGAGCTCGAGGAGGGCGTCGTCGTCGGCCTCCGTCTCCGCCGCGAAGCCGATGACGGTGCGCCCCGGGACGGATGCGGCGGAGAGCTCGGCGAGCACGTCGGGGTTCCGCACGAGGCGCAGCGCGAGCTCGTCGCCCTGCTGGTCCTTCTTGATCTTCGCGTCGGACACGCTCCCGGGCCGGTAGTCGGCGACCGCGGCGGCCATCACGACGGCGTCCGCGCCGTCGGCCGCGTCGAGCACGGCCCCGCGCAGCTCCTCGGCGGTGCCGACGTGCCGCACCTCGACGCCCGCCGGGACGGAGACCTCGAGGTGCGCAGCGACGAGCACGACGTCGGCCCCCCGGTCGCGAGCGGCCTCGGCGATCGCGACGCCCTGACGACCGCTCGAACGGTTGCCGAGGAAACGCACGGGGTCGAGCGGCTCGCGGGTGCCGCCCGCGGAGACGACGACGCGCCGGCCGGCGAGGTCGCGCGGGCGCAGCGCGGCGAGGGCCGCGTCGACGATCTCGACCGGCTCCGCCATCCGCCCAGGGCCGCTGTCACTGCCGGTGAGCTGACCGGACGCGGGGCCCACGATGTGCACGCCCCGGCGGCGCAGGGTGGCGATGTTGTCGCGCGTCGCCGCGTTCTGCCACATCTCGGTGTGCATCGCGGGCGCGATGACGAGGGGTGCCGTCGAGGCGAGGATCGTGGTGCCGAGCAGGTCGTCGGAGATGCCCGCGGCGAGCTTCGCGATCGTGTTCGCGGTCGCGGGGGCGACGACGACGAGGTCGGCCGACTGCCCGAGGGCGACGTGGCGCACCTCGGCGACCCCCTCGAAGAGCTCCGTCTCGACGGGGTTGCGGCTGATCGCTTCGAGCGTCGGGCGTCCGACGAAGCGCAGGGCGGCCTCCGTGGCCACGACGTGGACGTCGTGACCGCGCAGCACGAACTCGCGGGCGACCCCGACGGCCTTGTAGGCGGCGATGCCGCCCGAGATGCCGACGACGACGCGCAGCGGGACGCTCATGGGCGCGACGCTACCGCAGCGTGCGCTTACTCGCTGAGCGGCGTGAGGACGAGCTTGTCCTCGTTGATCTCGTGGAGCGCGACCGACAGCGGCTTGTCGTCGATCGTCGAGTCGACGAGCGGGCCGACGTTGTCGAAGAGCGAGCCCTCGTGCAGGTCGGCGTAGTAGTCGTTGATCTGACGCGCGCGCTTGGCGGCGAAGATGACGAGCTGGTACTTCGAGTCGACCTTCGACAGCAGCTCGTCGATGGGCGGGTCGATGATGCCCTTGTTCTCGGCCATTCGGGGTCTCCTCACGATCGCGTGCGCGCGGACGGGGTTCCGGGCACTGTCAGCAATTCTACGACCTCCTGCGCCGCACGGCCGACGTCGTGGTTGACGATCTTGACGTCGAACTCGTCCTGCGCGGCCAGCTCGACCTTCGCGGTCTCGAGACGCCGGGCCTGCTCGGCCGGCGACTCCGTGCCGCGGCCGGTGAGCCGTCGCACGAGCTCCTCCCACGTGGGGGGCAGCAGGAACACCAGGAGCGCCTCCGGCATCGCCTTCTTGACGGCGCGCGCCCCCTGCAGGTCGATCTCGAGGAGCACGCTCCGCCCGGTCTTGAGGGCGGCCTCGATCGGCGGGCGCGGGGTCCCGTAGCGCGAGGCGTTGTGCACGGTCGCGTACTCGAGGAACTCGCCCTGCTCGATCATGCGGTCGAAGGTCTCGTCGTCGACGAAGTAGTAGTGGCGTCCGTCGACCTCGCCAGGCCGTGGCGGGCGCGTCGTGGCCGAGACGCTCAGGAGCACCTCGGGGTAGTTCTCGCGGATGTACGCCGAGACGGTCCCCTTCCCCACCGCGGTGGGGCCGGCGAGGACGACGAGGCGGCTGCGGGTGCGCGCGCCCTCGCGGGCCTGCAGCCAGGCGCGCAGCCTCTCCCGCTGGCGGGCGCCGAGACCTCCGACGCGCTTCGCGTCTGCGATCCCCAGCTCGTCCATGACGCGCGCGACGCGTGTCGGCCCCATCCCGGGGATGCTCATGAGCAACTCGCGCACGCGCAGGGTCCCCTCTGGTGTCGCCGGGTCGGACCACGCGGTCTCGGCGACGTCGATCGCGCGCCGCTCGCGACGGTGCACGGCGTCCTTGACGGCGGCGCGTGCCCGACGCGCGGCGATCGCGGCGCGTCCGGCCGCGGCTCGGTCGACCTCGGGCATCCTCACCTCGGCCACGATGCCACCTCCTGGGCGGCCGCGCTGATGGCGTCGGCGATGCCCTCGGGGCCCGCGCCGAGGACGCTGCGGGCGACGTTGGGGAGGACACGGCCGAGCGCCGTGCCGAAGCGCGCGGGGGCGTCGGCGAGCGTCGCGCCCTGGGCACCGAAGCCGGGGGCCAGTACGGGCACGCGCGCGAGCACGTCCCGGTCGATCTCGGCGGCGTCGAGGTCGACCGTCGCCCCGACGACGACGCCGGCGGTGCCGGCGGTCCCGGCGGCGTGCTCGACCATGCGCTGGGCGATCGTTGCGCCGCCCTCCACCCGGAGGGTCTGCACCTCGGCGCTCTCGGGGTTGGAGGTCGCCGCGAGCACGAAGACGCCCTTGCCGTGCGCGGCGGCGCGCGCGAGCACCCCGTCGAGCGAGCCGAAGCCCTGGTACGCGACGGCCGTCATGGCGTCGGCCTCGAGCGGCGAACCGGGGGTGAGCCAGGCCTCGCCGTAGGCGTCGACCGTCGAGCCGACGTCGCCGCGCTTGACGTCGGCGATCACGAGGAGGCCCGCGGCGCGGGCCGCCGCGATCACCTCCTCGAGGGCGGAGTACCCGGCCGAGCCGTGCCGCTCGAAAAACGCGATCTGCGGCTTCACGACCCCCACCCGCGACGCGGCCGCCTCGACGACCCGGAGTCCGAGCTCCCGCAGCCCCGCGGCGTCATCCGGGAGCCCCCACGCCGCGAGCAGCGACGCGTGCGGGTCGATCCCGATGCACAGCGGGCCGCGTATCGCGGTCACCTCCGCGACACGCTCCGCGAAGGAGGCGGTCATCGCACCCCCGCCCGCGCGGCGCGGTCGGCCGCGTAGTCCTGGAGGCTGCGCACGCGTACGGGCGCGTTGCGCGCCTCGAGCGAGCCCACGGCCGCGCCGAGCTGGGCGATCGTGGTGAAGAGCGGCTTGTCGGCCGCGACCGTCGCGGTGCGGATCTCCACGCCGTCCGCCCGCGCGCTGCGACCGCTCGGGGTGTTGATGACGATGTCGATCGAGCCGTTGTTGATGAGGTCGACGACGGTGCCCTCGACCCCGCCCTGGCCCATCGAGAACTTGCGCACGGTCGTCGCCCGGATGCCGTTGCGGGCGAGCACCTCGGCGGTGCCCTCGGTCGCGACGATGTCGAAGCCGAGCTGCTGGAGGCGCAGGACGGGCAGCACGACGGCACGCTTGTCGCGGTCGGCGACCGACACGAAGACGACGCCCGAGTCGGGGAGGCCGCCGTAGGCCGCGTCCTGGCTCTTCGCGAAGGCGCGCGGGAAGTCCGCGTCGATGCCCATGACCTCGCCGGTCGAGCGCATCTCCGGGCCGAGCACCGAGTCGACGACGTGACCGTCGTGGGTGCGGAAGCGCTTGAACGGTAGCACGGCCTCCTTGACGGAGACGGGCGCGTCGAGCGGCACGCGGGAGCCGTCCTCAGCGGGCAGCAGGCCCTCCTCGACGAGCTGGGCGATCGTGCGTCCTGCCATGAGGAGCGACGCCGCCTTCGCGAGCGGGATGCCGAGCGCCTTCGACACGAACGGCACCGTGCGGCTCGCGCGCGGGTTCGCCTCGAGCACGTAGAGCACTCCCGCGCCGATCGCGAACTGCACGTTGAGCAGGCCGTTGACGCCGATGCCCTCGGCGATCTTGCGCGTCGCGTCGACGACGCGGTCGAGCACGTCGCGACCGAGCGTCACGGGCGGGAGGGTGCACGCGGAGTCGCCCGAGTGGACGCCCGCCTCCTCGATGTGCTCCATGATTCCGCCGACGTACAGCTGCTCGCCGTCGTAGAGGGCGTCGACGTCGATCTCGAGGGCGTCGTCGAGGAAGCGGTCGACGAGCAGAGGCGAGCCCGGGCCGATGATGGCCTGGTCGCGCACCCGGTCGAAGTAGTCCTCGAGGCTCGGGGTGTCGTAGACGATCTCCATGCCGCGGCCGCCGAGCACGAAACTCGGACGCACGAGCACCGGGTAGCCGATCGCCTCCGCGACCGCGACGGCGCTCGGGGCGTCGGTCGCGGTGCCGTTGCGCGGAGCGACGAGGCCCGCGGCGTCGAGGATGCCCGAGAACAGGCCGCGCTCCTCCGCGAGGTCGATCGCCGAGGGGCTCGTGCCGAGGATCGGCACCCCCGCCGCCTCAAGGCCCTTCGCGAGGCCGAGGGCCGTCTGGCCTCCGAGCTGCACGATGACGCCGACGAGCTCGCCCGAGAGCGACTCGGCGTGGATGACCTCGAGCACGTCCTCGAGCGTGAGCGGCTCGAAGTAGAGCCGGTCGCTCGTGTCGTAGTCGGTCGACACCGTCTCGGGGTTGCAGTTGATCATGATCGTCTCGAAGCCCGCGTCGTGCAGCGCGAAGCTCGCATGCACGCACGAGTAGTCGAACTCGACGCCCTGGCCGATGCGGTTGGGGCCCGAGCCGAGGATGACGACCTTGCGCTTGTCGCTCGGGGCGACCTCCGTCTCGAGGTCGTAGCTCGAGTAGTGGTACGGCGTGAGGGCGGGGAACTCCCCCGCGCACGTGTCGACCGTCTTGTATACGGGGCGGACCCCGAGCTGCCAGCGGATGTTGCGCACCTCCGCCTCGGTGAGCCCGCGCAGCTGCGCGATCTGGGCGTCCGAGAAGCCGTGCTCCTTCGCGAGACGCAGGAGCGCCTCGTCGAGCGGACGCAGGCTCGCGATCTCGTCGGCGACCTCGTTGATGAGCACGATCTGGTCGATGAACCAGGGGTCGATGCCGGTCGCCTCGAAGACCTCCTCGACCGTCGCGCCGGCGCGCAGCGCCTGCTGCACCGTGACGATGCGGCCGTCGGTCGGCGTCTTCGCGAGCTCGAGGAGCTCGCCCTTGGGGGCGATGTGGGCGTCCCAGTGGAGGCTCGAGCCGCGCTTCTCGAGCGAGCGGAGCGCCTTCTGTAGCGCCGTCGAGTAGTTGCGGCCGATCGCCATCGCCTCGCCGACCGACTTCATGGTCGTCGTGAGCGTCGCATCCGCCGAGGGGAACTTCTCGAACGCGAAGCGGGGCACCTTGACGACGATGTAGTCGAGCGTGGGCTCGAACGAGGCCGGCGTGACCTTCGTGATGTCGTTGGGGATCTCGTCGAGGCGGTAGCCGATCGCGAGCTTCGCGGCGATCTTCGCGATCGGGAAGCCCGTGGCCTTGGAGGCGAGCGCCGAGGAGCGCGAGACGCGCGGGTTCATCTCGATGACGATGACGCGGCCCGTCGACGGCTCGACGGCGAACTGGATGTTGCAGCCGCCCGTGTCGACACCCACCGCGCGGATGATGTCGATGCCGATGTCGCGCAGGCGCTGGTACTCGCGGTCCGTCAGGGTGAGCGCGGGGGCGACCGTGATCGAGTCGCCCGTGTGCACGCCGACGGGGTCGACGTTCTCGATCGAGCACACGACGACCGTGTTGTCGGCCGTGTCGCGCATGAGCTCGAGCTCGTACTCCTTCCAACCGAGGATCGACTCCTCGAGGAGCACCTCGGTCGTGGGCGACTGGTGCAGGCCGTCGCCGACCATCCGCACGAGCTCCTCGCGGTCGTGCGCGAAGCCCGAGCCGAGACCGCCCATCGTGAACGAGGGGCGCACGACGAGCGGGTAGCCGAGGTCCTCCGCGGCCGTGACGGCCTCCTCGACCGTGTGCACGATGTAGGAGCGCGCGACGTCGGCGCCCGCCGCGATCACGAGGTCCTTGAACTGCTGGCGGTCCTCGCCCTTCTTGATGGCCTCGACCTTCGCGCCGATGAGCTCGACGCTGTACTTCTCGAGGATCCCGGCCTCGTCGAGCGCGATCGCCGCGTTGAGCGCCGTCTGGCCGCCGAGGGTCGGGAGCACCGCGTCCGGGCGCTCCTTGGCGATGATCGCCTCGAGGTGCTCGGTCGTGATCGGCTCGATGTAGGTCGCGTCCGCGAAGTCGGGGTCGGTCATGATCGTGGCCGGGTTGGGGTTCACGAGGATGACGCGCACCCCCTCGGAGCGGAGCACGCGGCACGCCTGCGTGCCCGAGTAGTCGAACTCGGCGGCCTGTCCGATGACGATCGGGCCGGACCCGATGACGAGGACGCTCTGGATGTCGGGGCGCTTGGGCATCAGTTCTTCTTCGCGAGGTGGGCCGCGACCATGTCACGGAAGCGGTCGAACAGGTAGTTGGCGTCGTGGGGTCCCGCGGCTGCCTCCGGGTGGTACTGGACCGAGAACGCGGGGATGTCGAGCGCCCGCAGGCCCTCCACCACGTTGTCGTTGAGGCCCACGTGGCTCACCTCGAGCCGGCCGTAGCCGTTCGGGCTGTCGATGACGCCCTCGACGGGCGCGTCGACGGCGAAGCCGTGGTTGTGGGCCGTGATCTCGACGCGACCGGTGGCCTTGTCGAGCACCGGCTGGTTGATCCCGCGGTGGCCGTACGGCAGCTTGTAGGTGCCGAGGCCGAGGGCGCGACCGAGGAGCTGGTTGCCGAAGCAGATGCCGAAGAACGGCAGCTCGCGGTCGAGGACACCGCGCAGCAGCTGCACGTGGTCGTCGGATGCGGCGGGGTCGCCGGGGCCGTTCGAGTAGAAGACCGCGACGGGCTCGATCGCGAGCAGCTGCTCGAGCGTGACGTCCTGCGGGAGCACGTGCACCTCGAAGCCGCGGTCGGCGAGGTTGTCGATCGTGGCCTGCTTGACGCCGAGGTCGAGCACGGCGAGCACGCCGAGGCGCTCCCCGCGGGCCGGGGTTACCGTGGCCTCCGCCACCGAGACGGCCGCCGAGAGGTTCTGGCCGGCCATCTGGGCGCCCGAGCGCACGATCGCGAGTTGCTCCTCCGGGTCGAGGGCGGCGTCCGCGCCGGAGAAGATCCCGGCGCGCATCGCGCCGGCGTCGCGCAGGCGGCGGGTCACGGCGCGCGTGTCGATGCCGCTGATGCCCACCACCTCGTTGCGCGCGAGGTCGTCGTCGAGGCTGCGGTTCGCGCGGAAGTTCGACACGACGCGCGACGGGTCGCGCACGACGTAGCCCGAGACCCAGATGCGGCGGGACTCGGGGTCCTCGTCGTTGACGCCCGTGTTGCCGATGTGGGGCGCCGTCATGACGACGATCTGGCCGGCGTAGCTCGGGTCGGTCAGGGTCTCCTGGTAGCCGGTCATGCCGGTCGCGAAGACGGCCTCGCCGAGGGTGCGGCCGCGGGCGCCGTAGGCGCGTCCCGTGTACCGGGAGCCGTCCTCGAGGACGAGGACCGCGGGGTCGGTGTCGATCATTCGGGGGCCTCTCCGTCGGGGGTCGTTGTGGTCGGTGCGGAGCCCTCGGCCTTCGCGGCGGCGGCCGCGGCGGGCGAGAGCTCGGTGAGGGCGTCGAGGAGCTCCTGCGAACGCTCGGAGCGCAGGTAGGTGTCGACGGCGGTGCCGCCGAGCTCCCAGCGCACGAAGACGAGCCCGCCGTCCTCGACGCCGTGGTCGATCGTCCAGCTCGCGAGCCCGACGCCGCGGATGTCGGCCGTCGGGATGAAGGCGGGCTGGGATCCGCGCAGGTCGAGGACGACGCCGTTGCGCGCGATGCGCACCTCGCCCTTGGCGCGGAAAGCGAGACCCTCGACGACGACGCGCTCGAGGGGTTGCTCGGCGAGGGTCGTAGCGACGTAGAGCACGCGCTCGCGCCCGAGCTCGGCGCCGATCTCGGCGGGCGGGACGGGCACGACGTCGAGGTGCTTCTGGCGTCGACGTCGGTTGCGCCAGCCGAGCGCCATGAACGTGAAGGCGATGGCGATCATCGCGAGCACGACGAGTGCCGGGATGAGGCGCTCATCCATGGGAGACCTCCTCTTCGGCGCGGAGCACGCCCTCGAGCACGGTGGGGACCCCGGCGTGGATCGTCGCGATCACGCGGCCGGGGAGCTCGCGACCGAAGTAGGGCGAGTTGACGCCCTTGCCGCGCAGCGAGCCGGGGCCGAAGACGCTGCGCGCCGCCGGGTCGACGAGGGTCAGGTGGGCGGGGCTGCCGGGCTCGAACGGGGCGTCGTAGCCCTCGAGACGACCGATCTCCGCGGGGACGCGCGACAGCACGCGCGCGACGTCGGACCACTCGAGCAGGCCCGTGTCGACCATCGCGGCCTGCACGACCGAGAGCGCGCTCTCGAGGCCGACCATGCCGAAGGACGCCTCCTGCCAGGCGCACTCCTTGGTCTCGACCGGATGCGGGGCGTGGTCGGTCGCGACGATGTCGATCGTGCCGTCGGCGAGAGCCGCCCGCAGCGCGTGCACGTCCTCGTCGCGACGCAGCGGCGGGTTGACCTTGAAGCGCGCGTCGTAGCGGGGCAGGTAGGGGTCGGAGGCGTCCGCCACGAGCTGCTCGGTGAGGAGCAGATGATGGGGCGTCACCTCGGCGGTCACGCGGATGCCGCGTGCCTTCGCCCAGCGCACGACCTCGACGCTGCCGGCGGTCGAGAGGTGGCAGATGTGGAGGCGGGCCCCGACGGCGTCCGCGAGGAGGACGTCGCGCGCGATGATCGCCTCCTCGGCCACGGCGGGCCAGCCGGCGAGCCCGAGCTCGGAGCTCAGGGCGCCCTCGTTCATCTGGGCGCCCTCGGTGAGGCGCGGCTCCTGGGCGTGCTGCGCGATGACGCCGTCGAAGGTCGCGACGTACTCGAGCGCGCGGCGCATGAGGAGCGCGTCCGCGACGCACTTGCCGTCGTCGCTGAAGACGCGCACCGCGGCTCGGGAGCGCGCCATGGCTCCGATCTCCGAGAGCCGCTCCCCGGCGAGCCCGACGGTCACGGCGCCCACGGGGCGCACCGTCGCGTAGCCGTGCTGCGCGCCGAGCGACGCGACCTGCTCGACGACGCCCGCGGTGTCCTGGACCGGCGAGGTGTTGGCCATCGCATGCACGGCCGTGAAGCCGCCCGCGGCCGCCGCGCGCGTGCCGGTCAGGACCGTCTCGCTCGCCTCGAAGCCGGGCTCGCGCAGGTGGGTGTGGAGGTCGACGAGACCGGGGAGCGCCACGAGCCCGTCGGCGTCGACGATCGTCGCGCCGAGCTTCGTGAGGCCGTCACCGCGTTCGGCGACGACTCCCCCGTCGATGAGGAGGTCGGTGCGCGTGCCGTCGGGCAGCTGCGCGCCGCGGATGAGCAGCGTCGTCATGCCGCGGCCTCCCGCGGATCCGAGCCTGAGAGCACGAGGTAGAGCACCGCCATCCGTATCGACACCCCGTTCGCCACCTGGTCGAGGATGACCGACCGGGGCGAGTCGGCGGCTCGCGCCGAGATCTCGAGCCCGCGGTTCATGGGTCCGGGGTGCATGACAATCGTATCCGCCGGGAGACGATCCAACCTGTCGTCGCCGAGACCCCACACGTTGGAGTACTCACGCTCGTGCGGGAAGTAGGCCGCGTGCATGCGCTCCTGCTGCACCCGCAGCATCATGACGGCGTCGGGACGCGCGGCGATCGCCTCGTCGAGGTCGGTGCCGGTCGTGACCGGCCACGTCTCGACGCCCACCGGCAGCAGGGTGCGCGGGCCGACGAGGTGCACGTGCGCGCCGAGAGTCGCGAGCAGCCACACGTTCGAACGCGCGACGCGCGAGTGCAGCACGTCGCCGACGATCGTCACACGCACGCCGTCGAGATCGCGGCCGCGCGAGGCGTCGCCGTGCAGGCTCTTGCGCAGCGTGAAGGCGTCCAGCAGGGCCTGGGTGGGGTGCTGGTGGGTGCCGTCGCCCGCGTTGACGACGGCCGCGTCGATCCAGTCGGAGGCCGCGAGCACCTCCGCCGCGCCCGACGCGGAGTGGCGCAGCACCATCGCGTCGACGCCCATGGCAGCGAGGGTCTGGGTCGTGTCCTTGAGGCTCTCGCCCTTCGAGACGCTCGACCCCTTCGCGGAGAAGGTCACGACATCCGCCGAGAGGCGCTTGGCGGCGGTCTCGAAGCTCAGGCGGGTGCGGGTGGAGTCCTCGAAGAAGACGTTCGCTACCGTGCGGCCGCGCAGGGTCGGGAGCTTGGGGACCGCGCGGGTCGCGACCTCCGCCATGTCCTCGGCGACGTCGAGGATCGCCAGGGCGTCGGCGCGGGTGAGCGTCTCGGTCGTCAGGAGGTGCCTCATGAGCGCTCCCCCTCGCTGCTCTCGATCGCGACGGCGTCCTCGCCGTCGATCTCGCCGAGGCGCACGTAGATGCGTTCGGCGACCGCCGTAGGCAGGTTCTTGCCGACGAAGTCCGCGCGGATGGGCAGCTCGCGGTGTCCGCGGTCGACGAGCACCGCGAGACGTACCGCGCGCGGACGGCCGAGGTCGCCGATCGCGTCGAGGGCGGCCCGGATGGTGCGCCCCGAGTACAGGACGTCGTCGACGAGCACGACGGTCTTGCCGTCGATGCCGCCCGCCGGGAGCCGGGTCGGGCTCGGGGTGCGCGTGGGATGGCGATCGAGGTCGTCGCGGTACATCGTCACGTCGAGGGACCCGACGATGCCGGATCCGGGCTCGAAGCGCTCGAGGTTGGCGGCGATCCGCTCGGCGAGCACGACGCCGCGTGTCGGGATGCCGAGGAGGACGAGATCCGAGCCGCCGCGATTGGTCTCGAGGATCTCGTGGGAGATGCGCGTGAGCGCGCGCGCGATGTCAGCCTGCTGCAGCACGACTCGTGCCGGCATCCTGACCTCCTTCCCCGCCTCACGGGACGGAACTTAAAGGTGGTCGTGGTGCGCCCCGGCGGGGCGGCCGTCGTCCAGGCTACCGGATGGTGCGGCCGGGCTTGTCCGCGCCGCGGGAACGGGAGTGTGGAGACACCACCACCACCTCCACGGAAGCGATCATGAACACCTCCACCCCCACCCTGTCCACCCCCACCATCGAGCAGCCGGCGGCACTGCAGCCGCCGCTCGGACGCCCCGCCCACGCCGCCGCCCCCGCGCGGCCCGCGACGGGCATCCGCGCGGTCTTCGCCTGGATCCTGCACACGGAGCGGGCCGTGCTCGACGTGCTCGCGCGCCACGGCATCCTGACCCTCCTCCTCTCGCACGCGCTCGTGCAGGTCGCGTTCGGCGCACTCAAGATCGTGGGGCTCAGCCCCGTGGCCGACCTCGTCGCCTCGATGGTGCCGTTCCTGCCCGCCCAGACGGCCGTCATCGCGATGGGCATGTTCGAGGTCGTCGTCGGCGCGACTGACCCCGCCACAGCAGAAGGCCGGGACGACTGCACGCGTCGTCCCGGCCTTCACCTCTGTGCGGAGAGGTTCAGCCCCAGCGCTTGAGGAGCCAGCGCTCGAGCACCCCGATGAGCGCGTCGGTCGTCTTGCCGAGCACCGCGAGCACGATGATCGCGAGGAAGATGCGGTCGACGCGGCCGTTGTTCCCGGAGTCCATGAGCAGGAAGCCGAGACCCATCGAGCTCGCGAGCAGCTCGGCCGCCACGAGGAAGAGCCACGACTGCGCGAGGGCGAGCCGCAGGCCGCTCACGAGCGCCGGGATGACCGCGGGGAGCTGCACGGTCGTGAGGAGCGACAGTCGACCGAGCCCGTAGGCGCGACCGAGCTCGACGAGGTGCGGATCGACGTGGCGCAGCGCGATCGAGAGGGTCGTGAGCACGGGGAACGCCGCGCCGATCGTGATGAGGATGACCTTTGACGGCTCGAAGATGCCGACGTACAGCACGAGCAACGGCACCCAGGCGAGCGAGGGTACGGCACGCAGGGCGCCGATCGTCGGCGACAGCAGGATGCTCGCAGTGCGCGAGAGGCCGATGAGCGACCCGATGACGATGCCGATGAGCGACCCGAACGCGAAGCCCTGGAGGACGCGCTGGCTCGAGATCGCGATGTCGCGCCAGAGCTGCCCGGACGAGGCGAGCTCCCCCGCCGCGTTGACGACGTCGGCGGGCGACGGCAGGCGGTACGACGGGATGTCGGTGAACTCCGTCGCCGCCCACCAGAGGCCGAGCACGCCGAGCGGGATGAGCGCCCCGCCCACGATCGGCCACCAGCGCCGCTCGCGGCGGGGACGGCGCCGGTCGGCGAGGCCCGGCCCCGCCGCCGAGTAGCCGTAGACGCTCGCCTGCTGGTGGGCCGGGCCGGCGGCCCCCTCCGCAGGGGCCGCCGCCTCGGTCGTCTTCGTCGCGCTCATCGGATGATGTCCGTTCCCCCGGGGCCTCAGAGGGCGCTCGGGTCGGCCGCCTTCGCGAACTTCGGCTCGAGCAGCGACGCGAGGGCGTCGTCGATCGCGCCCTGGTTCGGCACGTCGCCCGCCTCGACGAACACCGGACCGATGATCGCGAGCACGTCGAGCTGCGCCTGGCCGGGCACCGGGTCGACCTCGAGGTTGGTGCGGTCGGCGATCACGGCGGTCGCGATCGCGATGTCGATGCCCGCGACCTCGGCGAGGATCTCGGCGGTCTCCTCGGGGTTCTCGACGGCCCAGGCGCGGGCCTTCTCGTAGGCGTTCACGACGAGCTGCGCGAGGTCGGCGTGGTTCTCGATGAAGTCCTCGGTCGCGTTGAGGAAGCCGTAGCTGTTGAAGTCGATGTTGTCGTAGATGATCTTCGACGCGCCGTTGGCGACGCTCGTCGAGAGCAGCGGGTCGAGGCCCGACCACGCGTCGACCGCACCGGCCTCGATCGCGGCCTTGCCGTCCGCGTGCTGCAGGTTCTCGACGACCACGTCGTCGAGGGTCAGACCGTGCTCCTCGAGCGTCTGCAGGAGGAAGAAGTAGGGGTCGGTGCCCTTCGTGGCTGCGATGTGCTTGCCCTTGAGCTCCTCGACGGAGCTGATCCCCGAGTCCGCGGGCACGAGGATCGCGGCCCAGTTGGGCTGGCTGTAGATGTCGATGACCTTGATGGGCGAGCCGTTCGAGCGCGCGAGGAGCGCGGCCGAGCCGGCCGTCGAACCCACGTCGATCGCCCCGGCGCGCAGCGCCTCGTTGGCCTTGTTGGAGCCGGCCGACTGCACCCAGTTCACGGTGACGTCGTCGCCGAGCGCCTCCTCGAGCCAGCCCTGGTCCTTGATGATGAGGCTCAGCGGGTTGTAGGTCGCGAAGTCGATGTTGAGGGTCGTGGCGCTCCAGCCCTCCTCCGAGGGCTTGTCGGCGGCGGCGGGCGTGCCCTCTCCCGCGACGCAGCCCGACAGGGCGAGCGTGGCGGCGACGGCGGCCGCTGCTGCGGCCAGGATGCTCTTCTTCATGGTGATCCTCTGCTGTGGGGGTGGTGATCGATCGGAGGGTCAGGCGCCGGCGCGCTTCGCGCGCTGCGCCTTGATCGCCTTGGTGATGTAGTCCTCGGGGTGGTGGCTCTCGACGCCCAGGAGCGAGAGCAGTTCGGCGCGCAGGATGGCGAGCTGCGCGTCGCCGCGGTCGCGTGGGCGCTTCTTACCGACCTCGAGCACACGCCGGATGGTCGCGCCCGGGGCCGTGTCATCGGAGCCGAGCAGCACGATCCGGTCGGCGAGCTGCAGCGCCTCGTCGACGTCGTGGGTGACGAGCACGATCGTCGTGGGCTCCGCGGCGTGGATGTCGAGCAGCAGGTCCTGCATCGTGAGCCGCGTGAGCGCGTCGAGCGCCCCGAACGGCTCGTCGAGCAGCAGCACGCGCGGGTTGCGCGCGAGGGCGCGGGCGAGCGAGGCGCGCTGCGCCATGCCGCCGGAGATCTGGCGGGGGCGCAGGTTCGCCGCGTGGTCGAGCTGCACGAGCCGCAGCAGCTCGGCGACGCGTGCGCGCCCCGCGGCCTTGTCGGTGCCGCGCGGGAGCCCGAGCTCGACGTTGCGCGCGATCGTGCGCCACGGCAGGAGGCGGGGCTCCTGGAACGCGACGGCGCAGCGCTGATCCACGACGGCCACGGGCGAGTCGCCGATCGCGAGCTCGCCGGCATCGGCGCGGTCGAGGCCGGAGATGAGCCGCAGGAGGGTCGACTTGCCGCACCCCGAGGCGCCGAGCAGCGCGACGATCTCGCCCGCGCGGATGCCGAGGTCGATGTCGCGCAGGACGACACGGTCGCCGCCGTCGGGCGTCGGGAAGCGGCGGCCCACGCCCGAGATGCGCACGGGCAGCGCGGGGACGACGGGAGCTTCTGCGACGGTCACGCGCTCGACGGTAGGGAACCGCGGGAACCGCCCGCAAAGCGGGCTGTCACGCAGTGAAACATGACGCCACACGGCGTCATGCAGGCGTCAGCGGTCGCGCGCGATGGCCGAGAGCACGCCGTTCACGAAGCCCGCGGAGTCGTCGGTGGAGAGCTCTCCCGCGAGCTGCACGGCCTCCGAGATCGCCACGGCATCCGGCACCTCGTCGTTGTGCAGGATCTCCCACGCGGCCGCGCGGAGGATCGCACGGTCGAGCACGGGCATGCGCTCGAGGGTCCAGCCGTGGGCGTGCTCCGCGATCGCGGCGTCGATCGCCTCACGGTGCTCGTCGACACCCTCGACGATCTCGCGCGCGTAGCGCCAGGACGCCTCGCGGGCCGGCTGCGTGGCGGCGCGGCGCTGCTCCTCGACGAGGGCGTCCGCGAGGGAGCGCTCCCGGAGGTCGGCGCCGTAGAGGAGGTCGATAGCCCGCTTGCGGGCCTTGGTGCGTGCGCTCACCGGGGTCAGACGCGGCCGAGGTAGTCGCCCGAGCGGGTGTCCACCTTGACCTTCGTGCCGGTCTCGAGGAAGAGCGGCACCTGGATCTCGTAGCCGGTCTCGAGCGTCGCGGGCTTGGTGCCGGCGCTCGAGCGGTCGCCCTGGAGGCCCGGCTCGGTGTAGGTGACCTCGAGCACGACCGATGCGGGGAGCTCGACGTAGAGCGGCTCGCCGTCGTGCAGCGCGATCTGCACCTGCTGGTTCTCGAGCATGAAGTTGGCGGCGTCGCCGACGATCTCCGGGCTCACCGAGATCTGGTCGTAGTCCGTCTGGTCCATGAAGACGAAGCTCGTGCCGTCGTTGTAGAGGTACTGGTAGTCGCGGCGGTCGACCGTCGCGAAGTCGATCTTGGTGCCCGCGTTGAAGGTGCGGTCGACGACCTTGCCGGAGCGCACGTTCTTGAGCTTGGTGCGGACGAAGGCACCGCCCTTGCCGGGCTTCACGTGCTGGAACTCGACCACGTTCCAGAGCTGTCCGTCGATGTTGAGGACGCTGCCGTTCTTGATGTCGTTCGTCGTGGCCATGCTTGTTCGCTGTTCCGTTTCGTGGGATCTGTCGGGGCGGATGCGCCCGTACGAGTGTAACGACCGCTAGCCCGCGCGACGCACGGCCTCGAGCGCGAGCACGTAGGAGTCGAAACCGAAGCCGGCGATGACGCCCGTCGCGATGCCCGAGATGACGCTGCGGTGCCGGAACTCCTCCCGCGCGTGAGGGTTCGAGATGTGCACCTCGACGAGCGGGATGCCGGCCTTCGTCACGAGGGCGGCCGCGTCACGCAGGGCGTAGCTGTAATGCGTGAACGCTGCGGGGTTGAGGATGACGGGCGTGCGCGCGTCGACGGCCTCGTGGAGCCAGTGCACGAGCTCGGCCTCGTCGTCGGTCTGGCGCAGGTCGATCTCGACCCCCTCCGCCGCCTTCTCGACCAGCAGCACGCGGAGAGCGGAGAGGTCCTGGTTGCCGTAGACGTCGGGCTCGCGACTGCCGAGGCGGCCGAGGTTGGGTCCGTTGAGCACCATCACGCGCGACATGGCTTCAGCCTATCGACGCCGTCAGCTCGCGATCTCCTGGTAGGCGGAGAACAGCAGGGACTCGTCGGGGCCCTGCAGCGTCGTCGGGCGGCCGATGTCGTCGAGCACGACGAACCGCAGGAGCGCGCCACGGGCCTTCTTGTCGCGACGCATCGTCGCGAGAAGCGTCGGCCAGCGCCCCGCCGGGTAGGTGGTCGGCAGGTCGAGTGAGTCGAGGATGCGGCGGTGGCGGTCCACGGCCTCGTCCGAGAGGTGGCGGGTGAGCCGCGAAAGCTCGGCGGCGAAGACCATGCCGATCGAGATGGCCGCCCCGTGACGCCAGCGGTAGCGCTCGGCGTGCTCGATCGCGTGACCGAGGGTGTGGCCGTAGTTGAGGATCTCGCGGAGGCCCTGCTCGGTGAAGTCCTCCCCCACGACGCGCGCCTTCATGGCGATCGCGAGCTCCACCGCGCGGCGGAACTCGGGCGTCGTCGGGTCGGTCGCGCGCGCCGGATCGGCCTCGACGATCTCGAGGATCTCGGGTTCGGAGATGAAGCCCGCCTTCACGACCTCCGCGTAGCCGGCGAGGATCTCGTTCCGCGGAAGGGTGTCGAGCAGCTCGAGGTCGCACAGCACGGCGCGCGGCGCCCAGAAGGCCCCGACGAGGTTCTTGCCCTCGGCGGTGTTGATGCCCGTCTTGCCGCCGACCGCCGCATCGACCATGCCGAGCACCGTCGTCGGAACCTGCACGACGGCGATGCCGCGCAGCCAGGTGGCTGCGACGAAGCCCGCGAGATCGGTCGTGGCGCCGCCCCCGAGACCGACGATGGCGTCGCTCCGGGTGAAGTCGGTCTGGCCGAGGATCTGCCACAGGAACGCGGCGACCTCGACGCGCTTGGCGCCCTCGGCATCCGGGATCTCGGCGAGCATGACCTGACGCTCCCCCGATCCCGCGAGCTGTTCGCGAAGCGCCTCGGCGCGGGCACCGAGCGCGGGTGCGTGCACGATGAGCACCTTCTCGGCGCGCGGAGGCAGGAGCTCCCCCAGGGTGCCGAGGATGCCGCGGCCGACATGCACCGCGTAGTCCTTCATGCCGTCCGTTCCCTTCACGGGGATGACGGTGGTCTCGGTCATCGGGACTCCAGTCCGTTGCGTTCGATCCAGACGACGACGTCCTGTGCGATCCGGTCGATCGGGAGGCGCGAGGTGTCGAAGGTGACGCTGGCGAGGCCCTCGTAGACCGGACGGCGGGCGTCGAAGATGCGCTGCCAGTCGTCCACGCCGCCGCGCACGAGCGGGCGCTTGCCGTCGCCGAGCCGCGATGCCACGGCATCCACGGAGATCGTGAGGTACACGACGGGGAGCTCGCGCAGCTCGGCGCGCGTGGCCTCGTCGAGCACGGCTCCCCCGCCGAGCGACACGACGCCGCCGCCCTGGAGCGCCTCGTGCACGACGTCGCGCTCGAGGGCGCGGAAGTGCGGCTCCCCGTGCTGGTCGAAGATGTCCGCGATCGGTCCGTGCTGCTGGACGATGACCTTGTCGGTGTCGGTGAACGGCACCTCGAGCGCCTGGGCGACGCGCTTGCCGACCCGGGTCTTTCCGGCGCCCATGGGACCGATGAAGACGGCGAGCGGCCCGGTCATGCCGTGACGGAACCGGTGCGCAGCGCGTCCGGGATCGCGGCGAGGTACGCCTCGAGGTTGCGCTTCGTCTCGCCCACCGAGTCGCCGCCGAACTTCTCGAGCACCGAGTTCGCGAGCACGAGCGCGACCATCGCCTCCGCCACGACGCCCGAGGCAGGCACGGCGCACACGTCGGAGCGCTGGTGGTGCGCCTGCGCGGCCTCGCCCGTGGCGACGTCGACCGTGCGGAGCGCGTGCGGGACCGTCGCGATGGGCTTCATGCCCGCGCGCACGCGCAGCACGTCACCCGTCGACATGCCGCCCTCGGTGCCGCCCGCGCGATCCGTCGTGCGCACGATACGGCCATCGCCCGGGAACATCTCGTCGTGGGCCCGCGATCCGGGCCGCCGCGTGGTCTCGAAGCCGTCGCCGACCTCGACGCCCTTGACGGCCTGGATGCTCATGAGAGCAGCGGCCAGCTGCGCGTCGAGGCGGCGATCCCAGTGCACGTAGCTCCCGAGCCCCGGGGGCACCCCGTAGGCGAGCACCTCGACGATGCCGCCGAGCGTGTCCCCTTCGTCGTGCGCGCGGTCGATCCGCGCGACCATGGCCTCCGAGGTCGCGGGGTCGAAGCAGCGCAGCGGATCGGCGTCGAGCGTGTCGACGTCGTCCGGCGTCGGAACGGGAGCGTCCTCGGGGACCCGCACCGTCTCGATCGAGAGCGTGTGGGCGACGAGGCGGATGCCGAGCTCGCCGAGGAAAGCGCGTGCGACCGCTCCGAGCGCGACGCGCGCGGCCGTCTCGCGGGCGCTCGCGCGCTCGAGCACGTTGCGCGCCTCCGGGAAGTCGTACTTCTGCATGCCGACGAGGTCGGCGTGCCCGGGCCGCGGACGCGTGAGCGCGGCCCCGCGACCCTTCGGGAGGGTCTCGAGGTCGACGGGCGTCGCCGACATGACGTCGACCCACCGCGGCCACTCGGTGTTGCCGATGCGCAGGGCGATCGGACCGCCCATCGTGCGGCCGAAGCGGATGCCCCCCGAGATCGAGAGCTCGTCCTCTTCGAACTTCTGGCGGGAACCGCGCCCGTAGCCGAGCTTCCGGCGCTGCAGATCCGCCTGGATCTGCTCCGGGAGCACCGGCACATCGGCCGGCATCCCCTCGAGAATGGCCACCAGTTCGGGTCCGTGCGACTCACCCGCCGTCAACCAACGCAGCATGCCTTCGATCATCCCACAGCGGCGCGCATCGTCCGGATGACCGCCGCCTCGTCAGGAAGCGGCGTCGTGACGTCGCCCGTCGTGAAGATGCGGATCTGGTGCACGGCCTGGTTGAGGAGCATCTCGAGGCCGTGCACGATCGTGCCGCCGGCATCCGCCCAGGCCGCCGCGAGCGGTGTCGGCCACGGCGCGTAGGCGACGTCGAGGAGCGTCTGGCGCGTGTCCAGGTCGGCCACCGTCGCGGGGAACTCCGCTCCGGGCGGGATCGTGCTGACCGCGGCGTCGCTCTCGGCGAGGGCGGCGTCGGCGTCGGGGCCGAGCGCGACGATGCGCGCCGACGGGAAGCTGCCGGAGGCGGCGACCTTCGCGACATCGCGCACCGCGACCGTGACCTCCGCTCCGAGGCTCTCGAGGGCGAGCACGGCGCTCTCGGCGGTCGCTCCCCCGCCCAGCACGGTGGCGCGGGAGGCGGCGGCGACTCCGGCGTCCGCGAACGCCTGCACGATCCCGTGCACGTCGGTGTTGAAGGCCTTCACCGGGCGGCCTGCGTCGAGCAGGATCGTGTTGCCCTGGCGGGTGCGTCGGGCGACGTCGTCGACGTCGGGCACGAGCTCGGCGACGCGCCGCTTGAGCGGCATCGTGAGCGAGAGGCCGCGCCACTCGGGGCCGAGGCCCGCGAGGAAGCCGGCCAGCCCGGCGTCGTCGACCTCGATCCGGTCGTAGTCCCAGTCGAGGCCGAGCACCGCGTACGCGGCCCGGTGCAGCTGCGGCGAGCGGGAGTGCCCGATGGGCGAGCCGAGCACCGCGAGACGTGTGCGCTCAGCCACAGTAGGCGGCGTTCTCGTCGCTCTCCTCGCACCACGCGTACAGCTGCTTCGCGGCACGGTCGTGCTCGGCGAGGGTGTTGGAGAACACCGTCTCGCCCGTCTTGAGGTTGACCGTCACGAAGTAGAGCCAGGTGCCGTCGACCGGGTTCACGGCCGCGTTGATGGCGTCGGCGCCCGGGAGTCCGATCGGCCCGATCGGCAGCCCGGGGTTGGCGTAGGTGTTGTACGGGTTCGAGGCGTCCGCGCGCTCCTCGGGCGAGGTCCACACGCTCGACATGTCGCCGAGGCCGTAGTGCACGGTCGCGTCCGACTGCAGGAGCATGCCGCGGTCGATCCGGTTGTAGAACACGCGCGCGATCTTCGGCATGTCCTCGAGGTTCGGGCCGGACTCGCGCTGAACGATCGACGCCATCGTGAGCACCGTGAAGCGACGCTCGGGGGCGACGCCCGCGGCGTCGAGGGTCGCGAACATCTGGTCGACGAGCATCTTGACCGCCGCGTTCGCGGTCATGCCCGGATCGAACTGGTACGTCGCGGGGAACAGCCAGCCCTCGATGCTCGGCGAGTTCGCGGGGATGCCGAACTGCGTGAAGTTCGCGGCCTCCGCCTGAAGCTCCTCGAGCGGGATCTCCGTGGCGGCGGCGATGAGCTCGAGGGCCGTCGCGGCGCTCACCCCCTCGGGGATGGTGACGCGGTTGATGATCCGGTTCGCCGGGTCCTGGAGGGCCCGCAGCGCCGCGGCTGCGCTCATCTCCTTCTGCAGCCGGTAGTTGCCCGGCTCGAAGGTGATGCTCGAGTCCGCGAGCAGCAGCTTGTAGAACGCATCGAAGGTCTTGGTGACGCCCGCGCGCTCGAGCTTGGTGGCGACGTCCGAGCCGATGTCGCCGGGTTCGATGACGATCGTCACCTCCTCGCCGTTGCCCTCGCCCTCGTAGTCGTTGGGCGGGGCGATGCCGAGCACGTCCTGGATCTTCTCGCCGTAGGTGTTCCAGACGTACACACCGCCCGCGATGAGCAGGCCGAGCACGACGAGCACGGCGATGATCCAGCCCCACGGGCCGCGGCCGCGACGCGTGCGCTTCGAGCGCGGGCGCGATCCGGCCCTGCCGTTCGAGGCCTCGCGGAGCGCACGGCGCGACAGCGGCTGCTGCGCCGTGCCGGCCGTGACAGGCGCCGTCGGAGAGGAAGCGGACGACGTCGGTGCGGGCGCCGGCGGGTTCGTCGATCCGGGGCCGAAGATGTCGTCCCAGCTCGGTTCAGAGGCCACGTTCAAGGGTCCTTCATCGGGGGACGACGGATCCGGGGGCACGATCCGACATCCGCTCGGAGTCGAGGGCGTTCTGCAGGATGATAACAGCGGCCACCTGATCCACGACGGCGCGCGAGCCCTTGGTCTTGCGGCCTGTCGCGTGCAGCTGACGCTGCGCCGTGACGGTGCTCATGCGCTCGTCGACGAGCCGGACGGGCGTCTCGCTCGCGGCCGCCAGCGCGGCCGCGAAATCGCGCGCGTCCGCGGTCGACGGGGTGTCCGCGCCGCTCAACGAGAGCGGCAGCCCGACGACGATCTCGATCGCCTCGAGCTCGGCCGCGTGCGCGAGCACGGATGCCACGGTGCGGTCGTCGCGCGGGAGGGTCTCCACGGGTGTCGCGAGGAGCCCGTCGGGGTCGCAGCGCGCCACCCCGACGCGGGCCCGGCCGACGTCGACGCCGATCCGGACGCCGCGACGCATCAGCCGAGAAGCGCCGAGCGGATGCTCTCGAGCGCCGCCGGGAGCGCCGACGCGTCGGAACCGCCGCCCTGGGCCATGTCGTCCTTGCCGCCTCCTCCGCCGCCGAGCACCGACGCGGCGCCCTTCGCGAGCGGGCCGGCCTTCACCCCGGCGTCGCGCGCGCCCGCGGTCGTCGCGACGATGACCGACGGCTTGCCGTCGACGCGCGCCGCGAGGGCGACGACAGCCGCCTCGGACTGCAGGCGCTCGCGCACCGCGGTCACGAGCTTGCGGAGCTCGTCGACCGAGGCCATGTCGCCGAGATCCTCGATCACCGCGAGCACGTCGCCGACGCGCTTCGCCGCCTGCGCGAGCTCGGGCACGCGACCCTGGAGCTTGCTCGCCTCGAACGCGGCGATCTTCTTCTCGGCCGCCTTGAGCTGGGCCACGAGGTCGGCGATGCGGTCGGGGAGCTGCTCGCGCGGGGTCTTGAGGCTCGCCGTGAGCTGGCTCACGATCGCGCGCTCGGCCGCGAGGTCGCGGAACGCGTCGAGACCGACGAGGGCCTCCACGCGGCGGTTCGACGAACCCACACTCGACTCCGACACGAGGTTGACGAGCCCGACCTCCGCGGAGGTGCGCACGTGCGTCCCGGCGCACAGCTCGCGGGACCACGGCCCGCCGATGTCGACCATGCGCACGGTGTCGCCGTACTTCTCGCCGAAGAGCGCCATCGCACCGGCCTTGCGCGCCTCGTCGAGCGGCAGGATGCGGGTGACGACCTCGAGGTTGTCACGCACCGCGTTGTTGGCGATCTCCTCGATCTCGCTGCGGGTCTCGGGGCTGAGCGCCTGGTTCCACGAGAAGTCGAGACGCATGTAGCCGGCCTTGTTGAACGAACCCGACTGGTGGGCATCCTGGCCGAGGGTCTGGCGGAGCGCGGCGTGCACGAGGTGGGTGGCCGAGTGCGCCTGCGCTGCCGAGTGGCGGTACTCGCGGTCGACGACCGAGGTCGCGGACTGGCCGACGCCGACCTCGCCCGTCCGCACCGTGACGGTGTGGCTCACGAGCCCCTTGACGGGGCGCTGCACGTCGAGCACCTCGAGATCGAACCCGTCGCCCACGATCGAGCCCTTGTCGGCGGCCTGACCGCCGGACTCCGCGTAGAGCGCGGTCTCGGCGAGGATGACCTCGACGGTCTCGCCCGCGCGGGCCGAGGAGACCGAGACCCCGTCCTTGATGAGGCCCAGGATGCGCGAGTCGGTCTCGAGGTAGTCGTACCCCGTGAAGACCGTCTCGCCGAGGGCCCGCAGCTCGGAGTACACCGAGAGGTCGGCGATGCCGGCCTTCTTCGACTTCGCGTCGGCCTTCGCGCGGGCGCGCTGCTCGGCCATGAGGGCGTCGAACGCCGAACGGTCGACCGAGAGCCCGGCCTCCTCCGCGACCTCGAGCGTGAGGTCGATGGGGAAGCCGAAGGTGTCGTGCAGGAGGAACGCCGTGTCGCCGGAGAGCTTGTCGCCGCCCGCCTTCTTCGTGTCGGCGACGGCGACGTCGAGGATCGTCGTGCCGGAGGCGAGGGTGCGCAGGAAGGTCTCCTCCTCGCCGAGGGCGAGCCGCGAGGTGCGCTCCCACTCGGCGTCGACCTCCGGGTACGCGTCGCGCATCGCGAGACGCGAGGCGTCGAAGAGCTCCGCGAAGCTCGGCGCGTCGACGCCCAGCAGGCGCATCGCGCGCACGACGCGGCGCAGCAGGCGCCGCAGGATGTAGCCGCGGCCCTCGTTCGACGGCGAGACGCCGTCGGTCATGAGCATGAGGCCGGAGCGCACGTGGTCGGCGATGACGCGCATGCGCACGTCGTCGTCGTGGTCCGCGCCGTAGCGGCGCCCCGACAGCTCGGCCGCCATGTCGAGCACCGGGCGCACCTGGTCGATCTCGTACATGTTGTCGACGCCCTGCTTGAGGAAGGCGACGCGCTCCATGCCCATGCCGGTGTCGATGTTCTTCTTCGGCAGCTCGCCGGCGATGTCGAAGTCGGTCTTCGAGCGCACCTCCTTGAGGAGGTACTGCATGAAGACGAGGTTCCAGATCTCGAGGTACCGCGTGTCGTCGACCGCGGGGCCGCCGTCCGCGCCGTACTCGGGGCCGCGATCGAAGTAGATCTCCGAGCAGGGGCCGCCGGGGCCGGGCTGGCCCGTGTGCCAGTAGTTGTCGGCCTTGCCGAGGCGCTGGATGCGGTGCTCCGGGAGACCCGCGACGCGCTTCCAGAGGTCGATCGCCTCGTCATCGTCCTCGTACACGGTGACCCAGAGGTCGCGCTCCTCGAAACCGAGGCCGCCGTCCGACTCCGACGTCGTCAGCAGCTCCCAGGCGTAGGAGATCGCCCCCTCCTTGAAGTAATCGCCGAAGGAGAAGTTGCCGTTCATCTGGAAGAACGTGCCGTGTCGGGTGGTCTTGCCGACCTCCTCGATGTCGAGCGTGCGGATGCACTTCTGCACGCTCGTGGCACGCGGGAACGGCGCCGGGACGACACCCGTGAAGTACGGGATGAAGGGCACCATGCCGGCGACCGTGAAGAGCAGCGTCGGGTCGTCCGTGACGAGCGAGGCCGACGGGACGACGGTGTGGCCACGGTCGCCGAAGAAGGTCAGCCAGCGACGTTGGATCTCAGCGGTCTGCACAGGTACTCCGTATAGGTGACCCGTCGGGACGGGCCCTGCGGGCCGCCGGCCCGACGGCGGGTGGGATCAGGACTTGGCGCGCTGGGCGAGGTCGTCAATCGCGTCCTGCGCGTTCGCGACGGCCTGCTTGAGCTCCGCCTCACGGGCCTTGTAGCCCTGCACGACGGCGTCGCCGAACTCGCGGGCCTTGTGGTCGACCTCGTCGAAGAACTGCTTGCCCTGGGGGGTCTTCGCGACCTCGTGTGCGACGACGAAGCCGATGGCGACTCCGGCGATCAGAAGCAGTGCACCCTTCATCGTGTTCCTCACTTCTCGTTCGCGGGCGTCGAGCGGCGGATGCCGCGCAACTCCCCTAGCCTATGCCGTTCTCGCGGTGGGCGTTTGGTGGCCGACGCGGATGCGATGGTCGGTCCGGGAGAAAGCGGAATGCCCCGGGACCGGGTCCCGGGGCATCCTGTGCTTGTTTGCGCGCCGCGTAGCTGTGCTGTCTGGCACGGCGGTAATCCGCCGTGCCGTACTACGCGTCCCGCTTAGCGGGCCGCGTAGTACTCGACGACGAGCTGCACGTCGCAGGTCACGGGGACCTCGGCGCGCTTCGGGCGACGCACGAGACGGGCCTGGAGCTTGTCGAGCTCGACCTCGAGGTAGCCCGGGGTCTTGGGGAGCACGTCCACGTGACCACCGGCGGCGGCGACCTGGAACGGCTCGAGCGACTCGGAGCGCTCCTTGACGTGGATGAGCTGACCCGGCTTCACGCGGAACGACGGGCGGTCGACGATCTTGCCGTCGACGAGGATGTGGCGGTGCACGACGAACTGGCGGGCCTGCGCGGTGGTGCGGGCGAAGCCGGCACGCAGCACGAGGGCGTCGAGACGCATCTCGAGCAGCTCGACGAGGTTCTCACCGGTGAGGCCCTGGGTGCGACGGGCCTCGTTGAAGACGATGCGCAGCTGCTTCTCGCGGATGCCGTACTGCTCGCGCAGACGCTGCTTCTCGCGCAGACGGACGGCGTAGTCGCTGTCAGCCTTGCGCTTGGTGCGGCCGTGCTCACCCGGCGCGTAGGGGCGCTTCTCAAGGTAGCGGGCGGCCTTGGGCGTCAGCGGGATGCCGAGCGCACGGGACAGGCGGACCTTGCGACGGTCCTGAGCCTTGGTGGTCATGGATGTCCTTCCAACACGTGGCCGCGGCTTTCACGGCTCACAGACGTGCATCCCTCCGTCCGGCGTCCCGGGCGCACGTCGACGCGACCGGCGGAACTGAGAGGTGGGATGTGTTCAGAACTGAACCGTGACAGCTTACCAGAAGGGGGCTACTCCCCCGCGTTCTCCTCGCGCTTCGGCAGCGGCTTGCCCGTCAGCAGGGCCCGCAGCCGCTCGAGGCGCACTCCGAGCTCGCGCTCGTAGCCGTTGCCGGTGGGCGTGTAGTAGCGCGTGCCGCGCAGCTCGTCCGGCAGGTACTGCTGCTCGGCGACGCCGTACGGGGCGTCGTGCGCGTACTTGTAGCCCTTCCCGTGACCGAGCCGCTTGGCCCCCGGGTAGTGCGCGTCGCGCAGGTGCACCGGCACGCGGCCGATACGGCCGGCCCGCACGTCCGCGATCGCCTTGTCGATGCCGAGGTACGACGCGTTCGACTTGGGGGCCGTCGCGAGGTAGACGACCGCCTCGGCGAGCAGGATGCGGCCCTCGGGCATGCCGATGAGCTGCACGCCCTCGGCGGCCGAGACGGCGACCGTGAGCGCCTGCGGGTCGGCCATGCCGATGTCCTCGGCGGCCGAGATCATGATGCGCCGCGCGATGAACCGCGGGTCCTCGCCCGCCTCGATCATGCGCGCGAGGTAATGGAGCGCGGCGTCGACGTCGGAGCCGCGGATCGATTTGATGAACGCGCTGATGACGTCGTAGTGCTCGTCTCCCTGGCGGTCGTAGCGCAGGAGCGCGCGGTCGACCGTCGCGGCGACGATCTCGGCCGTGATCTCGGGAGTCTCACCCTCAGCGGCCGTGTCGGGGGCCGCGGCGACGATCGCCGCCGCCTCGAGCGCGGTGAGCGCACGGCGCGCGTCGCCCGAGGCGAGCCGCACGATCGCGGCGCGCGCCTCGTCGGTGAGGGTGACGGCGCCCGAGAGCCCGCGCGGGTCGGCGACGGCCCGGTCGACGAGCATGCCGAGGTCGTCGTCGGAGAGCGGCTCGAGTGTGAGCAGGAGCGACCGCGACAGCAGCGGCGCGATGACCGAGAACGAGGGGTTCTCGGTCGTGGCGGCGACGAGGATGACCCAGCCGTTCTCGACGCCCGGGAGCAGCGCGTCCTGCTGGGCCTTCGTGAAGCGGTGGATCTCGTCGAGGAAGAGCACGGTCGAGATGCCGTACAGGTCGCGCGTGGAGCGCGCCTCGTCCATGACCTGGCGCACGTCCTTGACGCCCGCCGTCACGGCGGAGAGCTCGACGAAGCGACGCCCGGAGCTGCGCGCGATCGCCTGGGCGAGCGTGGTCTTGCCCGTGCCGGGCGGGCCCCACAGGATGACGGAGACCGACCCCGACTCGTCCGTCGCGTCGCGCGCGAGGTTGACGAGGGGCGATCCGGGCGTGAGGAGGTGCCGCTGGCCGGCGACCTCGTCGAGCGAGGTGGGCCGCATCCGCACGGCCAGAGGGGTCGACCCCGTGCGGAGTCCCTGCTGGCCGGTCATGCGCTCATGCTAACCGCGGGGCCCGACGCGCGCCGCCGCGCCGGTTTGGAGGCCCCGGGGGCTCTCGTTAGAGTTCACGGTGGGCCGCGCCGGATGCGGCCCGACCCGTCGGAGAGGACCGCGAGTGGCATCGAGTCGGCAGCAGCGCGAGCAGCGCGAGGCGCGGGAGCGCCTCCGGGCCTACCAGGCTCGTCAGGAGGTGCACGAGCGGCGGATCGCCCGCCGTCGCCGCGACAACATCCTCGCGATCGTCGGCGGTCTCGTGATCGCGGCCCTCGCCGTGACCGCCCAGGTGGTCTACTTCACCGCGGGCCCCGGCGCTCCCGAGCCCGAGCCGACCGCCGCACCGAGCGAGACTCCGCAGACCGATCAGAACGTGGGTGCGCCCGACCCGTCGCTCGCGGAGGACCGGCTGTGGACGGGCGAGCTCGTGCTCAACGAGGACGTCGTCCTCGGCATCGAGCTCGACGGCACGAAGGCCCCGCAGGCCGTCGCCGGCTGGGTCCAGGACGTCGACGCCGGCTACTACGAGGACAAGACCTGCCACCGCCTCTCGGTGAGCGAGGGCTTCTCCTTCCTGCAGTGCGGCTCGCTCGACGGCACCGGTGCGGGCGACCCCGCCTTCGCCTACGGCCCGATCGAGAACGCTCCGGCCGACGACCTCTACCCCGCCGGCACGATCGCCATGGCGCGCGCCTCGGGCGACGCGTACAGCAACGGGCACCAGTTCTTCATCGTCACCGCGGACACGACCCTCCCCGCCGACCCCGCGGGCGGCTACACGGTCGTCGGCAAGGTCACGAGCGGGCTCGAGGACCTCATCGCCAAGATCACCTCGGCGGGCGTCGACGAGGAGACCGTCGGCGTGGACGGAACGGGCCGCCCCGCGATTCCGACCTCCATCACGCGGGTGACGCTGCAATAGGCTGTCACGGGCCGGTAAGAGGCATCGGCAACGAGGCGAGATCAGGAGATCCAGTGAGCGACGAGCAGACGGCCCCCTGGGGCCGCGTCGACGACGACGGCACGGTGTACGTCCGGGGAGCCGCCGGCGAACGGGCCGTCGGCCAGTATCCGGACGCCACGCCCGAGGAGGCGCTCGCGTACTACGAGCGCAAGTTCGCCGAGCTCGAGGGGCAGGTGGCCCTGCTCGAGCAGCGTCTGCGTGGCGGTGCGCCCGCCCAGGACGTCGCGAAGGCCGTCGCGGCCCTCGCGCCGCAGATCCCCGAGGCGAACGCCGTCGGCGACCTCCAGAGCCTCTCGGACCGGCTCGCGAAGCTGCAGGAGACCCTCGGCGAGGCCGCCGAGAAGCAGAGCGCCGAGGCGCAGCAGGCCATCGCGGATGCCGTCGCCGAGCGCGAGGGCATCGTCGCGCAGGCCGAGGCCCTCGCCGCGCAGGACCTCTCCAAGGC
This sequence comes from Microbacteriaceae bacterium, assembly GCA_003852775.1. Lineage (GTDB taxonomy): Bacteria > Actinomycetota > Actinomycetes > Actinomycetales > Microbacteriaceae > Homoserinibacter. The sequence continues at coordinate 53,489 of RDDZ01000106.1, read as the reverse complement.
GCAGTGGAAGCAGGTCTCGGCCGAGCTCGACGCGCTCTTCGCGCGCTGGCAGGCCGCGCAGCACAGCGGTCCCCGCATCCCGAAGAAGGACGGCGACGAGCTCTGGAAGCGGTTCCGCACCGCCCGCTCGACGATCGAGAGCGCACGCAAGGCGTTCTTCGCCGAGCTCGACTCGGTGCACCGCGAGGCCCGCGCCCGCAAGCAGGCGCTCGTCGAGAAGGCCGAGGCGCTCGCCGAGAAGGGCGCGGCGGGCATCCCCGAGTACCGACGGCTGCTCGATGACTGGAAGGCCGCCGGTCGCGCCGGCAAGAAGGCCGACGACGCGCTGTGGGCGAGGTTCAAGGCCGCCGGAGACGTGCTCTACGGCGCGAAGGCCGAGGCGGACGCCCTCGAGAACGCCGAGTACGGCGAGAACCTGCAGAAGAAGCTCGCCCTGCTCGACGAGGCCGAGCCGCTCCTCACGGCTACCGACCGCGTCGCGGCCCGTGCCACCCTCACCGACATCCAGCGCCGCTGGGATGAGATCGGCAAGGTGCCGCGCAATCAGGTGCGCGTCGTCGAGGACCGCCTCCGCAGGATCGAAGCCGCGGTGCGCAAGCTCGAGGACGAGCACTGGAACCGCTCGAACCCCGAGAAGCAGGCGCGCGCGGAGGGCTTCACCGCCCAGCTCGAGCAGGCGATCGCGAAGGCCGAGCAGGAGCTCGCCGAGGCCAAGGAGGCCGGCGACAAGCGCCGGATCGAGAAGGCCGAGGAGGAGCTGAAGGCGAAGCGCGCCTGGCTGTCGGCGCTCGGCTGATCACTCCCCCGGGTCGCGTTTCCCACAGGGACGGTTCCGCACAGATCCGCTGAGATCCTCTGCGCGGGGGCGGTCCGTGCCGCACGCTGGTGTCCGTGACGCCCTTCCCCGTGATCGACGGCCTCGCCGACGCCGAGCTGCAGGCCGCCGTCCTCGACGGCGAGTGCTATCGGCTGGCGGGGGCCTACCTGCCGATCGCCGTCGCCCCGTCGACGGCCGCGCGCGCCTCCGCCGCGCTCGGCGGGAGGTCGACGCGGCTCGTCGCGGCGTTCGGCACGGCCGCGTGGGTCTGGCGTGCGGCCCCCGGGCCCCCGGACGCACCCGAGTTCCTCGTCGACATCGGCGCCCGCTGGCGGCCCCGGGCAGGTGAGCGCATCCGCGTCACCGAGAGCGTGCTGCGCGCGGGCGACGTCGTGCGCTTCGGGGTCGTCGGCGTGACCTCGCCGCTTCGCACGGCCGTCGACCTCGCGCGCTTCCGTGCATGCTTCACGGAGGCCGAGCACGACACAGTGCGCACGCTCGCGCGCGTCGGCGGATTCGGCCTCCGGGACGCGCTCGGCGCGATGGAGCGCGGACGCAACCTGCACGGCAAGCGCGAGGCGGCGCGTCGGCTCGCGGCCGCGCTCAGCCGGAGTTGACGCGGTAGACGTCGTAGACGGCGTCGATGCGCCGCACCGCGTTCAGCAGGCGGTCGAGATGCACGGTGTCGCCCATCTCGAACACGTACCGGCTGATCGCGAGGCGATCGCTCGAGGTCGACACGTTGGCCGACAGGATGTTCACGTGGTGCTCCGAGAGCACACGCGTGATGTCCGAGAGCAGGCCCGCCCGGTCGAGCGCCTCGACCTGGATCTGCACGAGGAAGAGGCTCGACGACGTCGGCGCCCACTGCACGTCGATCATCCGGTCGGGCTGCGACAGGAGCGTCTTCACGTTGACGCAGTCGGAGCGGTGCACCGAGACCCCGGCGCCGCGCGTGACGAAGCCGACGATCTCGTCGCCCGGGACGGGCGTGCAGCACTTCGCGAGCTTCACGAGGATGTCGGGCGCGCCGCGCACGAGCACGCCGGAGTCGCTCGGACGCAGCGCCCGACCCCGCGACCTCGGGGTGAAGGTGAGGGTCTCCTCCTCGGTCTCGACCTCGGCCTGGAGCGAGGCGAGCACCTTCTCGATGACCGACTGCGTCGACACGTGGCCCTCGCCGACGGCCGCGTACAGCGCCTCGACCCCGTCGTAGCGCATCTGCGCCGCGACGGCCGTGACGACGTCCTGGCTCATGAGCTTCTGCAGCGGGAGGTTCTGCTTGCGCATGGCGCGCGCGATCGACTCCTTGCCCTGCTCGATCGCCTCCTCTCGGCGCTCCTTCGTGAACCAGCCGCGGATCTTGTTGCGCGCCCGCGCCGACTTGACGAAGTTGAGCCAGTCCTGGCTCGGGCCGGCATCCGGGTTCTTCGAGGTGAAGATCTCGACGACGTCGCCGGAGTTGAGCGTCGACTCGAGCGGCACGAGACGGCCGTTCACCTTCGCGCCCATCGTGCGGTAGCCGATCTCGGTGTGGACGGCGAACGCGAAGTCGACAGGGGTCGCGCCGGAGGGAAGGCCGATGACCTTGCCCTGGGGAGTGAAGACGTAGACCTCCTTCGCGCCGATCTCGAACCGCAGGTTGTCGAGGAACTCCCCCGGATCCGACGTCTCCGCCTGCCAGTCGCTGATGTGGGCGAGCCACGCCATCTCGGTGCCCGAGCGGTCGGCGGCCGCATCCGAGCGTCCGGAGGCCATCCGCTCCTTGTAGGCCCAGTGCGCGGCGACACCGTACTCGGCGCGCTCGTGCATCTCGTGCGTGCGGATCTGGATCTCGACCGCACGCCCCTTCGGCCCGATGACCGTCGTGTGCAGCGACTGGTACAGGTTGAACTTCGGCGTCGCGATGTAGTCCTTGAAGCGGCCGGGGATCGGGTTCCACCGCGCGTGGATGGCGCCGAGCACGGCGTAGCAGTCGCGGATCGATCCGACGAGCACGCGGATGCCGACGAGGTCGTAGATCTCGTCGAACTCGCGGCCGCGCAGCACCATCTTCTGGTAGATCGAGTAGTACTGCTTGGGGCGCCCGACGACCTGGCCCTTGATCTTCGAGGCGCGCAGGTCCTCCGTGACGGCGTCGATGACCTGCTGCACGAACTGCTCGCGCTGCGGCGTGCGGTCGCGCACGAGGCTCTCGATCTCGACGTACAGCTTCGGGTAGAGCACCGCGAAGCTCAGGTCCTCGAGCTCCCACTTGATGGTCTGGATGCCGAGGCGGTGCGCGAGGGGCGCGTAGATCTCGAGCGTCTCCTGCGCCTTGCGCGCCGCCGACTCCTGCGGCACGAAGCCCCACGTGCGCGCGTTGTGCAGACGGTCGGCGAGCTTGATGATGAGCACGCGGATGTCCTTCGACATCGCGACGACCATCTTGCGCACCGTCTCGGCCTGCGCCGAGTCGCCGTACTTGAGCTTGTCGAGCTTCGTGACGCCGTCGACGAGCATCGCGATCTCGTCGCCGAAGTCGGCCCGCAGCATGTCGAGCGTGTAGTCGGTGTCCTCGACGGTGTCGTGCAGGAGCGCGGCCGCGATCGTCTTCGGTCCGATGCCCAGCTCCGCGAGGATCTGGGCGACCGCGACCGGATGCGTGATGTACGGCTCGCCGCTGCGCCGCTTCTGGCCGTCGTGCGCGCGCTCCGCAGCCGTGTACGCGCGCTCGATGAGCGCGATGTCGGCCTTCGGGTGGTGCGAGCGCACCGTCTTGTACAGACGGTCGACGGCGCCTGTCGGCTGCGACCGCGAGAACAGCCGCGGGAGCAGGGCGCGCCGCGACGCCGTGTTCTGCGTCTCGGTGCTCATCGCGCGTCCTCCTGGAACTCAGATTCTAGAAGGCGCACGTGATCGTCACCGGCTCAGGCCGCCTGGAGCTCGCCGCGACGCTGCAGCACGCGCTTGTCGCGCTTGGCGATCTCCGGCTCGCGCTCACGGAACACCGAGTACAGCGGCGCGCCGAACGCGGGCGTCGAGTACGTGCCCGCGATGGTGCCGACGAGCAGCGCGAGCGAGATGTCGCGCAGGGTGTCGGCGCCGAGCACGAACGCACCGATGAAGAGGATCGCCGCGACCGGCAGCGCCGCCACGACACCCGTGTTGATCGACCGGACGAGCGTCTGGTTGACCGCGAGGTTGACCGCCTCGCCGAAGGTGCGCGGCGAGTCCTCGCCGAGCTCGGCCGTGTTCTCGCGGATCTTGTCGAACACGACGACCGTGTCGTACAGCGAGTAGCCGAGGATCGTGAGGAAGCCGATGACCGCGGCGGGCGTGATCTCCCAGCCCGTCGCCGCGTAGATGCCGACGCTGATGATGAGGTCGTGCAGGAGCTTGAGGATCGCGGCGACCGACATCTTCCAGGTGCGGAAGTACAGCGCCATGAACACGAGCGCGAGCACGATGAACACCACGAGGGCGCGAAGGGCGCTCTCGGTGATGTCCTCGCCCCAGGTCGCGCCGATGAACGACGCCGAGACGGAGTCCGTGCCGTAGGCGTCCTGGAGGTGCGCCGTGACGTCGCGCGTGTCCTGATCGTCGAGCTGGTCGGTCTGCACGCGAACACCGCTGTCGCCGACCATGCTGACGCGCACGACGGCATCCGGCACGACCTCGTGCACCGCCTCTTCGGCGAGCGTGATGTCGATCGGGTCGCGGTTCTCGGCCGGGATCTCCGAGACGAGGAACTGCGATCCCCCGCGGAACTCGATGCCGAAGTTGAACCCCTCGAGGAAGTTGCCGCCGCCGCGCACGAAAGGCACGGCGACCGAGGCGATCATGAGGACGGCGGCGATCGCGAACCAGATGCGGCGCTTGCCGACGAAGTCGACGCTGCGCGCACCGGTATAGAGGTCGTTGCCGAGTCGCTGGAACGGGCCGGCCATCAGCGTGCCTCCTTCTTCCCGGTCGAGTCCTTCTTGCCGGAGTTCGACGCTGCGGCGAGCTCCGCGGCCTTGCGCTCGGCGATCGTCTGGCGGCGCTCCGCCTCGCGGCTCGCACCGGCGCGGCGGGCCTCCTTCGAGACGCGGAACTCCGCACGCCCGCGGTAGACGGCGCCGAGCGCCGTCGGGTCGAGACCGGACGCCGGATGCCCGCTCGCGAAGAACTTGGTCGTCGCGAGCAGCTGCATCATCGGGTGCGTGAAGAGGATCACGATGATGACGTCGATGATCGTCGTGACGCCGAGCGTGAGCGCGAAGCCGCGGACGCTGCCGACGGCGAGCACGAAGAGGATGACCGCGGACAGCAGGTTGACGCTCTTCGCCGCGAGCACCGTGCGCAGGGCGCGCTTCCAGCCCGCCTCGACGGCGCCGACGAGACCGCGGCCGTCACGGAGCTCGTCGCGGATGCGCTCGAAGTAGACGATGAACGAGTCCGCCGTGAAGCCGATCGCGACGATAAGGCCCGCGATGCCGGCGAGCGACAGACGGTACCCCTCGCGCCAGGACATGATGTTCACCACGAAGTACGTGATGATGCCCGCGACGATGAGCGAGGCGATCGTGACCGTGCCGAGCAGGCGGTACTGGAACAGCGAGTAGACGAACACCAGGATGAGGCCGATGAGGCCCGCGATCAGACCGCTCTGGAGCTGCGTCTGACCGAGGGTGGCCGAGATGGTGTCGGTCGACTCGACCGTGAAGCCCACGGGGAGCGCACCGAACTTGAGCTGGTCGGCGAGGACCTTCGAGGACTCCTGCGTAAAGCCGCCCGAGATCTGCGCGCGGCCGTCGGTGATGGGGTCGTTCGCGGTCGGCGCGAGCACCACCGCGCCGTCGAGCACGACGGCGAAGCGGTCGCGCGGCGACTCGAGCTTGACGAGGCGCTTCGTGACGTCGGCGAACGCCTTCGTGCCATCGCCGTTGAACGTCAGGTTGACGACCCACTCGCCGGTCGAGACACCGGTCGAGGTCGTGCGGACCCCGGCCTGCGCGTCCGAGATGTCGCTGCCCTGCACCTCGACGGGGCCGAGCAGGTACTTCTCGGTGAAGAACTGGTCGCACGTGATGAGCGGCTCGGCCGCCGGGGCGGCACTCGCGGTCGCGCTGTCGAGCTGGTCGCAGCTGAACGCGTCGTACGCCTCACGCAGCTCGGGCGTGACCCACGCGAGGTCGGAGCCGTCGGTGGGCTTCGCCGTCGGAGTCGCGCTCGGCTCGGGCGTCGCGGTCTCCTCCGGCTCCTCCGGGGCGTCGGTCGCGTCGGGGTCGGCCGTGGAGTCGTCGGTCGGCTCGTCGGTCGGGGTGACCGTCGCGGCCGTCGGGGCGCCCGCGAGCAGCACGGGGCGGAAGTCCATGCGCGCCGACTGCTTGATGCGGTCGAGGGTCGCCTGATCGGGCGACGTGCCCGGGATCGAGATGACGATCTTGTCGCCGCCCTGGGTGGTGATCTCCGACTCCGAGACGCCCGCGGCGTCGATGCGGTCGCGGATGATCTGCACCGACTGCTTGAGCTGCTCGTCGGTGACGCTCTGCCCGTCCTCGAGGGTCGGCGTCAGGATGATCTGAGTACCGCCGTCGAGGTCGAGCGCGAGCTTCGGCGCCCAGCCCCAGCCCCACCACAGCGCGCCGGCCGCGTTGAGGCCGACGAGCAGCGCGATGATGCCGGCCAGCCAGCCGAGCGAGCGCCAGGCCTTCCGGACCGGCGTGGAACGTTCCGCCACCGCTTACTCGGCGGTCTCGGTCGGCTTCTGGCGCGGAGCGCGCTTCGGCTTCTCGACGCGCTCGCCGAACTCGGGCTCGGTGGCGTCGACGGCCTCGGCCTCGACGTCGGACGCGATCTCCTCGGCGGAGACGTCGTCGCCCTCGACCTCGTCCTCGCTCACGGGAGCCTCGTCGTCGACGACACGCACGATGGTCTGGCGGTGGACGCGCAGCTTCGTGCCGGGCGTCGACTCGATGATCGCCTCGTTGGTGTCGTCGTCGATCGACACGAGCGTGCCGAAGATGCCGTGCTGCGTCATGATCTCGGCGCCGGGGACGAGCTTCGTCTGAAGAGCCTCGGCCTCCGCCTTGCGCTTCTTCGAGCTGCGCCACGTGAAGAAGATCATCACCACCAGCAGGCCGGCGAGCAGGATCAGCGTGTAGTCCATGGGGAGAAGGGTGCCTTCCGGGATGAGTGGGGAACGGCGTTTCAGCCTACGGGTGCGCGGCTTCGCGGTCCCCGAGAATCATACGTCATCGTCGAAGAGCGGCTGGGCGGCCGCGCGGGCGGCTCCCGCGGGGCGCTTGCCGAGGTGATCCCAGGCCCGCGGCGTGGCGACGCGGCCCCGCGGCGTGCGGGTGATCATCCCGATGCGGACGAGGAACGGCTCGACGACCGACTCGATCGTCTCGGGCTCCTCGCCGACGGACACCGCGAGGGTCGAGAGGCCGACCGGTCCCCCGTCGAAGCGCGTGAGGATCGCGTCGAGCACCGCGCGGTCGAGCCGGTCGAGACCGAGCGGGTCGACGTCGTAGAGCTCGAGGGCGGCCTGCACGGCGGCGTGGTCGGCGGACCGCTCATGCACGAGCGCGTAGTCGCGCACGCGGCGCAGCAGCCGGTTGGCGATGCGGGGCGTGCCGCGGCTGCGGGAGGCGATCTCCGCGCGCGCGTCGGGCGCGAGGTCGAGGCCCAGCAGGCGGGCGGCGCGCGCGAGCACCTGATCGAGCTCGGCGTCGTCGTAGAACTCGAGGTGCGCGGTGAAGCCGAAGCGGTCGCGCAGCGGGTTCGGCAGCAGGCCCGAGCGGGTCGTGGCGCCCACGAGGGTGAAGGGCGCGAGGTCGAGCGGGATGCTCGTGGCGCCGGCGCCCTTACCGACCATGATGTCGATACGGAAATCCTCCATCGCGAGATAGAGCATCTCCTCGGCGGAGCGCGCCATGCGGTGGATCTCGTCGATGAAGAGCACCTCGCCGGGCACGAGGCTCGACAGGAGCGCCGCGAGATCACCCGCGTGCTGGATGGCGGGGCCGCTCGACATGCGCAGCGGACGCCCGCCCTCGTGGGCGACGATCATCGCGAGCGTCGTCTTGCCGAGGCCGGGAGGGCCCGCGAGCAGGATGTGGTCGGGCGTGCGCTGCTGGAGCTCGGCCGCGCGCAGGAGGAGCTCGAGCTGGCCGCGGGCCTTCGACTGGCCGACGAACTCGCCGAGCGAGCGCGGCCGCAGGGCGCCTTCGAAGGCGAGCTCGGCCTCCGACTCGGGGTTCGGCGCGGTGATGGGGTCACTCACGCGCGCACCCCCGCCCGCTGCGGACCGAGGCGGCTGAGCGCGAGGCGCAGGAGGGCGGCCGTCTCGGAGGGTGCGCCGTCGCCGAGCTCAGCGAGCAGCTCCTCGACCGCCGTGGTGGCCGTGCGCTCGGGCCAGCCGAGGCCCACGAGCGCGGCCACGACATCCGCGTCGGGCGCGACGACCGGGACGCCCGGCCGCGCGGGGCTCGGCGGGAGCACCTTGCCCGCGAGCGACACCGTGATGAGCTTCGCGGTCTTCGGGCCGATGCCGGAGACGCGGCGGAACGGCGCGTCGTCCTCGTCGGCCACGGCTCGCGCGATCTCCTCGGGGCTGAGCTGCGCGAGCACGCCCTGCGCCGACTTGGGCCCGACGCCCGAGACGCCGCGCAGCAGCTCGAAGAGCTCGAGCTGCTCGCGCGTGGAGAAGCCGTAGAGGCTCAGCTCGTCCTCCCGGACGATGAGCGCCGTGTGCACGGAGGCCTCCGAGCCGACGCGCAGGGTGAGCGCGTGCTCAGGGGTGAGCGCCACGTGCAGGCCCACGCCGCCGACCTCGATGACGGCGCTTCCGCCCGCGACGTGCAGGACCGTGCCGCGGACACTCGAAATCATGTTCTAGAGCTTACGTTTGCCCGCCGACTTCTCGGCGTCACGCCACGCCCGTTGCGCGGGGGTCAGTCCGCCCGCGTCACCCGCGTCCCGCGCGGTCGCTCCCCCGCGCCAGCCGTGGCAGATGGCGAGCGCGAGCGCGTCCGCGGCATCCGCGGGCTTCGGGACCTCGGCGAGCCCGAGCACGCGCGCCACCATCGCCCCGACCTGGGCCTTGTCGGCCGAGCCGTAGCCCGTGATGGCCGCCTTCACCTCGCTCGGCGTGTGGAGCGCCACCTGCAGGCCGGCCTCGGCCGCCTTGGCCACCGCGATCCCGCTCGCCTGCGCCGTGCCCATCACCGTGCGCAGGTTCTGCTGCGCGAAGACGCGCTCGACGGCCACGGCATCCGGGCGGTGCTCGGCGATCGCCGCCGCGATCCCCTCCGACACCGCGAGCAGCCGCGCGGGCAGCTCCGCGTCCGCGGGTGTGCGGATGACGCCGACGTACACGAGCGAGACCCGCCGATCCGGCAGGACGTCCACGACGCCGACACCGCACCGCGTGAGCCCGGGGTCGATCCCGAGCACGCGCAGCGCCTGGCCCGCGATGAGCTCAGTCCTCGGCGTCGAGCTCGGCCTGGACGTCGGCCGGGATGTCGAAGTTGCTGAAGACGTTCTGCACGTCGTCGCTGTCCTCGAGGGCGTCGATGAGGCGGAAGATCTTCCGCGCCGTCTCGGCGTCGATCTCGACCTTGAGGTTCGGCACGAACTCCGCCTCGGCCGAGTCGTAGTCGAGGCCGGCCTCCTGGAGCGCCTGACGGGCCGCGACGAGCTCGCTCGGCTCCGTGATGATCTCGAAGCCGCCGCCCTGGTCGATGACGTCCTCGACGCCCGCGTCCATGACCGCCTCGAGGATCGCGTCCTCGGTGACACCCTCGGTCTTCGTGATCGAGATGACGCCCTTGCGGCTGAAGTTGTAGGCGACCGAACCGGGGTCGGCGAGCGTGCCGCCGTTGCGGCTCAGTGCGGTGCGCACCTCGGCGGCGGCGCGGTTCTTGTTGTCGGTCAGACACTCCACCATGAGGGCGACGCCGTTCGGGCCGTACGCCTCGTACATGATGTTGGTGTACTCGACGGCCTCGCCGGAGATGCCCGCGCCGCGCTTGATGGCGCGGTCGATGTTGTCGTTGGGGACCGAGGTCTTCTTGGCCTTCTGGACGGCGTCGTAGAGCGTCGGGTTGCCGTTCAGATCGGGACCGCCGAGCTTCGCGGCCACCTCGATGTTCTTGATGAGCTTGGCGAAGGACTTGGCGCGGCGTGCGTCGATGACCGCCTTCTTGTGCTTGGTCGTCGCCCACTTGGAATGCCCGCTCACGGTGCTCCTCTCGAAGAAATGCGGGGGCCAGTCTAGCCGCGGCGGATCACGCGGGCTGCGCACCCGCTCCCGCGCCGCGTCCCTCCAGACGGATGCCGGCCTCCCGCGCCTCGAGCTCGGCGAGGCGGTGGACGACGTCCGCGTCCTGGGAGAGCCAGGCGCGCACGGGCCGGGGCGAGATCCGTGCGAGCTCCTTCGCCGTGGCGTCGTCGAGCGCCCGCAGGGCGAGCAGCGAGGGGCCGTCCTGCAGCGCGAAGAGGGCCCGGGTCGTGCGTGCGCGGAGCACGAAGCGGACGCGCGGAAGCAGCCACACGAGCAGCACGATCGCGATCGGCAGCGCGGCGACGCCGAGGCCCGCGCCCACGGCGATCGACTCGATGACCGCCTGCCCGGTGCGCCCCGCGTCCGCGAGCGATCCGCCCGCGCCGGCCGCGGAGTCGAGGATCCCGCGCACCCCGTCGCCGAGGAGCGGCACGCCGCTGAGCGACTCCCCCAGCTCCCCCATCGTGTCCTGGAAGCCGGTCCCCGCGTCCTCGAGACGTCCGAACGCCGCCCCGAACGCGGCGATCACGCCGTGCACCGTGACACCCGCCGCGATCGCGAGCGCGATGACGACGAGCGCCGAGAGGTCGGCGACGATCTGCCGCACGCGGCGCGGGGCGAAGTCGGCGTAGAGCTTCATGCGCCCAGCATGGCAGCGAGGCTGCTCCGCCGGGAGGTCAGGACGTCGCGCGCACCCGCTCGAGGAAGCGCGCGTGGAAGCGGTGCTCGCCCGTGACCTCGGGGTGGAACGACGTGCCGAGCAGGTTGCCCTGCTCGACGGCGACGACGCGGCCGTCCGGGAGCGCCGCGAGCACGCGCGCCCGGGCCCCCACCGACTCGACGACGGGGGCCCGGATGAACACCGCGTGCACGGGCGGCTCCCCGAGCTCGGGGATGGCGAGGTCGGTCTCGAAGGAGTCGTTCTGGTTGCCGAAGGCATTGCGCCGCACCGCGACGTCGAGCCCTCCGAGGCTCTGCTGGCCGGCGATCGCGTCGAGCACGGTGTCGGCGAGCATGATGAGCCCCGCGCATGTGCCGTAGACGGGCATCCCGCCCGCGATCCGGGCGCGCAGCGGAGCGGCCATGCCGAACAGGCGGCTCAGCTTGTCGATGACGCTCGACTCGCCACCGGGGATGACGAGGCCCCCCACCGTGTCGAGCTCCTGCGGGCGGCGGACCGACACGGCGTCCGCACCGAGCTCGCGCAGCACGGCGAGGTGCTCGCGCACATCGCCCTGGAGGGCGAGGACGCCGACCCGGAGACCGTCGCCGGGCTTACCAGCCACGCTCGGCGAGGCGGTGCGGCGCGGGCAGGTCGGCGACGTTGATGCCGACCATGGCCTCGCCGAGCCCGCGCGACGCCTCGGCGATGACCGCCGGGTCGTCGTAGAAGGTCGCGGCCTTGACGATCGCGGCGGCGCGCTTCGCGGGCTCGCCCGACTTGAAGATGCCGGAGCCCACGAACACGCCGTCGGCACCGAGCTGCATCATGAGCGCGGCATCCGCGGGGGTGGCGACGCCGCCGGCCGTGAACAGCACCACGGGCAGCTTGCCCGTCTCGGCGATCTCGGCCACGAGCTCGTAGGGCGCCTGCAGCTCCTTGGCCGCGACGTACAGCTCGTCCTTCGTCTTCGAGCGCAGCACGTTGATCTCGCTCGTGATCGTGCGGATGTGCTTGGTCGCCTCCGACACGTCTCCCGTGCCGGCCTCGCCCTTCGAGCGGATCATGGCCGCGCCCTCGGTGATGCGGCGCAGCGCCTCGCCGAGGTTGGTGGCACCGCAGACGAACGGCGTCGTGAACTGCCACTTGTCGATGTGGTTCACGTAGTCGGCGGGCGAGAGCACCTCGGACTCGTCGATGTAGTCGACGCCGAGCGCCTGCAGCACCTGCGCCTCGACGAAGTGGCCGATGCGCGCCTTCGCCATGACGGGGATCGAGACCGACGCGATGATCTCGTCGATGAGGTCGGGGTCGCTCATGCGCGCCACGCCGCCCTGGGCGCGGATGTCGGCGGGCACGCGCTCGAGGGCCATGACGGCGACGGCGCCCGCGTCCTCCGCGATGCGCGCCTGCTCGGCGGTGACGACGTCCATGATCACCCCGCCCTTGAGCATCTCGGCGAGCCCGCGCTTGACGCGGTCGGTGCCGAGCGAGGCGGGGGTGGAGGTTCCGGGTTCGGGGGTGGTCATGTGGGGAATCCTATTCCGCGACCGTTCGCGCGGCCCGCTGACGATGACATACATCGCCACATGCTGCGCAGTGGCATCATCGGACGGTGAAGATCCTCTCGATCCAGTCGGCCGTCGCCTACGGCCACGTCGGCAACTCGGCCGCCGTCTTCCCCCTCCAGCGCATCGGCGTCGAGGTGCTCCCCGTCTACACGGTGAACTTCTCGAACCACACCGGGTACGGCGCGTGGCGCGGTCCGCTCATCCCGCCGGAGGACGTCCGCGAGGTCGTGACCGGCATCGAGGAGCGCGGCGCCTTCCCCGCGATCGACGCCGTGCTGTCGGGCTACCAGGGCTCCGAGGGCATCGGCGATGTCATCATCGACGCCGTCGCGCGGGTGAAGGCCGCGAACCCGGATGCCGTCTACGCGTGCGACCCCGTCATGGGCAACGCGAAGTCGGGCTGCTTCGTCGCGCCCGCGATCCCGGTGCTGCTGCGTGAGAAGGTCGTGCCGGTGGCCGACATCATCACCCCGAACCAGTTCGAGCTCGGCTTCCTCACCGAGACCGAGCCCGACACGATCGAGTCGACCCTCGCCTCCGCCGACCTCGCGCGCGCCATGGGCCCCCGCACGGTGCTCGTGACGAGCGTCGAGCGCCCCGACCGCGAGCCCGACACGATCGAGATGATGGTCGTCGACGACTCGGGGGCGTGGATCGTGCAGACGCCGCTGCTGCCGATGAAGGCGAACGGCTCGGGCGACGTGACGGCCGCGCTGTTCACGGCGCACTACCTCGCAACGGGCGATGCCGCCCATGCGCTCGCGCGCACGACGTCGAGCGTGTGGGACCTCCTGCGCGAGACCTACGAGTCGGGCGAGCGCGAGCTCAAGCTCGTCGAGTCCCAGGAGTACTACGCGAACCCGCGCATGCAGTTCGAGGTGCGGAAGCTCCGCTAGGCCTTCGGCCAGGCGTCGGCGATCTCCTGACGCACCTCGCCGAGGAGCTTCGGGAGCGCCTTGGTGCGCGCCACGATCGGGAAGAAGTTGGCATCCGTGGCCCAGCGCGGCACGACGTGCTGGTGCAGGTGGGCGGCGATCCCGGCACCCGCGATCGCCCCCTGGTTCATGCCGAGGTTGAAGCCGTCGGCGCGCGAGGTGCGACGGATCACGCGCATCGCGGTCTGCGTGATCGCGCCGATCTCCGCGACCTCCGCCGCGTCCGCCTCGTCGTAGGTCGCAATATGGCGGTACGGCACAACCAGGAGGTGGCCGCTGTTGTACGGGAAGAGGTTGAGCAGCGCGTAGGCGAGCTCGCCGCGATGCACGATTAGCCCCTGCTCGTCGGTGAGGGTCGGGGCGGTGCAGAACACGCAGTCGTCGCCCGGCGAGCCGCCCCCCTGCTCGATGTAGGCGATGCGGTGCGGCGTCCAGAGCCGGCCGAAGCCGTCCGGGATGCCCGCGAAGTCGCTCGCCGGCTCGGCCTGGGGGTACTCGGTGCCGTCGTAGTCGCGTGTCATCACCGCCAGGCTACCCGCGCGCGGATGCCGGGCGCGCTCGCGGCGTCGCCCGGCATCCGCGGCGTGCTCACTTCACGGTGATCTGCGTCACCTCGATCGGGTAGGTGTTGATGGCGCCAGAGCGCAGGGTGGCCGAGGTCGACCACGTGCCGCGCAGGAGCCCCTTGACGGTGTAGTCGAAGCTCACCACGCCGCCCGCGGTCGGCGGGCTCGTGCGCAGCACGTACGCGGCATCCGTGTCGACGTCGGAGATGCTGACACCGCTCCTGCCGACGCGGATGCCGCCGCCGTCGGCCGGGTTGAGGTCCGTCCAGAACGGCGCGATGACGTTGTTCGGTGTGGCGGGGTCGGGGAAGGATGCGGGCGGCTCGTATTCGACGTCGCCCGCGGCTCCCCCGCCGACGACGACGTAGCCGTTCGACACGACGCCGATCCGGTCGTACACCTCGCCGCCGTAGATGAAGCTCGGCACCGTGAAGTTCACGATGCTCTCGTCCCCGAATGCGCGAGGGTCAGACCTGCGCGTGCGTGTCGATCGCCTCGCGGATGCGGCGGACGGCCTCGTCGATCGGCACGCCGTTGTCCTGGCGGCCGTCGCGGAAGCGGAAGCTCACGGTGCCCGCGTCGCGGTCCTGGCCGCCCGCGATGAGCTGGAACGGCACCTTCTGCGTCGTCCAGTTGCGGATCTTCTTCTGCATGCGGTCGTCGCTCGCGTCGAGCTCGGCACGGACGCCCTGGGCCTTGAGCTGGTCGATCACCCCGCCGAGGTACTCGGCGAACTCGTTCGCGACGGGCACGCCCACCACCTGCACGGGCGAGAGCCAGGCGGGGAACGCGCCGGCGTAGTGCTCGAGCAGGATCGCGAAGAACCGCTCGATCGAGCCGAGGAGGGCACGGTGGATCATGACCGGCTGATGCTTGTTACCGTCCGGTCCCGTGTACTCGAGGTCGAAGCGCTCGGGCTGGTTGAAGTCGAGCTGCACGGTCGAGAGCTGCCAGGTGCGGCCGATCGCGTCGCGCGCCTGAACCGAGATCTTCGGGCCGTAGAACGCGGCGCCGCCCGGGTCGGGCACGAGCTCGAGGCCGGAGGCGACCGCGACCTCGCGGAGCGTCTCGGTCGCCTCCTCCCACTGCTCGTCGGAGCCGACGTACTTCTCCGGGTCCTTCGTGGAGAGCTCGAGGTAGAAGTCGTCGAGACCGTAGCCGCGCAGCGTCTCGAGCACGAACTCGAGCTGGCGGGTGAGCTCGTCCTTCACCTGGTCGGGCGTCACATAGACGTGCGCGTCGTCCTGCGTGAGGCCGCGCACGCGCGTGAGACCGGAGAGGGTGCCGCTCTTCTCGTAGCGGTACACGGTGCCGAACTCCGCGAGCCGCAGCGGCAGCTCGCGGTAGCTGCGTCCGCGCGCCCGGAAGATCAGGTTGTGCATGGGGCAGTTCATGGGCTTCAGGTAGTAGTCCTGGCCCTGCTTCGTGACGTTGCCCTCGGCGTCGGTCTCCTCGTCGAGGTGCATGGCCGGGAACATGCCGTCCTTGTACCACTGCAGGTGACCGCTCGTCTCGAAGAGCTGACCCTTCGTGATGTGGGGCGAGTTGACGAGCTCGTAGCCGTTCTTGAGGAGCTGCTTGCGCAGGTACTCCTCCATCTCGTAGCGGATGATGCCGCCCTTGGGGTGGAACACCGCGAGACCCGAGCCGATCTCGTCGGGGAAGCTGAAGAGGTCGAGCTCGACACCGAGCTTGCGGTGGTCGCGCTTGGCGGCCTCCTCGAGGCGCTGCGTGTAGGCGCGCAGCTCGTCCTTGGTCGGCCACGCCGTGCCGTAGATGCGCTGGAGCTGCTTGTTCTTCTCCGACCCGCGCCAGTAGGCCGCGGCGTTGCGCATGAGCTTGTGGTGGCCGAGCGCGCCCGTGTTGGGCACGTGGGGGCCGCGGCAGAGGTCCTTCCAGACGGTGTTGCCCTCACGGTCGACGTTGTCGTAGATCGTCAGCTCGGCGCCGCCGACCTCGACGCTCTCGCCGTCCTGTCCTTCGTCGGCGGAGCCCTTGAGGCCGATGAGCTCGAGCTTGTAGGGCTCGTCGGCGAGCTCGGCGCGCGCCTCCTCGTCGGTGACGACGCGCCGCTGAAACCGCTGGCCCGAGCGGATGATGCGGTCCATCTCCTTCTCGATCGCCGCGAGGTCCTCGGGCGTGAAGGGGGTGTCGACGTCGAAGTCGTAGTAGAAGCCGTCGGTGACGGGCGGGCCGATCCCGAGCTTGGCCTCGGGGTTGATGCGCTGCACCGCCTGTGCGAGCACGTGCGCCGTCGAGTGGCGCAGGATGTTGAGGCCGTCCGGAGAGGTCACCTCGACGGGCTCCACGACATCCGTCTCCGTGACCGTCGTCGCCTTGTCCTTGAGCTCGCCGTTCACGCGGATCGCGATGACGGCGCGGTCGGGGAACAGGTCGAAGCCGGTCTGCGCGCTCATTCCCCCAACTTTAGTCGTGGCGCGGTGCGTCTCCGTCCGGCGACGCGTCCGAGGGCGGCGCATCGCCCTCTCCCCCGGCCGTGTCCTCCGCTGCGGTCTCCTCGTCGCGCGGGAGCTTCACCCCGCCGAGCGCGAGCGCGAGCGCGAGCGCGATGCCGACCGCGGCACCCACGCCGATCCCGAGCCCCATGTTGCCGAAGGCGAGGCCCAGGCCGACTCCGATCGCGACGCGGACACCGATGCCGAGGCCCAGGTTCGCGCCGGACGGTCGAGGTGGGGCGGCGAGCCGGCGGGCTGATCGGCCCTGGAAACACGAAAGCCCCCGACTCGGCGGGGACTTCTGGTGGGCGATACTGGGATCGAACCAGTGACCTCTTCCGTGTCAGGGAAGCGCGCTACCGCTGCGCCAATCGCCCGTTTCCGAGGCCTACGCTTCGGTTTCGGTGAGTGAGGTGGCGACGGGATTCGAACCCGTGTATACGGCTTTGCAGGCCGCTGCCTCGCCTCTCGGCCACGCCACCAGGTGTGCGGTCCTGATGGACCGTGAGACTCCTAACTCGAGCGGATGACGAGACTCGAACTCGCGACCCTCACCTTGGCAAGGTGATGCGCTACCAACTGCGCTACATCCGCGTTGCTCACCGTTTCGGTGTGCGTGAACGACTGTAGCCGATTCTCGCGCGAGGTCAAAACCGGGACACGCTCATGTGTCGCGACCGGGCGAAGTGTGCGAAACACCCCCTCCGGATATGGCAGGATGGTCGTCGCGGGCGATTGGCGCAGTTGGTAGCGCGCTTCCTTCACACGGAAGAGGTCATCAGTTCGAGTCTGGTATCGCCCACCATGGAACCCCCGGTCCGCCGGGGGTTTTCTCGTCCCGTCCGGAGTCTCCCGGAGCCGTGGAGGACGTGCCCCCATACTCCACCCACAGTTGCTCAGATCCACGCACAGCCACCTTGACCTCGTTCATCATTGCGAGGTCGCACCCGGTCAGACCCACGGGGCATAGGACGCCCATAACGAATCAGAACCTCGGGGCGCAGAGCCCCACCAGGCTGCCCTCGGCGCTGCTCACCGCAGCGGACGTCGCGGCGATCCTCGGCACAACGGTCGGCGGGCGCGCCTAACTGCGCTTCCGGGGCCAGGGTCCGGCGTACATGGAGTTCGGTCGCGCCGCCCATTACTCCTCGCCTATGTACAGGCGTACATCGACGCGGCGCGCGTCCAGACCAGGACGCCTGGCGGCCGGTCCACGAACGAGTTCGGACGTGGCACCAGGCGCGAAGCCGAGGCGTGGATGGAGGAAGCGGCACCGGCGGCTGCGCGACCGTATCTGGTACGCTCCCGTGGTCGCATCGCATGACGCGATGCCATACGCGGCCGTGCTCGTGTTCTCCGCCACCGTCTTGCCGTCAACGATGATGGCGCACGTGACCGACCCGGAGGCACCGAGGTTCTGAATCAGCGAGACCCAGCTCTGAAGCGAGTTGCCGGTCGTGTACGTGACGCGGCCGGGTAGCGCGATGTCCCGCTGCTCCTGCCCCGTCGGGGTGCTGTAGGTGACAGACCCGCCGTACGCCGTCCCGGAGAACCGGTACTCGACCCTGTGCGATATCGCCCCGCCACCGCTGCTACCAGCGCCGGTGCTCCGCCCCACGCTCGACACGACACCCGCGACCACCACGCCCGCGACGATGAGCACGACGATGCCGAAGATCACGAGGAATGCAACCAGGCACCCGGACCCCCCGGAACCAGAGCTCGCCGTCGCCGAGGGTGCAGCGACAGGAGCCGGACTCCGGTGCTGCGTCCACGCTCCGCCGTCCCAGTAGCGCAACACGCCGACCTGCCCCGGATCCGGGTACCACCCGGCCGGTGGCGGCGGTGCAGCAGTCATGGGGCGAAGCTAGCGCCCGCGCCTCAGGAGCGCGACCCCCTCCCTCACCGACGCCGGGGATCCAGCTCGCCGAACGCATCACCGCGCTCCGCCTTGCTCCGCCGGGCAACCGCTGTCAGCGACTCGCGCGTCGTGCGTGTCGGGCCAGCAGCCAGCTCGGGATGCTCGCGAGCAGGCCGAGCGCCGCCGCGGAGGCGAACGTCGCGACAGGCGGCGCGAGCGCCGCGATCCGGCCCGTGAACACGAACCCGATCGTGTCGCCGGCGATCGCGGGCGCGAGGTAGCCGATCGCGGTCGACGCGAGCACGACGAGCGCCCAGTGGCCCGCACGACCGCCCGACGACAGCCGACGGGACCCGTACACGAGGGCGGCAGCGGAACCCGCCAGGACGCCCACGATGAGCGACCACGGGAACGAGATCCCCGCTGCCCCCGGGACGATCGCCACGAGGCCCGCGAGGAGCCCGTCCGCGGCCGACCGCGCAGGATGCCGGGGCGTGCCCTTGAGAAGGTCGACGAGCAGCCAGCCCGCCGCTCCCCCGGCCGGCGCGAGGACCGCCGCGGTGAGGATGCGCGGCGTGTAGGCGTCGACGACGCCCTCGAGGCTCACGAGCCATGCGGCAGCCGCCAGCCAGATGATGACGGCGGGCAGCGCGAACCCGCCCCAGCCCTCGCGCGCTCCCGACGACGGGGCGCGCCACGCGGGCAGCACCGCGGACGCCGACGTCACGAGCAGGGCGAGCGCGCCCCCGAAGTCCTCCACCCGGCACTCGGACACCTCGCACGCCGACAGCAGCAGCGGCGGCACGACCGCCGCGAGGGGGAACACGACGACGGCCCACACGAGCACGAGCAACCAGGCGACGGCGGGCCGCCCCGGCGCGGTCTCCTCCGCGGCTCCGCCCAACAGGACGGCGACGGGGGCGGCCGCGAACGCCGACGCGAGCAGGAAGGCCGTCGTCTCCGCCCCGGTGAGCGCCCCGAGCCCGACCGCGACGCCGGAGGCCGCCGCGACGGCCGCGAGTGCGCGGATGACGCTCGCCGCGAGCCGGGGCGGGCGCAGCATCCGCAGCACGGCGGCGGACATCACGACGCACGCGAGAGCCGCGACGAGGAGCAGTTCGGGCACACCGCCTCCGGGGGGTCGAGCGTGGGGTGGACACAACGATACGGGGCGCCGCCTCCGAGGAGACGGCGCCCCGCGCCGGGTTGGAAGGTCGCCGATCAGTCGGCCAGGACGTAGCCCTCCTCGCCGTGCACGACCGTGTCGACGCCGGCGAGCTCGTCCTCGCTCTTGATACGGAAGCCGATCGTCTTCTCGATCGCGAAACCGACGATGTAGGCCACGACGAAGGAGTAGAGCATGACGGCGACGGCCGCGACGAGCTGCGACACGAGCTGACCGAAGTCACCCGAGAAGACGAGTCCCGTGCCGATGGCGAAGAAGCCCAGGTACAGCGTTCCGATGAGACCGCCGACCATGTGGATGCCGACCACGTCGAGCGAGTCGTCGAAGCCGAGCTTGAACTTCAGCTCCACCGCGAGGGCGCAGAGGGCACCGGCGGCGACACCGAGCACGAGGGCCCAGATCGGGTCGAGGTTCGCGCAGGAGGGGGTGATCGCGACGAGACCCGCGACGGCGCCCGAACCGGCGCCGACCGAGGTCGCCTTGCCGTCCTTGAGCTTCTCGACGATCAGCCAGCCGAGCACGGCCGCGGCGGTCGCGCCGAGCGTGTTGATCACGATGAGGCCCGCGGCCTCGTTCTCCGGGCCGAGGAGGCCGAAGGTGCCCTCGGCGCCGGTGTTGAAGCCGAACCAGCCGAACCACAGGATCGAGGCGCCCAGAAGCGTGAGCGGCACGTTGTGCGGCTTCTGGATGCCCTTGGCGAAGCCGATGCGCTTGCCGAGCACGAGAGCCAGCGCGAGGGCGGCGGCACCCGCGTTGATGTGGACGGCCGTACCACCGGCGTAGTCGATGACGCCCGGGAGGCCCGTCTCGTCACCCCAGTTGAGGATCCAGCCGTCGCCCCAGACCCAGGCCGCGACCGGGAAGTAGACGACCGTCGCCCAGATGCCGGCGAAGATCAGCCACGAGCCGAACTTCGCGCGGTCGGCGATCGCACCCGAGATGAGCGCGACGGTGATGATCGCGAAGGTCGCACCGAAGGTCGCGCCCACGAGGGTCGTGCTGTCGGCGCCGTTCACGAACCCGAAGTTGTCGAACGGGTTGCCCGAGAAGGCGAACGTGCCGCCGCCCGCGCTCATGTTGAATCCGTAGAGGATCCAGAGGACGCTCACGAGGCCGAGGGCCCCGAAGCTCATCATCATCATGCTGACGACGCTCTTGGCCTTGACCAGACCGCCGTAGAAGAACGCGACGCCGGGGGTCATGAACAGGACGAGTGCCGTCGCTGTGATGGACCAGGCGAAGTTGCCGCTATCCATGTGGTTGTTACCTCTCTCGTTGCATCGGACCGACGAGGTGTGCGCCGCCGGATCCTTCGGGTACGGGGAAGAGTTTGGGAGCGCGACGTTTCGGTTCGACGCGCGGGAGGTTTCGCGAGTGTTACGGCGTCGGCGCGGATGTAAACATCACGTTTCCTGCCGCTGCCGCTTTCCCGCGAAACGACCCCGCAGACGCATGAAAGGCTTGTGCCGTGCAGCTCTTCCGATCCGAACGGGCCGCCGCGCTCGTCCTCGCGGCCGCAGCCGCCGCCGGCCTCGTGCTCGCCAACAGCCCCTGGGGGGAAGCGATCATCAGCGTCCGAGATGCGCATCCGAGCACGGGCGTCACGGTGCTCGACCTCTCGATCGGCCACTGGATCGCCGACGCACTGCTCGCGATCTTCTTCCTCGTGGCGGCGATCGAGCTGCGCCACGAGCTGACCCACGGCGAGCTCGACACCCCGCGCAAGGCGCTCGCGCCCGCCGTCGCCGCGACCGCCGGCGTCGTCGTCCCCGCGATCGTGTTCCTCCTCATCGTTCGGGAGCCCGCGGAGGCGGCCGGATGGCCCATCCCGACCGCGACGGACATCGCGTTCGCGCTCGGCGTGCTGGCGCTCCTGGGCCGCGGACTCCCCCGCCGCGTCCGCGCCTTCCTGCTCGCGCTCGCGGTGCTCGACGACCTCATCGCGATCGGCATCATCGCCGTGTTCTTCACGCGCGACCTCGAACCGCTCCCGCTCCTGATCGCCGTTCCGCTCATCGCGGCGTTCGGCTGGCTGAGCGCCCGCCGCACGCCCGCGCAGCCGCTGCGCGGCATCCTCCTCATGCTGCTGGGGGTGGCCTCGTGGGCGCTCGTGCTGCAGTCGGGCGTGCACGCGACCATCGCGGGCGTCGCCCTCGGGCTCGTCTACGCCCCGAAGCCCGCGGGCCGCGTCCGCCACGCCCTCGAGCCGACCGTCAACGGGCTGATCCTGCCGCTCTTCGCGCTCAGCGCGTCGATGGTGCGCGTGCCCGAGGTGAGGGACGGCGGTCTCGAGCCGCTGTTCTGGGGCATCGTGATCGCGCTCCCGCTCGGCAAGCTGCTCGGCATCACGGGAGGTGCGTTCCTCGCGCGCGCCATGATGCCCGCGGGCGAGCGACGAGCCGCCCTCGGGCTCCCCGAGGTGCTCGTCGTCGCGACGCTCGGCGGCGTCGGCTTCACGATCTCCCTGCTGATGGGCGAGCTCGCCTTCCGCGGCTCGCCGGAGCTCGTCGCCAATGCGACGATCGGCGTGCTCTCGGGCTCGCTCGTCGCGATCGTGCTCGGCGGCGTCACGACGGCGGTCGTCGCCCGCCGCGCACGGCTCAGCTCGTCAGCGCGATGAGGCGCGACACGGCGCGCAGGTACTTCTTGCGGTAGCCGCCCGCCATCATCTCGGCGCCGAACACCTCGTCGAGCGGCACGCCCGAGGCGACGACGCGCACCTGCTCGTCGTACAGGCGGTCGACGAAGGCGACGAAGCGCAGGGCGTCCGCCTGGTCCGCGAGCGTGCGCACGCCGCGCAGACCGACCCCGGCGAGCCCATCGACCATCCGCACGTAGCGCGAGGGGTGCACCCGCGCGAGATGCGCGAGGAGGGCGTCGAAGTCGTCGACGGTCGTCGTGCCGCCGAGCGAGGCGAGAGCGGGCTCGATGGCATCCGGCTCGGTCACCGCGGCGTGGCCCTCGACCTCGCGGCGGCGGTAGTCGAGGCCGTCGATGCGGATGATGTCGAAACGATCGGCGAGAGCCTGGATCTCGCGAAGGAAGTCGACGGCGGCGAAGCGCCCCTCACCGAGGGCGTTCGGCGGCGTGTTCGAGGTCGCGGCGATGCGCGTGCCGTCGCCCGCGAGCTCGCCGAGCAGCCGCGTCATCATCATCGTGTCGCCGGGGTCGTCGAGCTCGAACTCGTCGATCGCGACGAGCGAGGCGCCGCGCAGGAGCGCGACCGCGTTCGCGTAGCCGAGCGCGCCCACGAGGGCCGTGTACTCGATGAACGTGCCGAAGTACTTGCGGCCGGGCGCCGTGTGCCACAGCGACGCGAGCAGGTGGGTCTTGCCGACGCCGAAACCGCCGTCGAGGTAGATGCCGGGCTTCGCCTCGGGTGCCTTGCGCCGCCCGAAGAGGCCGCGGCCTCCACCGCCTCCGCCGCGCATCGCGTCCGAGAACGCGCGCACCTTGTCGACCGCCTCCGCCTGCGACGGGAAGTCGGGATCCGGCCGATAGCTCTCGAGTGTCGCCTCGGCGAACTGGCGCGGCGGCACGAGCGCGGCCGCCATCTCGGCGCCCGTCATCTCGGGCGCGCGGTCGAGGAGCGACGCGGGGTGCTGCGGCATGCGGGTCCTTCGGCTGGCCACGCGGGCCGTGACGGGGGCGGCGCGGTGTGTCGAACTCTTACGACACGTCAGCGCCGAGGGAGGCGGATGCCTACCCTGGACAATGGAAAGCCTACCCCGCAAGGAGATACCGCCATGGCTGTCGAGACCGACCCGAACCCCGCATTCGCCCAGTTCGCGCACCCCGAGCGCCTCGTGAGCACCGACTGGCTCGCCGAGCACCTGGGCGAACCCGGCCTCGTGGTCGTCGAGTCCGACGAGGACGTGCTCCTCTACGAGACGGGGCACATCGAGGGCGCCGTCAAGATCGACTGGCACACCGACCTCAACGACCCGGTGCTGCGCGACTACCTCGACGGCGAGGGCTTCGCGAAGCTGCTCGGCGGCAAGGGCATCAAGCGCGACGACACGGTCGTGATCTACGGCGACAAGAACAACTGGTGGGCGGCGTACGCGCTCTGGGTGTTCACGCTCTTCGGCCACGAGGACGTGCGGCTCCTCGACGGCGGTCGCGCCAAATGGGAGGCCGAGGGTCGCCCGTACACGACCGAGGTGCCCGTCCGCGAGCCCGTCGACTACCCCGTCGTCGAGCGCGACGACAGCACCGTGCGCGCCTTCAAGGAGGACGTGCTCGCCCACCTCGGCAACCCGCTCATCGACGTCCGCTCCCCCGAGGAGTACGTCGGCGACCGCACGACCGCGCCGGCCTACCCGGAGGAGGGCACGCTGCGCGCCGGCCACATCCCGACGGCCCAGAACGTGCCGTGGGCGAAGGCTGTCGCGGAGGACGGCTCCTTCAAGCCGAAGGACGAGCTCGACGCCATCTACCGCGACGGCGCCGGCCTCAAGGACGGTGATAGCGTGATCGCCTACTGCCGGATCGGCGAGCGCTCGAGCCACACCTGGTTCGTGCTCACCCATCTTCTCGGCTTCGAGGGAGTGCGCAACTATGACGGGTCGTGGACCGAGTGGGGCAGCGCTGTGCGCGTCCCGATCGTCAAGGGCGCAGAGCCCGGCGAGCTCCCCGCGAAGTGACCGCGTCGCCGCGGGGGCGGTGACGGCATGAGCGCCGCCCTGCCCGCGAAGCTCGCGGAGATCCGCGACGACTTCCTCGCCCTCGAGGTGCCCGACCGGCTGCAGCTGCTCCTGGAGTTCTCGCACGAGCTGCCGGAGCTCCCGGAGCGCTACGCCGACCACCCGGATCTGCTCGAGCGCGTCGAGGAGTGCCAGTCGCCGGTCTACATCTTCGTGGAGGTCGACGACGACCGGATCGTGCACCTGCACGCGACGGCGCCGCGCGAGGCGCCGACCACGCGCGGCTTCGCGTCGATCCTCGTGCAGGGCCTCGCGGGGCTCACCGTCGAGGAGGTGCTCGCCGTGCCGTCCGACTATCCGCTCACGATCGGGCTGACGGAGGCCGTGAGCCCGCTCCGCATCCGCGGCATGACGGGGCTCCTCGGGCGCGCGCAGCGCCAGGTCCGCGAGAAGACCGCGGCGTGATCCTCCGGCCGGTGCACCCGGCCGTCGGCGACCCCATCCCCGTCGGCGAGCCCGAGACGCGCGAGCGTCTGCGCGCGCTGTACCGGCGCACGGACGACGCGCGCGGCATCCGCGTCAACCTCATCGCGAGCGTCGACGGCAGCGCACGCGGCGACGACGGCACGTCCGAGTCGCTCTCGAGCCGCGCGGATCGGGCGGTGCTCGGGGCCATCCGCGCGGAGAGCGACGTCGTGCTCATCGGCGCTGCGAGCCTGCGCGCCGAGGGCTACCTGCTCCCCCGCACCGCGCGACTCGCCGTCGTGACGGCCTCGGGCGACCTCACGGGCGCCTCGACGGGCGACGCGACGGATGCCGACCGTCTGCTCGTGCTCGGTACCGCCGACGCGCGCGCCCGGGTCGCCGCGACGCTACCCGCACCGCACACCTTCCTCGAGCTGCCCGCCGACGCCGACGGCCGCGTCGACCTCCCGGCCGCCGTCACCGCGCTCGAAGCCGCCGGCTCGCCCCGCATCGTGTGCGAGGGCGGGCCCTCGCTCGCGGCCGACCTCCTCGCCGCGGGACTCGTCGGGGAGCTGTGCCTCTCCACGAGCCCCCGTCTCGTGGGCGGGGGCCTCCCGGTGCTGGGCGGCGCCCCGCACCCGGCCGTCGGCCTCGAGCTCGCGGGCCTGCTCGTCGACGACGCGGGCGGGCTCTACGCGCGCTGGCTCGTCCCCTCGGTGGGCTGAGCGTCCCCCGCGGGCGCGTCGAGCGCCGCGAGCCAGTTGACGATCGCGTCCTCCCAGCGGGTGCGGTCGTAGTTCCACAGCTTCGTGTGGCGCGCGACGGTGAACTCCTCGAAGGTCACGATGTCGGGGCGCGCGGCCGCGAGGGCGATCGACGCCGTCGCGGGCACGAAGCCGTCGTCGACGCTGTGCAGCAGCAGGATGGGACGGTCGAGCTCGGCGGCGCGCGCGACGAAGTCGAGACGCCCGAGGTCGAGCGGCTCCGCGAGCCCCGTGACGAGGCGTCCCCAGCGCGAGCGGATGATCGTGTACACGCCCCAGCGCACGACGCCCGGGAGCCGACGCATCCGGGCCTGGAAGTCGAGCGTCGTGATCCAGTCGACGACGGGCGATTCCAGCACGACGCCCGTCACGAGCGCCGAGCGCGGCGACCGCGTGAGCGCCTGCAGCACGGTCGCGCCGCCCATCGACCAGCCCATGAGCACGATCTCGCGGGCCCCGTGGGCGCTCGCGTACGCCATCGCGGCGTCGACGTCGACCCACTCCCGATCGCCGAGCGCGTAGCGGTAGTCGGGGCTGTGCGGCGCCTCGCCGTCGTTGCGGTAGGACACCAGGAGCGAGTGGTAGCCCGCGGCGCGGAACGGACGCACGGCCCGCAGCGTCTCGGCCCGACGGACCGCGCGACCGTGCACGAGGATCACCCAGCGATCCGTCTCCCGCTCGGGCGGGATCGACCACGCGGGAGCCGGGCCGAGCGGCGTCGTGACCGTGACGTTCTCGTAGGGCAGGTCGAGCTCGCGCGGCGTCAGCCAGAACCAGCCCGAGAAGCGCCCCCGGCGCGCGGCTGCGATGTCCCCGAAGTCCACGCCCAGGAGCTCGCGCGTGACGCCCCCGCGATCCGTCTCCACGATCTCGCCGACGCGCGCGTGGCCCGAGTCGCCTGAGAACCAGAGGCTGTACACGCCCGGGAGGAGCGAGTCGGGCGTCGCCGACAGCCGGATGCGGCGCGCCCCGGGATCGACACCCAGGATGCGGATGTCGTCATCCCGCCGCGACGGCGGGATGAGCACGGTGCGGGCGACGAGAGCGCTCAGCGTGGCGATGACGGCGGCCACCGCGGCGCCGAGGCCGAGGGCCGCCCAGAGGGTCACGAGAAGCCGTGACCGGCGCGGGACGCTGCGACGCGGCACGACGACCTCCCCTCCGGCGACGGCGTGGCACCGTCGCAGCCCTGTCCCAGAATCCTAGGCTTCCCTCGTGACCAGCCCCGAGTCCGCTCCCGAGGTCCCCGCGGAGTTCGCACGCGCCGTCGCGTCGATGCGCGCGGCCGAGCCGCGCCCGGAGATGGAGGTCGTCGAGATCCCGTCGCCCTCGGGCCTGGCTCCGCACTCGTTCGCCCTCGCCGCCGATGTGCGCCCGACCGTGCACGGTATCGACTCGGTGCTCGGCACCGGCCGCTTCGTGCTGCTCTACGACCCCGAGGAGCCGGATGCGTGGGGCGGCGCGTTCCGCGTCGTCGCCTACGCGCAGGCTCCGCTCGAGACCGAGATCGGCGTCGACCCCTTCATCGCCGAAGTAGCGTGGTCGTGGCTCGTGGACGCGCTCGACGCCCGGGGCGCCGCCTACAGCGCCCCCTCCGGGACGGCCACCAAGGTGCTCTCGACCGGCTTCGGCGAGCTCGCGGGCCAGGGCGATGCGGCGCAGCTGGAACTGCGCGCGTCGTGGTCGCCCGAGACGCCCGACGTCGGCGACCAGGTCGAGGCCTGGTGCGACCTGCTCTGCATGCTCGCGGGGCTGCCGCCGTCGTCGGACGCCGTGTCCCTGCTCCCCCACCGACGGACCCCACGTGATTGACTCCCCCGCCCTTCCCACGGCCGACGCCGACCACCCCGAAGTCCGCGTCATCGACAGCCGCGAGGAGTACCTCGACGCCGTCCGCGTGCTCGCGGGCGGCACCGGCCCCTTCGCCGTGGACGCGGAGCGCGCCTCCGGCTTCCGCTACTCCCAGCGCGCGTACCTCATCCAGGTGTTCCGCCGCGACGCGGGCGTCTTCCTCTTCGACCCGCCCGCCATCGGGCGCTTCGACGAGCTGCAGGAGGTCATGCGCGACGAGGAGTGGATCCTGCACGCCGCGAGCCAGGACCTCGCGTGCCTGCGCGAGGTCGGCCTCGATCCCGTCACGATCTTCGACACCGAGCTCGGGGCGCGCCTCGCGGGCCTGCCGCGTGTGGGCCTCGCGACCGTCGTCGAGGAGCTCCTCGGCATCCACCTCGCGAAGGCGCACTCGGCCGCCGACTGGTCGACGCGTCCGCTCCCCCAGGGGTGGCTCGTGTACGCGGCCCTCGACGTCGAGCTGCTGCCCGACCTCCGCGACCGCATCGCCGAGCTGCTGAGCGCTGCCGGCAAGGAGGAGATCGCGCGGCAGGAGTTCGCCGCCGTCCTCGTGCGTGAGACGCCCGTGCGCCACGAGCCCTGGCGGCGCCTCTCCGGGATGCACGCCCTGCGCACGCCCCGCCAGCTCGCGATCGCGCGCGCGCTGTGGACCGCCCGCGACCAGTACGCCCAGGAGATCGACAGCGCGCCTGGGCGGCTCGTGCCCGACCTCTCGCTCGTCGCCGTCGCGAAGGCGCAGCCCGCGAGCAAGCGCGAGCTCGCCGGCCTCAAGGAGTTCACGGGCCGCGCGAGCCGTCGCGAGCTCGACCGCTGGTGGGCCGCCGTCGAGGCGGGCGTCGCCGACCCCGAGCCGCCGAGCATGCGCGGGACGGGAGACGGCGTGCCCGCGCCGCGCGTGTGGGCGGAGAAGAACCCGGAGGCCGACCGTCGGCTCAAGAAGGCGCGCGCGGCCGTCACGGCCCGCGCCGAGGAGCTCGCGATCCCGGTCGAGAACATGCTCACCCCCGAGACCCTCCGCCGGGTCGCCTGGGCGCCGCCGGCCGAGATCACGCGCGACACCATCGCCTCCGCTCTCGCCGAGCACGGCGCACGGCCGTGGCAGCTCGAGGAGCTGGCCGGGATCATCGCCGACGCGTTTGTCGAGGCGCGCCAAGCGCCGGATGCCGCACCCGCGGAGGCGTAGTAGCTTCCGTCGAACGATTCGGGCGTCTCGCTGTAGGTCTGCATAGGATCGACACGACACCCGGGCGAGCACTCGCGCGCCCGCAACCGTCCCTCGAAACGTGGAGGCATCGTGGCCCATTCGCCCTCGGCTCACCGCTCGGACGTCGTGTTCGTCGACGGGGTGCGTACCCCGTTCGGACGCGCCGGCGAGAAGGGCCAGTACTGGAACACCCGCGCCGACGACCTCATCGTCAAGGCGATGATCGGTCTCCTGGAGCGCAACCCCAACCTGCCGAAGGAGCGCGTCGACGACGTGGCGATCGCGGCCACGACCCAGCAGGGCGACCAGGGCCTCACGCTCGGTCGAACGGCCGCCATCCTCGCGGGCCTCCCGCAGAGCGTCCCGGGCTACGCCCTCGACCGCATGTGCGCCGGCGCCATGACGACCGTCACGACGATCGCGGGCGCCATCGCCTTCGGCGCCTACGACATCGGCATCGCGGGCGGAGTCGAGCACATGGGTCGTCACCCGATGGGCTTCAACGCCGACCCGAACCCCCGCTTCCTGGCCGAGAAGCTCGTCTCGCCCGACTCGCTCAACATGGGCAACACGGCCGAGCGCCTGCACGACCGCTTCCCGCAGCTCACGAAGGAGCGCAGCGACCGCTTCGCCCTCGGCAGCCAGCAGAAGGTCGCCGCAGCCTACGCGGCCGGCAAGATCCAGCCCGACCTCATCCCCGTCGCGATCAAGACCGCCGAGGGCTGGGGTCTCGCCACCCAGGACGAGGGCATGCGCCCCGAGACCACGATGGAGGGCCTCGCGGGCCTCAAGACCCCGTTCCGTCCCCACGGCCGCGTGACGGCCGGCAACGCCTCGCCCCTCACCGACGGGGCGACCGTCTCGCTCATCGCGAGTGCGGAGGCGGCCGCCGAGCTCGGCCTGCCGGTCAAGATGCGCATGGTGTCGTTCGCCTTCGCGGGCGTCGCACCCGAGGTCATGGGCATCGGCCCGATCCCCTCGACCGAGAAGGCCCTCCGCAAGGCCGGCCTCACGATCGACGACATCGGGCTCTTCGAGCTCAACGAGGCGTTCGCCGTGCAGGTGCTCTCGTTCCTCGACCACTTCGGCATCGACGACGACGACCCGCGCGTCAACCCCTGGGGCGGCGCGATCGCGATCGGCCACCCGCTCGCATCCTCGGGCGTCCGCCTCATGATCCAGCTCGCCCGCCAGTTCGAGGAGCACCCGGAGGTGCGCTACGGCCTCACCGCCATGTGCGTCGGCCTCGGTCAGGGCGGCACGGTCATCTGGGAGAACCCCCACTACGGAAAGGGACGGAAGTGACGATGAGCAAGCTGCCCGACTACAGCGCATCCGACTTCTCCAAGCTCGTCGCACTCGACCCGGATGAGGTCGTCACGCACTCCTACGTGCGCGACATCCGCATGCCGAGCGGCAAGACGATCGCACTGCTGACGCTCGACAACGGGCGCGACTACAACCGTCCGAACACGCTCGGCCCGGCCACCCTCACGGAGCTCGGCGAGCGTCTCGACGAGCTCGCGGCGCGTGCCGCCGCCAAGGAGATCGACGCGGTCGCCGTCACCGGCAAGCAGTACATCCTCGCCGCGGGCGCGGACCTGTCGCGCGTCGGCGAGATCGAGGACTACGAGACCGGCCTGCTCATGGCGCAGCTCGGCCACAAGACGCTCGGCAAGCTCGGCGAGCTCGGCGTCCCGTCGTTCGTGTTCATCAACGGCCTCGCCCTCGGCGGGGGCGTCGAGATCGCGCTCAACGCCGACTACCGCACGATCGACTCGTCGGTGCCGGCCCTCGCGCTGCCCGAGGTCTTCCTCGGCATCATCCCCGGCTGGGGCGGCGCGTGGCTGCTGCCGAACCTCATCGGCATCGAGAACGCGCTCGAGGTCGTCATCTCGAACCCGCTCAAGAACAACCGCATGCTCAAGGGACCGCAGGCCTTCGAGCTCGGGATCGCCGACGCGATGTTCGGTCCGGCGAACTTCCTCGAGGACTCGCTGCGCTGGGCCGACAGTGTGCTGACCGGTGCGACGAAGGTCAAGCGCCCGAACGCGCCGGGCAAACTCGAGCGCCTCGCCAAGTGGGATGTCGCGATCGGCATCGCCGAGAAGACCCTCAAGAGCCGCATCGGCCAGGTCGCGAAGAGCCCCTACGTCGCACTCGAGCTGCTCAAGGCGGCGAAGAACACCGACAAGAAGGCCGGCTTCCTCGCGGAGGACAAGGCGCTCGCCGACCTCATCTCGGGCGACCAGTTCCGCGCGTCGATCTACGCCTTCAACCTCGTGCAGAAGCGCGCGAAGAAGCCCGCGGGCGCCCCCGACAAGGAGCTCGCTCAGAAGGTCACCAAGGTCGGCGTGATCGGCGCCGGTCTCATGGCGAGCCAGTTCGCGCTCCTGTTCGTGCGCCGCCTCCAGGTGCCGGTCGTCATCACCGACCTCGACCAGGCTCGCGTCGACAAGGGCCTCGCCTACATCCACGGCGAGATCGACGAGCTGCTCGGCAAGGGCCGCATCGACAACGACGAGGCGAACCGACTCAAGGCGCTCGTGACGGGCACGACCGACAAGTCCGACTTCGCCGACTGCGACTGGGTCATCGAGGCCGTCTTCGAGGAGCTGGCCATCAAGCAGGACGTCTTCGCCGAGGTGGAGAAGTACATCTCGCCGGAGGCGATCCTCGCGACCAACACCTCGTCGCTCTCCGTCGAGCAGATCGCCGCGAAGCTCGAGCACCCGGAGCGCGTCGTCGGCTTCCACTTCTTCAACCCCGTCGCGGTCATGCCGCTCATCGAGGTCGTGAAGACGCCGCAGACGACGGATGCCGCCCTCGCGACCGCGATGGCGACCGCCGCGAAGCTCAAGAAGACGGCCGTCATCACGAAGGACACCCCCGGCTTCGTGGTCAACCGCGTGCTCGCGAAGGTGCTCGGCGAGGCGATGCACGCCGTCGAGCAGGGTGCGTCGTTCGAGGACGTCGTCGAGGCCGCGCGCCCGTTCGGCCTCCCGATGGATCCGTTCGTGCTGCTCGACCTCGTGGGTCTCAAGGTCGGGGCGCACGTGCTCGACACGCACCACAACGCGTTCCCGGACCGCTTCTTCGACAGCCCCGCCCTCCACGAGCTCGCCGAGTACGGCGCGATCTTCGAGAAGGACGGCAAGGGCAAGATCAAGGGCTACGACAAGAAGGCCCTCGAGATCGTCAAGAAGCACCGCCCCGCGGACGCCGTGGCGCTCTCGCCGGAGCAGCTGCGCGATCGCCTCGAGGTCGGCCTCGCCGACGAGATCCACCGCATGCTCGAGGACGGTGTGGTCGCCGCGGCCGAGGACATCGACCTCTGCATGATCATGGGCGCCGGCTGGCCGTTCCAGATGGGCGGCGCGACGCCGTACCTCGACCGCGTCGGCGCGAGCGAGAAGGCGTTCGGCGGCACCTTCCACAACCCGCCCATCCGCGGGGTGAGGTAGCCCACGCATTTCTGAGGTAGGCCGTCCGGAGAGATAGGGATTCGTCCCGATCCGGGCGGCCTACCTCATTCCCGACGCTGGAGTCATGGCACCTACCGCTGACTACCGCATCTGGATCCCGGAGGATCGCGAGCCCGAGCTCGCGCTCGCCGCCGAGCGCGCCCGCCTCAGCGCCGAGCGCGCCCGCCTCGACGCGGAGCGCGCCGCACCCCGCTCGCCGCGCACCCGGCGCCCGCTCCGCCGCCTGCTCCTGCTCCTTCGGCTGCGCCGGGCGAACCGCCCCGTCCGGGCGGAGGCGCACTGAGCACCGTCGCCGTCCCCGTCCCCGGGAGGTGGCACGATGGTGAGGTGCTGGTGCAGGCCGATCGCCCGATGGTCGGGCGCGCATCCGAGAGCGCTGCGCTGCGCGCCGCACTCCGCCAGGCGGAATCGGGCGATGCGCGCATCGTCATCGTGGGCGGTGAAGCCGGGATCGGCAAGACGCGCCTGATCCACGAGTTCACGTCGACGCTCTCCGACGAGGTCGCCCTCGCCCGCGGCCAGTGCGCCGAGTTCGGCTCCGTGGGGATCCCGTATGTGCCGATCGCCGGCATCCTCCGCGACCTGACGGCGCGTCTCGGCGAGGACGCCGTGTTCGAGGCCGCGGCCGGCGGCGTGACCCTCCTGCGCGCCCTCGTGGAGCTGCGCGCGCCGGCCGAACGCGACGAGCGCCTCGGCGTCGTGCGCCTCGACGAGGTGGTGACGACCGTCCTGGAGCGCCTCGCCGGCAACCGCACCGTCGTCGTGGTGGTCGAGGACCTGCACTGGGCGGACCGCGCCACGCTCGACACGCTGAGGTTCCTCTCGCGGATGCTCCGCACCGCCCGGCTGCTGGTGCTCGTGAGCTACCGCTCCGACGACGTCGGACGCCGGCATCCGCTGCGGCCTTTCCTCGCGGAGCTGGAGCGCACGCCGCGCGTCCAGCGGCTCCTTCTGGAGCGGCTCTCCCCCGACGAGGTCGCGCAGCAGGCCCGCACGATCCTCGGTTCCGATCCGGACCCGCGGACGGCGGCGGAGCTCGTGGAACGGAGCGAGGGGGTCCCGTTCTTCGTCGAGGAGCTCCTGGCGTGCGGCGCCGATGCTCCCGTGCACGCCACCCTCCACGAGCTCCTGCTCGCCCGGTACGACGCGCTCCCGACCGATGTGCAGGCGGTCGTCCGCGCAGCCGCGGCCGCCGGCGGTCGCGTCAACCACGACATCCTCGCCGAGGTGTGCGGGATCTCGTCCGAGGCTCTCGACGACGCCCTCCGCACCGCGATCGACGGCGGCGTGCTCGCGGTCGCGGGCCGCGGGTACGACTTCCGCCATGCGCTCGTCCGCGAGGCCGTCGCCGGCGAGCTGCTCCCCGGTGAGAGCGTGCGCATCCACGCCCGCTACGCGCGGGCGATCGAGTCGCGGACGGGAGATCCGGGGCGGCGCGCCGCACGCGCGGTGCTCCTCTCGTCGCACTGGCTCGCCGCGCACGCGCTCGACGAGGCGTTCCGGACGGCGGTGGAGGGCCTGCGCCTCAGCAGGGCGTCGTTCGCCCACGCGACGGCCGCTCAGCTGGGCGAGCGCGCGCTCGATCTCTGGGACCGGGTGGCGGAGCCCGCCTCAGCCGCGGGGATGACGCACCTCGAGCTCCTGCTGCTCACCGCGCTCTCGTGGCGCAGCGCAGGCGAGTCCCACCGCGCCCTCGCGACGATCGATCAGGCCCTCGCCCAGGTGCCCGCCGACGATGCGAGCACGCGCGCCCGGCTGCTGCGGCACAAGGGGATGATGATCGACGTCGAGGGCCGGGCCGATGCGCTCGCCCTCTACGAGGAGGCGCTCGAGCTCGTCTCCGCGGAGTCCGATCCCGGCCTCCGGGCCGCGATCCTCGCGGAGGCGGCGAGCAAGTACATGATCTCGGGCCGGTACGAGCGCGCACTCGCGTCCGCGGCGGAGGCCCTCGCCCTCGCCGCCCCGGACGCCGCCCGCACGCGGTCGATGGCGACCAACATCCGCGCGACGACGCTCGTGCACACCGGACGCATCGACGAGGGCATCGCGGGGTTCGCTCAGGCGCTCGAGGCGGCACGCGGCGATCGGGACGCCGTCCTGCGGTACCACGTGAACTACTCGGACGCCCTGCACCTGCTCGGGCGGTTCGACGAGGCGATGGCGGTCGCGCTCGACGGGGCCCGCATCGCCGCCGAGATCGGCGTCGCCCGCACCTCGGGGGCGATCCTCGCCCTCAACAGCGTCGACCCCCTCTTCGCCCTCGGCCGGTGGGATCGCGCCGACGAGCTCATCGCCGAAGCGCTCGCGACCCAGCCGCCCGCGGTCTTCGGCGTCTACCTGCGCCGTGCGCGCATCCGCTCCGTCATGTGGCGGGGCGATCCCGAGGGCGCGCGGGCGCTCTTCGAGGGGTGGAAGGGCGACATGCTCGAGCTCGCGGACTTCGAGGACCAGGTCGCCGCGGGACTCGCGCACGACATCGGAGACCTGCACCTGGCGCTCGGCGACCTCGATGCGGCCTGGCAGTGGGCGGGCGCCCTGGTGACACGCGACCGCCTCGCCGCGACGCCGTGGGTGCTGCCGATCGCTCCCATCGCGGCGCGCATCATCGCCCGCCGCCGCGAGGCGCTCGGGGATCCCGCCCACGGCACCGACCACGCCGACCGTCTGCACGAGATCGTCGCTCGGGACCCGTGGCCCACACAGCGCCTGTGGCAGAACTTCGCCCGTGCCGAGCTCGGCGGTCCGAGCGGCTCCGGCGACGACGTCGCGCTGTGGGAGGCGGCCGCAGAGGCGGCGCGGATCCCGGAGGCGCCCGTCCTCACCCGGCTCCAGATCGGACTCGGTCTGGCGCGTGCCCTCACGCGCTCGGGCGACCGCGCAGGAGCCGCCCGCACGCTCGAACAGCTCCGGTCGCAGGCCTCCGGCATGGGCGCCGGGCTCGTCGTCGCCTGGGCCGACGACCTCGCCGACGCGGCGGGGATCCGGGGTCCGGCACGCCGGGCTGACGCGGGCACGGACGAGCTCACCGCGCGGGAGCGCCAGGTGCTCGACCTCATCGCCGAGGGCCCCACGAACGGCCAGATCGCCGACCGTCTCTACATCAGCCGGAAGACCGTCTCGGTGCACGTCTCGGCGGTGCTGCGCAAGCTCGGCGCCTCCTCGCGCACCGAGGCAGCCCGGATCCGGCTCGCGGGCGCCTGAGACGCGGGCGGGGCCGGCCGGCGGCCGCCCGCCCGCGCGGGCTCAGTGACCGACGGGACCGTGACCCCCGGGGGCGTCCTTCGGCGCGCGGACGAAGAACGACAGCGCGACGACCGCGAGCGAGATGCACGCGCCCGCGAGGAACGCGAGGTGCACTCCCCCGGCGATCTCGGAGGGCGTGGCCGTCGCGACCTCGCTGCCCCCGGAGGCGAAGATGCCGACCGCGAGCAGCGCGATGTAGAGCGCCGTGCCGGCCGCGCCGGCGACCTGCTGAAGCGTCGAGACGGTCGCGCTGCCGTGCGAGTAGAGGCTGCGGTCGAGCGATCCGAGGCCCGTCGAGAACAGCGGGGTGAACAGGAATGCGAGGCCGAGGCTCATCGCGACGTGGCACGCGAGCACGACCCACAGCTCGGTCGCCGGGCCGAGCAGCAGCGCCATCGCCCACAGCGAGGCGCTCAGCATGATCGAACCCGGGATGAGCAGGGGCGTCGGTCCGACCTTGTCGTACAGACGGCCCACGAGCGGTCCGAGGAGCCCCGAGATGAGGCCGCCGGGCAGCAGGAGGGCGCCGACCACGACGGGCGCGTAGCCGAGGGCGTTCTGGAGGTACTGCGGGAGCAGGATGACGGTGCCGAACAGCGACATCATCGCGACCGCGAGCATGATGAGCGACGTCGTGAACTGCACGGACCTGAAGGTGCGCAGATCGAGGAACGCGCGGTCATCGCGCTGCAGACGCAGCTGGCGCAGCACGAACACCGCGAGGGCGACCACGCCGACGACGATCGGGATCCACGGCGGCATGAGCGTCGCCTCACCGGCGGACTCGCCGAAGCTCGAGAGCCCGTACACGACACCACTGAAGCCGAGCGCCGAGAGCACGACCGAGAGCGCGTCGAGAGAGATCCGTCGCGTCTCGTTGACGTTGGGGACGTTGAGGGCGCCCACGAGGAGCATCACAGCGGCGAGCGGAAGCATGACGTAGAACAGGCCGCGCCACGACAGCACGGTCAGCAGCACGCCCGACACGGCCGGGCCGAGGGCGGGCGCCATCGACATGACGATCGCGATACGCCCCATGATCCGGCCGCGGCTCGACGGCGGCACGATCTCGAGCACCGTCGTCATCATGAGCGGCATCATGATCGCGGTGCCCGAGGCCTGCACGATGCGGCCGAGCACGAGCACCGAGAAGGTGGGGCCGATCGCCGCGAGGAGGGTGCCGGCCGTGAACAGCGACATCGCCGCGACGAAGAGCGTACGGGTCGAGAAGCGCTGCAGAAGCCATCCCGTCGTGGGGATGACGACCGCCATCGTGAGCGCGAACGCGGTCGTCAGCCACTGGCCGGTCGACGCGGACACGCCGAGGTCGGCCATGATGTCCGGGATCGCGACGCTCATGAGCGTCTCGTTCAAGAAGGTCACGAACGTGGCCGCGAGCAGCAGGATGAGCGCTCGGCGGGCGCGTGCGTCGAGCCGGTCGGGGGCGGCCTCGCTCGGAGCGGGCAGCTGGACGGCGTCAGTCGACAAGGATCCTCCGATGGGTGGTGGTGGGATGGTGGGCGACGGCGCCCGGAGAACACGAAGATGTGAACGACGTCCACATTAGACGGATCCACCGACGGCGGATCGCGGGATCCGCTCAGGGCAGACGTACGGGTGGCTTAACGCTCGCGTTCGACGTCGTATTCCCGAGCGGCCTCGTCGGGCAGCGGACGGGCGACCGGGATGCGCGTGCCGAGCACCTGCGCCACGATGTCGCGGGCGATCCGCTGGTCGGTGAGACCGGCGTCCTCGAGGATCTCGTCGCGCGAGGCGTGGTCGAGGAACTCGTCCGGCAGGCCGAGCTCGTCGACCGCCGTGTCGACGCCCGCCGCACGCAGATCCTGACGGATGCGCGTGCCGACGCCGCCCACGCGGATGCCGTCCTCGATCGACACGACGAGGCGGTGCGACCGCGCGAGCTCGACGACGCTGCCCGGCACGGGGATGACCCAGCGCGGATCGACGACGGTCGCCCCGATCCCCTGGGCGGCGAGCCGGTCGGCCACGCGCATCGCGAGGCCGGCCATGGGGCCCACGGCGACGAGCAGGACGTCCCGATGCGGCGCCTCACGGAGCACGTCCACGCCGTCCTCGGTGCGGCGCACGGCGTCGTACTCGTTGCCCACCGAGCCCTTCGAGAACCGGAGCACCGTCGGACCGTCGTCGATCGCCACGGCCTCCGCGAGCTCCTCCCGGAGCCGCGTCGCGTCTCGCGGCGCCGCGATCCGGATGCCCGGAACGACCTGCAGGATCGCGAGATCCCACATACCGTGGTGGCTCGGCCCGTCGGGGCCGGTCACGCCCGCGCGGTCGAGCACGAAGGTGACGCCCGCGCGATGCAGGGCGACGTCCATGAGCACCTGGTCGAAGGCGCGGTTCATGAAGGTCGCGTACAGGGCGACGACGGGGTGCAGCCCTCCGAACGCGAGACCCGCGGCGCTCGTGGCCGCGTGCTGCTCCGCGATGCCGACGTCGAAGACGCGATCCGGGAAGCGATCGGCGAACTTGTGGAGGCCCGTCGGACGCAGCATCGCCGCCGTGATGCCGACGAGGCGCGGGTTCTTCGCCGCGAGGGCGACGATCTCGTCGGAGAAGACCGAGGTCCACGACGGACGGCTCGGATGCTCGAGCGGCTCCCCCGTCTCGGGGTCGATCTGCCCGACCGCGTGGAACTGGTCGGCGACGTCGGCGAGGGCGGGCTGGTAGCCGCGGCCCTTCTGGGTGATGACATGCACGATGACGGGCGCGTCGTACTCCTTCGCCTGGCGCAGCGCCTCCTCGAGCGAGCCGAGGTCGTGGCCGTCGACCGGGCCGAGGTACTTGATGTCGAGGTTCGAGTACAGCGCCTCGTTGTTCGAGAACCTCGAGAGGAACCCGTGGACGGCGCCGCGCGTGCCGCGGTAGAAGGCACGCCCGGGGCGTCCGAGCTTGTCGAAGAACCGCTTGCTCGAGAAGTACAGCGAGCGATACGCCCGTCGGGTGCGCACGGTGTTGAGGAAGCGCGCCATGCCGCCGATCGTCGGGGCGTACGACCTGCCGTTGTCGTTGACGATCATGACGAGACGACGCGAGTTGTCGTCCGAGATGTTGTTGAGCGCCTCCCACGTCATGCCGCCGGTGAGGGCGCCGTCGCCGACGACGGCCACGACGTAGCGGTCGCCCTGGCCCGTCATGGCGAAGGCGCGCGAGATGCCGTCGGCCCAGCTGAGCGAGCTCGAGGCGTGCGAGCTCTCGACGATGTCGTGCTCCGACTCGGCGCGCTGCGGATAGCCCGCGATGCCGCCGCGCTCGCGCAGCCGACTGAAGTCCTGCCGGCCGGTGAGGATCTTGTGCACGTAGCTCTGGTGGCCCGTGTCGAACACGATCGCGTCGTGGGGCGAGTCGAAGACGCGGTGCAGCGCGATCGACAGCTCGACGACGCCGAGGTTCGGCCCCAGGTGGCCGCCCGTCTTGGAGACCTCGCGCACGAGGAACTCGCGGATCTCGCCCGCGAGCTGCACGAGCTCGTCGCGGGTCAGTCCGTCGAGGTCCCGCGGACCCCGGATGGACTCCAGAATGCTCACGATCTCGACCCTACGCCTCTCCGCTGAATGCCCTGTATCGGCGGCGCCCCCTGGCGCGAGGGCGACCTGATGCTCTACTGTCCGGCGATGCACGAAGCGGAGGCCGTCTCCGACCTCCGCTCCGTGACGTCGGCTCGGCTCAGACGAGCGAACGAAGCACGTACTGCAGGATGCCGCCGTTGCGGTAGTAGTCGGCCTCACCGGGGGTGTCGATGCGCACGACCGCGTCGAACTCGACGGTCTGCTTGCCCTCCGGCGAGAACTCGCTCGGCTCGGCGACGACGTGGACCGTCTTCGGGGTCACGCCCTCGTTGAGCTGCTCGAGGCCCGTGATCGAGATGATCTCGGTGCCGTCGAGGCCGAGCGACTTCCAGGACTCGCCCGCCGGGAACTGGAGCGGGACGACGCCCATGCCGATGAGGTTCGAGCGGTGGATGCGCTCGAAGCTCTCGGTGATGACGGCCTTGACGCCCAGGAGGCTCGTGCCCTTGGCCGCCCAGTCGCGCGACGAGCCGGAGCCGTACTCCTTGCCGCCGAGGACGACGAGCGGGGTGCCCTGCGCCTGGTAGTTCATGCACGCGTCGTAGATGAACGACTGCGGGCCGCCCGGCTGCGTGAAGTCGCGCGTGTAGCCGCCCTCGACGATCTGGCCGCCGTTGACCGCAGCCACGAGCTCGTTCTTGAGGCGGATGTTGGCGAAGGTGCCGCGGATCATGACCTCGTGGTTGCCGCGACGCGAGCCGTAGGAGTTGAAGTCCTTGCGGTCGACGCCGTGCGCCTCGAGGTACTGGGCCGCCGGGGTGCCGGGCTTGATGTTGCCCGCAGGGCTGATGTGGTCGGTCGTGACCGAGTCGCCGAGGGTCGCCATGACGCGGGCGCCCGTGATGTCGCTGACGGGCGTCAGCTCCATCGACATGCCGTCGAAGTACGGCGCCTTGCGCACGTACGTCGAGTCGGCGTCCCACTCGAAGGTCGGGCCGGTCGGCGTCGGCAGGTTGCGCCAGCGCTCGTCGCCGTCGAAGACGGTCGCGTACTGCTTGATGAACTGCTCGCGCGAGATCGACGAGTCGATGATCTCCTGCACCTCGTCGGGCGAGGGCCAGATGTCCTTGAGGAAGACGTCGTTGCCGTCCTTGTCCTTGCCGAGCGGGTCGACCTCGAAGTCGAAGTTCATCGAGCCGGCGAGGGCGTAGGCGACGACGAGCGGCGGCGACGCGAGGTAGTTCATCTTCACGTCGGGGCTGATGCGGCCCTCGAAGTTGCGGTTGCCCGAGAGCACCGCTGTGACCGCGAGGTCGTTGGCGTTGATCGCCTCGGAGACCTCCTCGATGAGGGGGCCCGAGTTGCCGATGCAGATCGTGCAGCCGTAGCCGACCGTGTAGAAGCCGACGCCCTGGAGCGCCTTGTCGAGGCCCGACTTCTCGTAGTAGTCGGTGACGACCTTCGAACCGGGGCCGAGCGTCGTCTTGACCCACGGCTTGCGCGTGAGGCCCTTGTCGAGCGCCTTCTTGGCGAGGAGGCCCGCGGCGATCATGACCGAGGGGTTCGAGGTGTTCGTGCACGACGTGATGGCCGCGAGCGTCACGGCGCCGTTGTCGAGCAGGTAGGACTGCCCCTCCGGCGTGGTGACCTTGACGGGGTTCGAGGCCGGGTGGGGGCCGCCCGACGAGAGCATGCCGGCGTGGGCGTGCTGCTCCTCGTGCTGGTGCGAGACCCCCTCCTCCGCGACGTGCTCGTGCTCGACGCCGGGGGTGGTGCCGGGGTCGGACGCCGGGAAGGTGCCCTCGACCTCGACGGTCGCGTCGTCGGCCTGGGCCACGTTCGAGACGTAGTTGAGGATGTCCTTCTGGAACTGCTGCTTCGACTCCGAGAGCAGGATGCGGTCCTGCGGGCGCTTGGGGCCGGCGATCGACGGCACGACGGTGCCGAGGTCGAGCTCGAGGTACTCGCTGAACGACGGCTCGTTGGCCGGGTCGTGCCAGAGCGACTGCTCCTTGGCGTAGGCCTCGACGAGGGCGACGGTCTGCTCGTCGCGACCGGTGAGACGCAGGTAGTCGAGCGTGACGTCGTCGATCGGGAAGATCGCGGCGGTCGAGCCGAACTCGGGGCTCATGTTGCCGATCGTCGCGCGGTTCGCGAGCGGCACGGAGGCGACGCCCGCACCGTAGAACTCGACGAACTTGCCGACGACGCCGTGCTTGCGGAGCATGTCGGTGATCGTGAGCACGACGTCCGTGGCGGTGACGCCCGCCGGGATCTCGCCCGTGAGCTTGAAGCCGACGACGCGCGGGATGAGCATCGAGACGGGCTGGCCGAGCATGGCCGCCTCGGCCTCGATGCCGCCGACGCCCCAGCCGAGGACGCCGAGGCCGTTGACCATCGTCGTGTGCGAGTCGGTGCCGACGCAGGTGTCGGGGTAGGCGCGGAGCACGCCGTCGACGGTACGGTCGTAGACGACTTTCGCGAGGTGCTCGATGTTCACCTGGTGGACGATGCCGGTGCCGGGCGGGACGACCTTGAAGTCCTGGAACGCCGTCTGGCCCCAGCGGAGGAACTGGTAGCGCTCGCCGTTGCGCTCGTACTCGATCTCGACGTTGCGCTCGAGGGCGTTCTCGGTGCCGAAGAGGTCGGCGATGACCGAGTGGTCGATGACGAGCTCGGCCGGCGACAGCGGGTTGATGCGGTTGGGGTCCCCGCCGAGGGCCGTCACGGCCTCGCGCATGGTCGCGAGGTCGACGATGCAGGGTACGCCGGTGAAGTCCTGCATGACGACGCGCGCGGGCGTGAACTGGATCTCGGTGTCGGGCTCGGCGTCGGGGTTCCACGAGCCGAGGGCCTCGATCTGGGCCTTCGTGACGTTGGCGCCGTCCTCGGTGCGCAGCAGGTTCTCCAGCAGCACCTTCAGACTGAAGGGGAGCTTCTCGTAACCGGGGACCGTGTCGATCCGGAAGATCTCGTAGTCGGTCTCACCGACCTTCAGTGTGTCCTTCGCGGAAAAGCTGTTGATGCTCGACACGTTCGTCTCCTCTGGCGAATATCAGGATGCGCTGCCTCAGCCATCCTGACGGCCGACGCAGGCGCGTTCCAGCAAGGCAAGCCTAAGCCTGTCCGTCCCGGCGCACCCGAGTCGATTTATCTTGACGTCGAGATATCTTACGCCTTCTGGGCCGC
The DNA here is from genome assembly GCA_003852775.1 of Microbacteriaceae bacterium. Classification (GTDB taxonomy): domain Bacteria; phylum Actinomycetota; class Actinomycetes; order Actinomycetales; family Microbacteriaceae; genus Homoserinibacter. The sequence goes on along the minus strand of RDDZ01000106.1, from coordinate 11,788 downwards.
GTCCGCGTCCGACGCGCCGGTCCAGGCGCTCCGGATGAGCAACCAGGTGACCCAGAGCACGATCGCGTACGGCGGGATGCCGAGCAGGAGCTTCATGGCCGCGAGCCCCGCCGCGTCGTCCGCGAGGTACAGCGGCACCTCGACCGCGAGGCGCAGCGCGGGGAGGGCCGCCCACACGATCGTCGCGACGAGGGCGACGCGCGCCTTCGCAGGGTCGTCGCGCCAGTGCGGGTCGTTCGTGAGGAGCCCGGCCACCACGCCGATGAAGGGTCGCCGCACCGCGATGCTCACGAGCATCACGACGAGGAGCACGACGTTGATGATGAGGCCCGGGAGGAAGTTGTCGGACGCGCGACCGCTCAGCAGGGCGAGACCCGCCGACACCCCGACGCCGAGGAAGCCGACGACCGCGGTCATGACGGGCTGGCGCATGACGACGCGCGCGACGATGAAGACGCCCGCGAGCCCGAGCGGCGCGAGCACCGAGGGCACGAGCTGCTGCGTGACCGTGTAGACCACGAGGAACAGCAACGGCGGCAGGATCGACTCGACGAGCCCCCGGACTCCGCCCACCGCCGCGAGGAGGGCGCGCCCGCTCGGGGCCTCCCCCGGCGCCACATGCCCGAGGCCCGAGCGCTTCGCGGCGGCCGCCATCGCGTCCGAGATGCTCGGGACGGCCTCCGCCGCCGGCTCGCCCGGGCGCTCCTCGCCTTCGGAGCCGGACGCGCCGACCCCGTCGTGCGCGCTCATCCGGACGTGCCGCCCGGCTGGACGTTGGCCGGGACCGTCAGCGGGATGAGGTCGCGCGGGGGCATCGGGGTGTCGCCGCGGACGACGACGATGCTGCGGAACAGGTCCTCGACCTTCTCCGCGGCCTCCGGGTCCACCGCCGCCTTCCCGCTGATGACGCCGCGGAGGAACCAGCGCGGGCCGTCGACGCCGACGAAGCGCGCGATCCGGACCCCGGGCGCGTTGCCCGCCGGCGCCGGGATCTCGGCGCGCAGCTCGGGCCCGAAGGGGCCGTCCACGGTCTGCGTCGTGCCGCCCTGGCGGCCGATCTGCTCGACGATCTGCTCGCGGATCTCGTGCCACAGGCCGCTCGAGCGCGGCGCGGCGAACGGCTGCACCTGGAGCGTCGACTCGGCGTAGTCGAGGGCGACGGCGACGACGCGCTTGCTGCCCTCCTCGATCTCGAGACGGAGGGCGAGCTCCGGCCGTGGGAGGATCTTCACTCCCCCGAGATCGACGTACGGGCGGACGGCGTTGGTCTCCGAGACGTCGAGCGGTCCGTTCTCGGCGCGGTCTGCGGGAGCCGACTTCGGGTGGTCGACGGGGACGTCGTCGGTGGGGACGTCGCTCATGGGGTTCCTCCTCGGGTCGAGTAGCCGGTCGAGCCGAATCCGCCCTCGCCGCGGTCGGAGCCGGGGAGACGCTCGACCGGGATGAAGCGCGCCCGGCTGACGGGCATGACGATGAGCTGCGCGATGCGGTCGCCCGCCGCGACGGAGTAGCTCTCGCGCGCGTCGGTGTTGAGCAGCGTGACGCGGATCTCCCCGCGATAGCCGGCATCCACCGTGCCGGGGCTGTTCACGATCGTGATGCCGTGCTTGGCGGCGAGGCCGCTGCGCGGCACGACGAAGGCCGCATAGCCGTCGGGCAGCGCGATGGAGACGCCCGTGCCGACCACGGCGCGCTCGCCGGGGGCGAGCACGACGTCCTCGGCGGAGACGAGATCGGCGCCCGCATCCCCCGGGTGCGCGTACTCGGGGACGGTGTCGCCGCGGAACAGCACCTCGACGGACTCGGTCACCCCACGACGATAGTCCATGGTCGAATAAGGGTGATGACCTACCGTGAACGTCTCTGGCCCGCCCCGTGGATCTTCCTCGCGACCGCGCTCGTGATCCCGGCGTCCCTTCTCGTCTTCCTGCCGATCGACACGACCGCGGGGATCGTGGTGGCGATCGTGCTGTACGGCGGCATCGTCGGGCTGCTGCTCGCGACGACGCCGCTCGTCGAGGTCGCCGACGGGGAGTTGCGCGCGGGGCGCGCGCGTCTTCCGCTCTCGCTCGTCGGCGATGTCGTCGCGGCGCGGGGCGCGGACGCGGTGCGCGAGCGCGGAACCGGCCTCCACGCGGACGCGTGGCTGCTGATCCGCGGCTGGCTCCCGGATCTCGTGCGCGTCGAGCTCACGGATCCGTCCGACCCGACGCCCTACTGGCTCATCTCGAGCCGGCGCGCGGACGACCTCGCCGAGGCGATCCGGTCAGCTCACGGCTAGGCCGAGCACTCGGCGCAGATCGGGCCGAGGTCGGAGTTGTGGTCGAACTGCGACTGGTGCTTGACGAGGAAGCAGCTCACGCACGTGAACTCGTCCTCCTGCGGGGGGAGCACGACGACCTCGAGATCCGCGTCGGACAGGTCCTGCCCTGCGAGCTCGAAACCCGGGTTGTCGGCGTCATCGACGTCGACCACGCCCGACAGCTTGTCGGGGACACGCTCCTGGAGGGCCTGGATCGACTCGGTGTCGTCGTCGGTCTTCCGAGGGGCGTCGTAATCGGTAGCCATTCCCATCCATTTCAATCGGCGCATGCGGGTGAAGCGGCGTCAGTCTGCATCATCGGATGCCGAAGCGCAAACCCTCCTAGGCGGCTTTCAGACACGCCCGGAGACCGCTGACTGTGCAACTCGCGGCACGCCCGCGATATTCCCGGGATCCGGCCCCACCTCGTGTCATCCTGGGCCTCGAATCCTGACGGCTGGAGGTCGGTTCAGCATGCAAGAGCTCAAGGTCATCGGAGTCGAGAACGGCTCGCTCCTGCTCGCCTCGGACGACGGAGAGCAGTACCGCGTCGAGGTCGACGAGACCGTGCAGTCGCGCCTGCGCGCCTCCATGCCCGACCCCGGCCCCGCACGCCGTCTCGCCCCGCGCGAGATCCAGGCCCAGATCCGCGCCGGCATGACGGCCGAGGAGGTCGCGCGCGTCACGGGCGCCTCGCTCGAGTACATCAAGCGCTTCGAGGGCCCCGTCCTCGCCGAGCGCGAGTACGTCATCGAGTCGGCGCTCAACGTGCCCGTGCACATGGCCGTCGAGACCGACCCCCTCGCCTCGGGTGCGACCTTCGGCTCCGTCATCCGCGAGCGTCTCGCGGAGGCCGGCGCGACGGGCGAGCGCTGGGCGAGCTGGAAGGAGCAGGGCGGCGGCTGGATCGTCAAGCTCACCTTCGAGGCCGCCGAGATCGAGCGCGACGCCCGCTGGGGCTTCGACCCCAAGAAGCAGTCGCTGCAGCCACTCAACCAGGAGGCCGTGCAGCTCTCCCAGCAGGGTGAGCTCCCGCCGAGCCTCATCCCCCGCCTCCGCGCCGTGCCGCTCGACGAGCGCGACGACGCCCGCTTCGACTCGGGCGCCTTCGCCGTCGACACCGACAGCGAAGAGACCGTCGTGACGCCCGTCGAGTTCACGCAGCTCGAGTTCGGAGGACGCCCGGCCGCGGCCGAGGAACCCACCACGACCCACCACACGGCCGACCTGCTCGAGGCGCTCCGCCGCCGCCGTGGCGAGCGCGAGCCGCTCGACCTCGACGAGGGTGACCCGGGCCTCGCGACGCACCCCTCGACGGGCGTCGTGAAGCTCGTCGACGTGCCGCTCGAGGGCGTGCCCGACGAGCCGGTGCCCGCCGCCTTCACGTCGAACCCGGCGTCGGCGCCCACCGCGAAGGCCTCCGGGTCCTCCGGGGCGACCGGACCGCTCGGCAAGCGCCGCGGTCGCGCGTCGATGCCCAGCTGGGACGAGATCGTCTTCGGCGCCCGCGGCGACGAGGACTGACGCTCCGCGCGGATCCTCCGCCGACGCGGGTCAGGCGAACGCGCCGAAGCGCAGGAGCGGCACCGCCGTCTCGGCGGGCGTGAGCGACCCGTGCTGGCCGACCATCCCGCGCGCCCGGTCGTCGGGATCGGTGTAGTAGGCGTGGTCGCCGCGCGCCGCCACGAGGACCTCGCCGATGCGCGGGAGCACTTCGGGGTCTGCCTCGCCTCCGAACCAGCCGGCCGCGAGAGCCTCCTGGCGGGTGCCGACCCACGCGCGCGTGCCCTCGGACGCGCTCCAGGCTTCCGCGACGGCCTCGGGGGCGACCCCCGGCTCGAGGTGGAGCTGCAGGCACCGCGGCTCCCCCGCGACGTGGCGCACGCCCTCGAGGAGCGCCGCCGACGCCACGCGCTGGGCGTGGGCGGGCACGTCGACCATGCCGTGATCGGCCGTGAGGACGAGCCCGTGACGCGACCCCAGGGCGTCCGCGACGCGGGCGAGCTCGGCGTCGAGCGCCTCGAGCGCCGACACCCACTCCGAGGAGGCGACGCCCCTCGCGTGGCCGGCCATGTCGAGATCGGGCACGTAGTAGTACACGAGCGCGGGTCCGGGCGCCGCGAGCACGCCGCGGAGCACGGCGAGCCGCTCCCCCGCGTCCGCCGCCCCCGAGAACTCGGCACCCCGCAGCACGGCCTCGGTGAACGCCGAGTCGCGGTAGCGCGGATGCGTGATCGCCACGCTCCGCACCCCCGCGGATGCCGCGCGGTCGAACAAGGTCGGCATCCGCTGCCAGCGCGCGGGGTCGATCCCCTCCCAGCCGCTCAGCTGGTTGACGACGCGGTCGGCGGTCGGGTCGTAGACGCGGTAGCCGACGAGCCCGTGCCGGCCGGCCGGCTCGCCCGTCGTGAGCGTCGCGAGGGCGGCGACGGTCGTCGTCGGAAAGCCCGAACCGATCGCGGGATCGTGCTCGAGGCGGCGCGCGAGCGTGCGTGCGTGGCCGCGGTGCGCCTCGAGCTGAGCGTGACCGAGGCCGTCGACGACCACCACGACGGCCTTCTCGACCGGCGGGAGCCCCATCCGGCCTCTCCTGCCCGCCAGGGCGTCGAGGCAATTCGGCACGACATCCGCGAGGCTCAGCCTGTGCGTTTTCGCCGCCGGTAGCATGGCGACGATCCTATGACTCCGCCCGAAAAGACCTCGCCCGCGCCTGCCTCCGGCGAACGAATCGAAGACGTCGACGTCTCGACCGAGATGCAGGGCTCGTTCCTCGAGTACGCCTACTCCGTCATCTACTCGCGCGCGCTCCCCGACGCGCGCGACGGCCTCAAGCCCGTGCAGCGCCGCATCCTCTTCCAGATGAACGAGATGGGCCTGCGGCCCGACCGCGGTCACGTCAAGTCGGCGCGCGTCGTCGGCGACGTCATGGGGCGGCTGCACCCCCACGGCGACACGGCCATCTACGACGCGCTCGTGCGCATGGCCCAGGACTTCACGATGCGCGTGCCGCTCGTCGACGGCCACGGCAACTTCGGCTCGCTCGACGACGGCCCCGCCGCGCCCCGCTACACCGAGGCGCGCATGCAGGCGGCCGCGCTCGCGCTCGTCGAGTCGCTCGACGAGGACGTCGTCGACTTCGTCCCGAACTACGACAACCAGCTCACGCAGCCCGAGGTGCTGCCCGCGGCGTTCCCGAACCTCCTCGTCAACGGGGCGAGCGGCATCGCGGTCGGCATGGCCACGAACATGGCCCCGCACAACCTCATCGAGGTCGCCGGAGCCGCCAAGCACCTGCTCGAGAACCCCGACGCCACGCTCGAGGAGCTCATGGCGTACGTGCCGGGCCCCGACCTGCCGACGGGAGGCACGATCGTCGGCCTCGACGGCATCCGCGACGCCTACGCGACGGGTCGCGGCTCGTTCAAGACGCGCGCCAAGGTCTCCATCGAGCAGATCTCGGCCCGCCGCACGGGCCTCGTCGTCACCGAGCTGCCGTACCTCGTGGGCCCCGAGAAGGTCATCGAGAAGATCAAGGACGGCGTGAACTCCAAGAAGATCACGGGGATCGCCGACGTCACCGACCTCACCGACCGCAAGAACGGCCTGCGGCTCGTCATCGGCATCAAGACGGGCTTCTCGCCCGAGGCCGTGCTCGAGCAGCTCTACCGCCTCACGCCCCTCGAGGACGGCTTCTCGATCAACAACGTCGCGCTCGTCGACGGCCGCCCGCAGACGCTCGGGCTGCGCGACCTCCTGCGCGTCTACCTCGACCACCGCATCCAGGTCGTGACGCGCCGCTCGCGATACCGCCTCGCGCGCCGCCAGGAGCGGCTGCACCTCGTCGAGGGTCTCCTCATCGCGATCCTCGACATCGACGAGGTCATCCAGGTCATCCGCTCGAGCGACGACACGGCGCAGGCCCGCTCGCGCCTCATCGACGTCTTCGACCTCTCGACGCTCCAGGCCGACTACATCCTCGAACTGCAACTGCGCCGTCTCACGAAGTTCAGCCGCATCGAGCTCGAGACCGAGCGCGACAAGCTGCGGGCCGAGATCGCCGAGCTCGAGGGCCTGCTCGCCGACCCGGCGCGCATCCGCACCCAGGTCGGCGTGGAGCTCGACGAGGTCGCCGAGCGCTTCGGCACCCCGCGTCGCACCCTCCTGACGGAGGCGGGTGCGCAGGTCAAGGCCACCGCGTCCTCGCGCAAGGCGGGCGCCGTCTCCCTCGAGATCCCGGATGCACCGACGCTCGTCGTGCTGTCGACGACCGGTCGCGCCGTGCGGGTCGACCTGCCCGACGGCGTCGAGGGCCCCGTGCCGTCGACACGACGCTCGAAGCACGACGCGATCCTCTCGGCCGTGCGCGGCACGACCCGCGGCGAGCTCGGCGCGGTCACCTCGCGCGGCCGCCTCATCCGCTTCACCCCCGTGGACCTGCCGTCGGTGCCCGCGAACTCGGTGCAGCTCGCCGCCGGCGCGCGCATCAACGACTACCTCGGCATCGACACGAAGGAGCGCGTGCTCGGACTCGTCTCGCTCGACTCCGAGGAGCCGATCGCCCTCGGCACGCGCCAGGGCGTCGTCAAGCGCGTTGCGCCGGGCGGCTATCCCGGCAAGCCCGACTTCGAGATCATCTCGCTCAAGCCCGGTGACGAGGTCGTCGGCGTCGCCCACGCGGGCGATGCGAGCGAGCTCGTCTTCGTCACGTCCGACGCGCAGCTGCTGCACTTCTCCGCTGCGCAGGTGCGGCCGCAGGGTGTCGCCGCGGGCGGCATGGCGGGCATCAACCTGTCGCCCAAGGCCACGGTGCTGTTCTTCGGCGCCGTCGACCCGACCGACGCCGTCGTCGTCACGATCTCGACGCCCACCGAGACCCTCCCGGGCGCAGACCCCGGCCGGGGCAAGGTGTCGCACTTCGCCGAGTTCCCCGGCAAGGGGCGCGCGACGGGTGGTGTGCGCTCGCACGCGTTCCTCAAGGGCGAGAGCGCGCTCGCGCTCGCCTGGGTCGGGCCCGCGCCCGCCCTCGCGGTGGGTGCGGAGGGCGGAGCCCGCACGCTCCCCGAGGTCGGCGCCAAGCGCGACGCCTCGGGCACGCCGCTCGACGCGGTCGTCGGCTCCGTCGGCCGATCGCTCTAGTCGCGCCCGCCCCACCGCTGCACGAGCAGCCCGCGCGCCGCGCACCCACCGCTGGTTGAGTAGCCCGCGCAGCGGGCGTGTCGAAACCAGCAGCCCGGGCAACAGCGGGGGCTGGTTTCGACACGCCGCCTCCGGCGGCTGCTCAACCAGCGGTTTGCCGGTTCGTCACACGTCGACGCGCGAGCGGTCGAGCCCCTGCCCCGCGATGATGAAGTCCTTGCGCGGCGCGACGTCGTTGCCCATGAGCAGCTCGAACACGCGGTTGGCCGCGTCCGCGTCCTCGATGCGCACGCGGCGCAGGGTGCGGTGCGCGCGGCTCATGGTGGTCTCCGCGAGCTGGTCGGCGTCCATCTCGCCGAGGCCCTTGTAGCGCTGGATCGGGTCCTGGTACCGCTTGCCCTGCTTCTTGAGGGTCGCGAGCACGGTCTGCAGCTCCTGCTCCGAGTACGTGTAGATGATGTCGTTCGGCTTCGAGCCGGGGTTCATCACGACGACGCGGTGCAGCGGCGGCACGGCCGCGAACACACGACCGTCCTCGATCATGGGGCGCATGTAGCGGAAGAACAGCGTGAGCAGCAGCGTGCGGATGTGCGCGCCGTCGACGTCGGCATCGCTCATGATGATGACCTTGCCGTAGCGCGCCGCCTCGAGGTCGAAGCTGCGGCCCGAGCCCGCGCCGATCACCTGGATGATCGAGGCGCACTCCGCGTTGCTGAGCATGTCCGAGACGGACGCCTTCTGCACGTTGAGGATCTTGCCGCGGATGGGCAGGAGCGCCTGGTACTCGGAGTCGCGTGCCAGCTTCGCGGTGCCGAGCGCGGAGTCGCCCTCGACGATGAACAGCTCGGTGCCCGCGACGTCGTTCGAGCGGCAGTCGACGAGCTTCGCGGGGAGCGACGAGCTCTCGAGCGCGTTCTTGCGCCGCTGCGTCTCCTTGTGGGCGCGCGCCGAGATGCGCGACTTCATCTCCGCGACGACCTTGTCGAGCACGAGCGACGATTGCGCCTTGTCGTCGCGCTTCGTGCTCGAGAAACGGGCCTGCAGCCCCTTCTGCACGGCGCTCGCGACGATCGCGCGCACGGCGGGGGTGCCGAGCACCTCCTTCGTCTGCCCCTCGAACTGCGGCTCGGGGAGGCGCACGGTCAGCACGGCCGTGAGGCCCGCGAGCACGTCGTCCTTCTCGAGCTTGTCGTTGCCGGCCTTGAGGCGGCGCGCGTTCTTCTCGACCTCGGAGCGGAGGAACTTGAGCAGCCCCTGCTCGAACCCGGCCTGGTGCGTGCCGCCCTTGGGCGTCGCGATGATGTTGACGAAGCTCTTGAAGACCGTGTCGTAACCGGTGCCCCACCGCAGCGCCACGTCGACGTGGCACTCGCGCTGCAGCTCGGTCGGCACCATGTGGCCGTTCTCCTGCAGCACGGGGACGGTCTCGGTGTAGCCGCCGGTGCCCTCGATCCGCCAGACGTCGGTGAGCGGGGCATCCGGGGCCAGGTGCTCGACGAACTCGCTGATGCCGCCCTCGAAGCGGAAGCTCTGGACGGTCGGCTCCTCGCCGCGCTCGTCGCGGATCTCGATGCCGAGGCCGGGCACGAGGAACGCCGTCTGGCGCGCGCGTGCGATGAGGTCCTCGGTCTGGAAGCCGGCTCCCTTCGTGAAGATCTGCCGGTCGGCCCAGTAGCGGATGCGCGTGCCCGTGACGCCCTTGGCGACCTTGCCCACGACGCGCAGCTCGCTGCCCGACACGAAGGGGGTGAACGGCGCATCCGGGGTGGGCTCGCCCGAGTCGGCGAAGACGCCGGGCTCGCCGCGGTGGAACGACATCGCCCACGTCTTGCCGTCGCGGTCGACCTCGACGTCGAGGCGCTCCGAGAGCGCGTTGACGACCGAGGCGCCGACGCCGTGCAGACCTCCGGAGGCCGCGTACGATCCGCTGCCGAACTTGCCGCCCGCGTGGAGCTTCGTGAACACGACCTCGACGCCCGAGAGCCCCGTTTTGGGCTCGATGTCGACGGGGATGCCGCGCGCGTGGTCGCGCACCTCGACGGACTCGTCGGCGTGCAGGATGACCTCGATCTGCGAGCCGTGGCCGGCGAGGGCCTCGTCGACGGAGTTATCGATGATCTCCCACAGGCAGTGCATGAGACCGCGCGAATCGGTCGAGCCGATGTACATTCCGGGGCGCTTGCGCACCGCCTCGAGACCCTCGAGGACGGAGAGATGACGAGCGGAGTAGTCGGTCACCGGACGAGCCTAACCGGCGCCGCCCACGCGGCCCCGGAGGCTCACCCGACCTGTGGGAACGCCGCCGCGATCAGCCGCCGAACTGCTGCACCCAGTAGATCGTCCCCGACGCCGCGGTCGCCGAGCACGCGCCCATCGAGGTGAAGCGCCGGTCGAGGATGTTGGCTCGGTGACCTTCGGAGTTCATCCAAGCATTCACCACGGCCGACGCGCTCCCGTAGCCGTAGGCGACATTCTCCCCCCACCGGTTGAACCCGCCCGGGAAGCTGCTGTGCGAGAGGCCGCTGTCCGACGCGGCGAGCCGGGCCGCCCACGAGCACGAGTACGAGGCGAGGGTGCCGCTCCACGCGAGCGCGGCCACGCCGTTCGCGGCGCGCTGCGCGTTCGTCGCTGAGAGCACGGCGTTGCTCGGCGCACCGCCGCCTCCACCGCCTCCACCGCCTCCACCGCTGCGGGCCGTGCCGCTGCGACGGCTCGCCGCGGCCGCGGCAGCGGCCGCCTGCTCGGCGGCGATGCGCGCGGCCTCGGCGTCGTGGGCGGCGATCACCCCCGCGGCCGCGGTCGCGTACGACGCGAGGAGGGCCGGGAGCTCGCTCGGGTCCTCGGCCGCGGCGATCGCCTCGAGGGCGGCGGTGCCGGCGGCCTTGGTGTCCGCGGAGGCGAGGCTCCGCGCGGCGACGAGCGCCTCGAAGACGCCCGGCAGCCCCTCCGCGAGGCCGCTCACCGCCTCCTCGAGCTCCGCGGAGGCCGCGGTCAGCTCGTCGGTCGTCCGTGCGAGCCCGTCGCGCACCTCCCGCGCGTCGGTCGCCTCCGCCGCGTACACCGCGGCGAGGGCGTGGAGGGCATCCGTCGCGAGCGCCGGGTCGACGGGCGCGGGCGGCACGAGCGGCCGGAGCCCCGGGAGCTCCGCCCCCGCGGCCGGCGCCTCCACCCCGTACAGCTCGGCGAGGAGCTCGCTCAGGGTCGCGTGCGCGGCGCTGACGGGCGCGATCGCGTCCGCGCCGCCGAGCAGCGCCTCGTGCGCGAGCACGTCGGCGGCGACCCGGTCACGTGCGGCGATCGCCGCCTCGCCCGCCGCGACGAGCGCGTCGAGCGCCGCATGCTGTGCGGCCACGGCGTCGGAGACCCGGCCCCGAGCCTCGGTCGCGACCTCCACGGCCTCGTCGTGCGCGATCTGCTGAGCCCAGGCGATGCCGCCCGTCACGCCCCCGGCGACGACGAGCGCGCCCACCACGGCGATCGCGATCGCCCCACGACGACCGATCCGACGACGTCGCGGCGTCTCGGCCGCGACCATCTCATCCGTCTCGAGCGCGCGCTCAATTACGGCCCCCTGCATTTCCCCCATGGGCGAACACGATAGGGGGCGGACCTGTCCGACCACCAGACCCCGCGGGGGAGCTCTCATCTGACCCTCATCCGGCGCGCGGGGTACGCCACGGGCGAAATACCCGCCGCCTGTCCGGCATTGTCAGGATCGCCGTGCTTACATGGACGCACGGCACCACACCGCGACCCGAGGGAAGGAGCAGGACATGTCTCAGATCACCGATGGCACCGTCGAGCTGGAGCGTCCCGCCCTCACCGCGGCCGACCGCTGCGACATGTGCGGCGCCCAGGCGTACGTCCGCGTGACCCTCGTGTCGGGCGAGCTCCTGTTCTGCGCCCACCACGGCACCGAGTACAAGCCGAAGCTCATCGAGACGGCCCTCGACTGGCACGACGAGAGCGACCGCCTCACCGAGGAACGCTGAGTGGGTGAAGCCCCCGGCGGTCTCGGCCGCCGACTGCGGTACCTCGCGAACCGCGCCGCGCGTCTCAATCCCGCGAACGTCTGGCGCATCGCGGGAGCGGCACGTCCGCTGACGCGCAAGCCGCGCCTCGTCATCGTCGCCGACATGCTGTGGTGCTCCGTGCGCTACGAGTTCGGCTTCCAGGACTACCTCGACTGGGACGTCGTGATGCTGACGGGCGCCGAGCGGCGCACCTACATCACGCATCCGAAGTCCAACCACCTCGCGATGACGCTCAACCACCCCGAGTTGCGTCGCATCTTCGCCGACAAGCTGCAGTTCAACGCCCGATTCGCCGAGTTCGTCGGGCGCGACTGGC
>RDDZ01000130.1 GCA_003852775.1 Microbacteriaceae bacterium | reverse complement strand
CTCCCCTAGCGGCCGACGCGCCGCGGGACGCGACCCTCGTCGTCGCGTCGCTCGGCACCGCCGTCTACCTGCCGCCCGCCGACCGCGCCCGCCTGCTCGCGGCGATCGCCGCCGTCGGCGCCCGCGCGGTCACCTTCGAGGCCCGCGCCGCCGTGCCCGAGGTCGCCGAGCGCTGGGCCGCGCTCGTCCGCGAGGGGAGAGCGGATGCCGACGCCGGCTTCGTGCTCGCTCTCGACGGCGAGCCGGTCGCCTCCGGCTCCCCGCACGGCGACCGCGTGCGGGCTGTGCGCACGCCCGCGGGTCGCGCGGGCGGGGCGCCTGCGCGCTCGTAGGCTGACGACGTCGACGCGACGACGACGGGAGGTGCAGGATGTCCGCGAACACGGGGGCGGCGCGCCTCGCGCCCGCCGACGAGCTCGACCCGTTCTCGCGTCGCGTGCTCGAGTTCGAGGACGCCTGGGCCGGCCGCACGGGGGCGAAGGCGTCGGCCATCCGCGCCGAGTTCGACGTGGCGCCCGCACGTTACTATCAGCTTCTGTCGGCCATACTCGATTCGCCGGCAGCGCTGCGCCACGACCCACTCCTGGTGCGCCGACTGCAGCGTGTGCGGGATGCCCGGGCGGCCGCCCGAGCGTCCCGAACCTTCCGCATCGACCCCCAGGACACCACCGACTAGATGGCCACCTTCCCCCGCGACCGCTTCGACGACATCCCCGGCGGCGTCGACCGCGTCGGCGCGCACCGCGCGCCGGGTCCTCGCGGGCGCGGCTGGATCCGCTTCGCGTGGGCCGTCGTCGCGACCGCCGTTCTGACCGTCGCGGGTCTCTTCGTCGTCGCGACGTTCGACCCCAGCTTCAAGCTGCCCTTCGCCGAGGACACCCCGACCCCGACGCCGACGCCGACCGTCATCGAGACCGCCGACCCGATCACGGACCCCGCGAGCCTCGACCCGGCGTACCTCGAGCAGCTCACGCTCGCCGTGCTCAACGGCACGCCGACCCAGGGCCTGTCGAACACGGCGGGCGACCAGATCGCCGCCGCGGGCTGGCCGAACCCGAGCCGCGCCGCCGCGTCGAACACGGAGGAGCCGACGACCGTCGTCTACTACTCCAACCCCGACGACGAGGGCGTCGCGCGCGGCATCGCGCTCGTGGTGGGCGCGACCGAGGTGCAGCTCTCCGACGCCTTCCCGGTGGCCGCGATCACGATCGTGCTCGGCGCGGACTACGTGCCCCCGGCCGCCGGCTGATCCGCGCCCCGGATGCCGCGGACGGGCGCTCCCGGGCCCCGGTGTTACGCCGATGTTTAATCTGCGTTGAATCTTCCGCATGAGGCCTGATTTCGGTGTCCCGGCCCGGGATCCGAGGCTTCCCGCTCGCTAGCATCGCCCCATGCATCCGGTCCGCCCGTGGACCTGGTGCACGTTTCACGAGCAAGCAGGGAGCACGACGATGGCCAACGGAACCGTGAAGTGGTTCAACGCGGAGAAGGGCTTCGGGTTCATCACCACGGACGGCGGACAGGATGTCTTCGTCCACTACTCGGCCATCGACATGCCGGGCTACAAGGTGCTCGAGGAGGGCCAGGCGGTGACCTTCGAGGTGGGCGCCGGCGCGAAGGGCCCGCAGGCCGAGACCGTCCGCCCCGTCTGACCGGCCGACCGTCCCGGACGCGCCGACGGCAAGCGGCCGTCGGCCGCGAGGCGCGCCCTAGCATGTCGCACATGGGTTCCCGGGGGCGTCGACTGTCGAGTGCGCTCGCGCTCCTGACCGGGGCCGCACTCGCCGGCTGCACGGCATCCGCCGCGCCCGAGCCGATGCCGACGCCGAGCTACACCTCCACCTACGTCACGCCCGCCCCGGTCGTCTATGCGCCCCTCACGGGCCTTCCCGTCGCCGACCCCGCGAGCCTCGAGCACGCCTCGCTCGCGGCCAAGATCGACAACCACTGGAACGCGCGGCCGCAGGTGGGCCTGCAGCACACCGACATCGTCTTCGAGGAGCTCGTCGAGGGCGGCCTCACCCGCTACGTCGCCGTGTGGCATTCGAACGTGCCCGCCGAGATCGGCCCCATCCGCTCGATCCGCCCGATGGACCCCGACATCATCTCGCCGCTCGGCGGCATCGTCGCCTACTCGGGCGGTCAGTACCGCTTCGTGCAGCTCATGCGCGCGACGCCCGTGCACAACGCGATCCACGGCCAGGCCGACACCGAGCCGGTCATGTACCGCACGAAGAGCAAGGCCGCGCCGCACAACGTGCTCGTCAAGGCTCCCGAGCTCATCGCGATGCACTCCGGTATCGTCGCGCCGCCCCAGCAGTTCGCGTTCGCGGACTCCGCGGCGAACGCGACGGCCACCCGCGAGGGTTCGGTGGTCGCGGGCGTCGACCTCGTGTTCGGCGGCTCGGCGCATCCGTCCTGGCGGTGGGATGCGGCCGGCGGGCGCTGGCTGCGCTCGCAGATGGGCGCCGCCGACCTCGACTCGGACGGCGCGCAGCTCGCCGCGGTCAACGTCGTGGTCGTGCGCGTGCCCGTCTCGAACGACGGAGGCGTGCCCAAGACCGAGCTCGTGGGCTCGGGGGAGGCGTGGGTGCTCTCGGGCGGCGGCATGGTGCACGCGAGCTGGTCGAAGGCGGACCGCGACGCCCCGATCCGCCTCGTGGACGACACGGGGGCCGTCATCCGCCTCGCGCCCGGCAACAGCTGGATCGAGCTCGTGCCGCTCTCGGGCTCCGTCACGCCGGTCCCCGCGGCCTGATCCGACCGTCGCATCCGCGAGGTGCGCGGATGCCGTCCGCGCCTCGTGCGCGAGAGGCCGCCTCGGCTTGCACTCACCCCGGCCGAGTGCCAGACTGATCTTTGGCACTCGCGATCATTGAGTGCCAAATCACTGTGGATCACGTCCGGGAGGGACGACACTAACCCATGGCTAAGATCATCGCTTTCGACGAGGAGGCCCGTCGCGGTCTCGAGCGCGGCCTCAACACCCTGGCCGACGCCGTCAAGGTCACCCTCGGGCCCCGCGGCCGCAACGTCGTGCTCGAGAAGAAGTGGGGCGCCCCCACGATCACGAACGACGGCGTGTCCATCGCCAAGGAGATCGAGCTCGACGACCCGTACGAGAAGATCGGCGCGGAGCTCGTCAAGGAGGTCGCGAAGAAGACCGACGACGTCGCGGGTGACGGCACCACGACCTCGGTCGTGCTCGCCCAGGCGCTCGTGCGCGAGGGCCTGCGCAACGTCGCGGCCGGCGCCGACCCCATCAGCCTCAAGCGCGGCATCGAGAAGGCCGTCGCGGCCGTCGAGAACGAGCTGCGCGCCAACGCGAAGGAGGTCGAGACCAAGGAGGAGTACGCGGCCACCGCGTCCATCTCCGCCGCCGACCCCGAGATCGGCCAGCTGATCGCCGAGGCGATCGACAAGGTCGGCAAGGAGGGCGTCGTCACGGTCGAGGAGTCGAACACCTTCGGCACGACGCTCGAGCTCACCGAGGGCATGCGCTTCGACAAGGGCTACCTGTCGGCGTACTTCGTCACGGACCCGGAGCGCCAGGAGGCCGTCTTCGAGGACCCGTACATCCTCATCGTCAACAGCAAGATCTCGAACATCAAGGATCTGCTCCCGATCGTCGACAAGGTCATCCAGGCGGGCAAGCAGCTGCTCATCATCGCCGAGGACGTCGACGGCGAGGCTCTCGCGACGCTCGTCGTGAACAAGATCCGCGGCATCTTCAAGTCGGTCGCCGTCAAGGCCCCCGGCTTCGGCGACCGCCGCAAGGCCCAGCTGCAGGACATCGCGATCCTCACGGGCGGCCAGGTCATCTCCGAGGAGGTCGGCCTCAAGCTCGAGAACGCGACGCTCGACCTGCTCGGCCAGGCGCGCAAGGTCATCGTCACCAAGGACGAGACCACGATCGTCGAGGGCGCCGGCTCGGCCGACGCCATCGCGGGCCGCGTCAAGCAGATCCGCCAGGAGATCGAGAACACCGACTCCGACTACGACCGCGAGAAGCTTCAGGAGCGCCTCGCCAAGCTCGCCGGCGGCGTCGCCGTCATCAAGGCGGGTGCGGCCACCGAGGTCGAGCTCAAGGAGCGCAAGCACCGCATCGAGGACGCCATCCGCAACGCCAAGGCCGCGGGTGAGGAGGGCATCGTCGCCGGTGGTGGCGTCGCGCTCATCCAGGCCGGCAAGGTCGCGTTCGACAAGCTCGAGCTCACGGGCGACGAGGCGACCGGTGCGAACATCGTCAAGGTCGCCATCGACGCGCCGCTCAAGCAGATCGCCCTCAACGCCGGCCTCGAGCCGGGCGTCGTGGTCGACAAGGTGCGCAACCTCCCCGTGGGCCAGGGTCTCAACGCCGCCACGGGCGAGTACGTCGACATGCTGTCGGCCGGCATCTCGGACCCGGTGAAGGTGACCCGCTCGGCGCTGCTCAACGCGGCCTCGATCGCCGGTCTCTTCCTCACCACCGAGGCCGTCGTCGCCGACAAGCCCGAGAAGTCGGCGGCTCCGGCCGGCGACCCGACGGGTGGCATGGACTTCTAAGTCCTGACGACAACGTCACGCGGGCGGTTCCCTTCGGGGAGCCGCCCGCTTCGTCGTGGTGGGGCTACCGCAGGAACAGCCGCGTGTTGTGCTGCTCGATCTCGGCGTACTGCTGGCCGGCCTGCGCGAGCGCGGTGCCGATCGCGGCGAGCGACTCCTCGACGCGCTGCTGCGTCGTGCGCCATTCGGCGACCACACCCTGGAACGCCGTGGCCGCGCCGCCGCGCCACGTCGACTGCAGCTGCTCGAGCTGCGCGTGGAGCGCGGCGACCTCGGACTGGATGCGCCCCACCGTCTGGCGGGCGGCTGCCGCGTGGGCGAGGACGGCTTCGCTGTCTACCTGGAACGTGCTCATGGCGCCACGCTAGGAGCGCGGGACCGTGCCGTTCTCGGTATCCGCGGCATCCGTGGACTCCGCGCCCTCCTCGGGGATGGGGGCGAGCGGGATGCTCACGCGGAACGTCGCGCCGCCTCCCGGGGTCTCGAGCACCTCGACGTGCCCGTCGTGCTTCGCGACGATGCCCGCGACGATCGCGAGGCCGAGGCCCGATCCGCCCGTCTCGCGCGTGCGGGAGGTGTCGGCGCGCCAGAAGCGCTGGAAGATCTTCTCGCGCAGCTGCGGCGGGATGCCCTCGCCGTGGTCCACGATCGAGATGACGCCGAAGCCGCCCGCGCGATCGACGCCCACCTCCAGCTCGATGGGGCTGTCGTCGGGCGTGAAGCGCATGGCGTTGCCCATGAGGTTGGTGACCACCTGGCGCAGCTTGTTCTCGTCGCCGCTCACGATCGGCCCCACCTCGGGCAGCGGCACCGCGCCGGAGGTCGTGGTCGCCGCGGTCGTCTCGGCGACGGCCGCGGGGCGTCGGCGCCGCAGGCGGGCGAGCGCGGAGCCCGCGAACGCGATCGGGCCCGTCATCGTCGTCGCGGGCGGGGTGTGCACGGGCCCGGCGGTGACGGGCGGTGCGGTCACGGGAGGGGCCGTGACGGGCGGGACCGTCGTCGTCGCATCGCCGCCCTCCGCGAGCGGGTCGATCGGAACGGGCACCACGACGGTGATGCGGCGCAGCGGGGCGGAGGCGGAGGCGTCGAGCGCCGCATCCTGCGCGATCCGCAGCAGGTCGACGGGCTCCTGCACCGTCGTGCGCGGCTCGTCGAGGCGCGCGAGCTCGAGCAGGTCCTCGACGAGGCCGCCCATCCGGATCGCCTCGCGCTCGATGCGGTCCATCGCCTGCGCGACGTCGTCGGGCTTCTGCAGCGCGCCCATCCGGTACAGCTCGGCGTAGCCGCGCAGCGACACGAGGGGCGTGCGCAGCTCGTGGCTCGCGTCGCCCACGAAGCGCCGCATCTGCTCGACGGCGCGCTGCCGGTCGGCGAGGGCGAGGTCGATGCGCGCGAGCATCGCGTTGAGGGAGCGGTTGAGGCGTCCGACCTCGGTGTTCGGGGTCGCGCCGCCGAGGCGCTGGCTGTAGTCGCCCGCGGCGAAGCGCGCGGCGGTGCGCTCGACGTCGCGCAGCGGGGCGAAGGTGCTCGTCACGAGGAGCTGCGTGACGGCAGCGCCGAGCAGAACGACGGCGATCGCGAAGAGGAAGAAGATGAGGCTGTAACGGGTGATCGTCGTGTCGATGTCGGTCAGGTCGATGCCCGCGACGAGGGTCGCCAGCGAGCCGTCGGTGTTCGTGAGCACGCTCGTCATGACGCGCCACTGCCCCTGACCGGTCTCGTCGGTGACGGTCGAGAGGTTGCTGTCGTGCAGGTAGCCCCACGAGAGCGTCATGTGGGAGAGGTCGGGCTGCGCCGAGGAGTCGGGCACGTTCTCGCACACGACCCCGCCGCTCGCGTCGACGATCGCCACGAGGTAGCCGGGCTCGTAGCGGAAGTTGCATGTGGTGAGGTTGTTGGGCGCGCTGTCGGCGGTGCCCGCCACCTGCTGGAACCACGAGCTGACGGATGCGTCGCGCTGGTCGAAGAGGTAGGTGCGCAGCACCGTCATGGTGCCCATGCCGGCGACGGCGAGGCCGAACGTCAGCAGCAGGACCGTGACGCCGGTGATCTTGGTGCGCAGCGAGATGCCGTTCCACCACCGCTCGAACGACGCGTGAAGCTTCGCCATTCAGTGGCCCCGCATCCGTCGCCCGGCGGCCCGCCGGCCCGTCACGCCTTCGAGGTCTTGAGCATGTAGCCGAAACCGCGCTTGGTCTGGATCATCGGCTCGCTGGAGTGCTGGTCGATCTTGCGGCGCAGGTACGAGATGTAGCTCTCGACGATGCCCGCGTCGCCGTTGAAGTCGTACTCCCACACGTGGTCGAGGATCTGCGCCTTCGACAGCACGCGGTTGGGGTTGAGCATGAGGTAGCGCAGCAGCTTGAACTCGGTGGGGGAGAGCTCGACGGGCACGTCGCCGACCGTGACCTCGTGGGTGTCCTGGTCCATCGTGAGCTCACCCGCGCGGATGATGGCGTCCTCCTCGTCCTGCATCGTGCGGCGCAGGATCGCCTTGATGCGCGCGACGATCTCGTCGAGCGAGAAGGGCTTGGTGACGTAGTCGTCGCCGCCGACGGTGAGGCCCGTGATCTTGTCCTCGGTGTCGTCCTTCGCGGTGAGGAAGAGGATGGGCGCCGTGTATCCGGAGGCGCGCAGGCGCTTCGTGACGCCGAACCCGTTCATGTCGGGCAGCATGACGTCGAGGATGATGAGGTCGGGCTCCTCGTCGAGGACCGCCGAGATGGCCTGGGCGCCGTTGCCGACCGCCCGCACAGCGAAGCCGGCGAAGCGGAGGCTCGTGGTGAGCAGGTCGCGGATGTTGGGCTCGTCGTCGACGATGAGGATCTTGGGTCCGTCGCTCATGCGGCCCATTATCCCTGCAAGTTTTCTGAATGTCACCTGAAATCTTCGGCGTGCCCTGTCTGCCCCCGGACGGGGGACGCGGGGCGCGCGTCGCCCGGGCGGCCGAGGGGCCGCTCGCGCTAGCGTCGAGCCCGTGACCTCCGCGCCCTCCCTCGTACGCCGCATCGGCGCACGCGAGTTCGACTTCTCGCGGCGCGTCGCCGTCATGGCGATCGTCAACCGCACGCCCGATTCCTTCCACGACAAGGGGGCGACGTTCGCCCTCGACCGGGCCGTCGAGGCCGCCCTCGCCGCCGTCGCCGACGGCGCGGACTGGGTCGACGTAGGCGGCGTGCCGTTCGGGCGCGGACCCGTCGTCGAGCTCGCGGAGGAGCTCGAGCGGATCGTGCCGCTCGTCGAGGCGGTGCGCGCGGCATCCGACGTCGTCATCTCGGTTGACACCTTCAACGCGCGCGTCGCGGAGGCGGCGCTCGCCGCGGGCGCCGACGTCGTCAACGACACCTCGGGCCTGTGGGACCCCGACATGGCAACCGTCGTCGCGGCGTCGGAGGGGCACATCGTGCTCACGCACTCGCTCACGCCGCCGCGCACCCCGCACCCCTCGCCGCGGTACGACGACGTCGTGCGCACGGTCGTCGACCACCTGCGCTCGCGCATCGACATCGCGCTCGAGGCGGGCGTGCCGTTCGAGCGGCTCATCGTCGACCCGGGGCACGACCTCAACAAGAACACGCTGCACTCGCTCGAGCTCACGCGGCGGCTCGGGGAGCTCGCGGAGCTCGGCGCCCCCGTGCTCGTGGCGCTGTCGAACAAGGACTTCATCGGCGAGACGCTCGACCGCACCCAGTACGAGCGGCTCGAGGGTTCGCTCGCCGCGGCCGTCGTGTCGATCGTCAACGGCGCGCGCATCGTGCGGGTGCACGACGTGCGCGCGACGGTCGCCGCGGTGCGGATGACGGAGGCGATCCTCGGATGGCGGGAGCCGGCGTGGCTGAAGCACAACATGTGACGATCGACCGGGTCTGGCCCGACCCGGCGGACGATCTCGACGACGAGGCGCTCGTCGAGGCGCTGCGGGAGGCCGGTGAGGTGCTGCGCGTCAACTTCGTCTCGTCGGTCGACGGGGCGGCGACCCGCGACGGGCTCTCGGGCGGGCTCGGCGACGCCGCCGACCGCCGCTACTTCGAGCTGCTGCGCCGCGTCGCCGACGTCGTGGTCGTCGGCGCGGGCACCGTGCGCGCGGAGGGCTACGGGCCGCTGCGGGTGTCGGACGCGTCCGCGGCGTGGCGCGAGGCGCACGGGCTGCCGCCGCATCCGGTGTTCGCGATCGTGTCGGGCAGGCTCGACCTCGACCCCGCGTCGCGCATCTTCACCGAGGCGCCCGTGCGGCCGATCGTCGTCACGACTCCGGGGCGCGACGTCGCGGCGTTCGCGGATGCGGCCGACGTGATCGTGTGCGGCGCGGGCGACCGGGTGGACGCGGATGCCGCGGTCGGAGCGCTGCGCGCCCGCGGGCTCGCGCGCATCCTGAGCGAGGGCGGCCCGACCATGTTCGGCGCGCTCCTCGCGGCCGACCTCGTCGACGAGCTGTGTGTGACGGTGTCGCCCGCGCTCGAGGCGGGCGACGCGAGGCGCATCGCGGCGGGGGAGCTGCCCGAGCCGCGCGCGCTCGAGCTCGCTCACGTGCTGCGATCCGGCTCGACCCTTCTGCTGCGGTACCGGCGCCTCACCGCCGGGTGAGCGCTCCGGGGAGCGAGGTGCGGGCGGCGAGGCCGCCTGCCCCGCGACCCGCGAGGACTACGCCGCGAGGTCGTGGGCGTCGAGGATCGTGTAGCTGTAGCCCTGCTCGGCGAGGAAGCGCTGACGGTTCTGCGCGAAGTCCTGGTCGACCGTGTCGCGTGCGACGAGCGTGTAGAAGTTGGCGGGAAGGCCCGACTCCTTCGGACGCAGCAGGCGTCCGAGGCGCTGCGCCTCCTCCTGGCGCGAGCCGAACGAGCCCGACACCTGGATGGCGACCGTGGCCTCCGGCAGGTCGACCGAGAAGTTGGCGACCTTCGACACCACGAGCACCTTCGTCGTGCCGTCGCGGAACTCCTGGAACAGGCGCTCGCGCTCGGCGACCGGGGTCGACCCGGTGAGCTGGGGCGCACCCAGGGCGTTCGAGAGCTCCTCGATCTGGTCGAGGTACTGGCCGATCACGAGGATGCGCTCGCCCGCGTGCCTCGCGACGAGGTCGCGCACGACCTGCAGCTTCGCGGGGGCGGTGGCGGCGAGGCGGTAGCGCTCGTCGTCGGCGCTCGCGGCGTACTCGAGGCGCTCCGACTGCGGCAGGTCGATCCGCACCTCGAAGCACGACGCGGGCGAGATGTAACCCTGCGCCTCGATCTCCTTCCAGGGGGCGTCGAAGCGCTTCGGGCCGATGAGGCTGAAGACGTCGGACTCGCGTCCGTCCTCGCGCACGAGCGTCGCGGTGAGCCCGAGGCGTCGGCGCGCCTGCAGCTCGGCGGTGAGCTTGAACACGGGCGCGGGCAGCAGGTGCACCTCGTCGTAGACGATGAGCCCCCAGTCGAGCGCGTCGAGCAGCGCGAGGTGCGCGTACTCGCCCTTCCGCTTCGCCGTGAGGATCTGGTAGGTCGCGATCGTGACCGGCTTGATCTCCTTGGTCTGGCCGGAGTACTCGCCGATCTCGTCCTCGGTGAGCGTCGTGCGCTTGAGCAGCTCGGCCCGCCACTGGCGCGCCGACACGGTGTTGGTGACGAGGATGAGCGTGTTGGTGTCGGCGGCGGCCATCGCGCCCGCGCCGACCAGCGTCTTGCCGGCGCCGCACGGCAGCACGACGACCCCCGAGCCGCCCGCGAAGAAGTTGTCGACCGCCTGGCGCTGGTAGGGGCGCAGGCTCCAGCCGTCCTCGACGAGGTCGATGTCGTGCGGGGTGCCGGGCGTGTAGCCGGCCTGGTCCTCCGCGGGCCAGCCGATCTTGAGCAGCTCCTGCTTCACCTGACCGCGCGCCCACGGCTGCAGCGTCCACTCGGTGGAGGTGCGGCGCACGCCGAGGAACGGCGCGACCTTCGAGTTGCGGGTGATCTCGGCGAGCACCGCGGCATCCGCGCCCCGGATGACGAGCTCGCCCTCGTCGTCGCGCGCGATCACGAGGCGGCCGTAGCGGCCCACCGTCTCCTCGATGTCGATCTGGACCGTCTGCGGAACGGGGAACTTCGCGTAGCGCTCGAGCGTCGTGAGCATCTGCTCGGCCGTGTGGCCGGCGGCACGGGCGTTCCAGAGGCCCAGGCGCGTGATGCGGTACGTGTGCACGTGCTCGGGCGCGCGCTCCAGCTCGGCGAAGATCGCCAGTTCGTGCCGGGCCTCCTCCGCCTCCGGATGCGCCACCTCGAGCAGCACGGTGCGGTCGCTCTGCACGATCAGCGGTCCGTTCATAACCGACCAAGCCTAACGGCGGGGGTGCCGACCCCGCTCGGACTCAGCCGACGGGCTGCACGTCGACGATGTGGGAGAGCGGGAGCGTGCGCTCGATGTCCGCGCGGCGGTCGCGGGCGCGCAGGCGGCCGCCGGCGAGCGCCGCGGGCTCGAGCAGGTACGGCACCTCGGTGCCGTCCGGCATCCGCACGACGACGGTCACCTGCAGCTTGCTGCGGATCGCGAGCTCGAGTTGCCGCGCGTTCCACGCGGCACCGCTCTCCTCCGGCTGGGCGGCCGCGGCGTCGCGGATGCGCGCGACGATCCGGAGGGCGGGGTCGGGCGGCGGCTCGGTCGCGAGCGCGCGGGCGGTCGCGCGCCGCACGGCGTGGATGACGCCCTCCGCATCCTCGAACACGGCGGGGTAGCGCGCGTCGACGAGCGCCCAGTAGAGGGTCTCCGCGTCGAAGCGGCTCACGGCGCGGTGCTCGCCCGTGCGGCGCAGTCCGAGCGGGGCGAGCGCCTGGTCGATCACGAGCTGGCCCACGAGCGTCGTGTCGTCGGCGCGCACGTAGGAGTGCGCGTTCGCGTCCGGGGTGCCGGGTTCCGGGTCGACCGCGCCGACGCGCAGGCTGCCGAAGCGCCTCGCGGTCTCCGTGAGCAGGTAGTCGAGCGGCTGCGGGATGCCGGTGAGGGAGATCTCGGCGAGCAGCGCGCGCACGTCGTCGACGGTGAGCCCCGTCGTGAGGGCGCGTGTGACGGATGCCGAGGTGATCCGGTAGGTCGACGCGAGGCCGACCGACTCGACCTCCGCCGTGCCGCGCAGGCGTCGGTCGACGTCGGCCGCGAGCGGGCCGGGGGCGATCACCGAGAGGTCGTGCTGGATGTAGACCTGGCGCACGTCGGAGGGGAACAGGGCCTCGACGGCGCTCGCCGCCGCATCCGCGCCCTCGGCGAGCAGGGCGGACCCCGCGGTCGACGGGACGGAGGCCCCGACGATGCCGAGCAGCTCGGCCGACCGCACGACCGAGCGCGTGCGCTCGGGCAGCCAGTCGCCTCCCGCCGGGTAGAGCCAGTCGAGGTAGTCGAGCAGCCCCTCGCCCCAGCGGGCCCCCGCGCGGGCACGGAGCTGCTCCTGCAGCTCCCGCGGAACGCGCGCGAGCCACCCGGATGCCAGGGCCGTCCAGCGCTCGACGCGCGAGGAGCGCACCCACTCCTCGGCGGCGGGGGTGATGCGCCACGCGCCGTCGACCGGGCCCGCGAGCCCCGCGCCCTCGGCGAGCTCGAGAAGGAGCTCGAGCTCCGCGTCGTCGTGGGCCGCGGTCGCCGCCATGAGCCGGCGCCAGTCGGGGAGCGCGATGCCGCCGCGCTGCAGGAGGCGCGCGGGTTCGCGCTCGAGGCACGTCACGAGCTCGCCGACCGCGGTCACGGCCGCGAACGCGCGCTCGCCCGCGGCGCGGTCGGCGGCGGCGCGGTCCTCGCCGTGCACGGGCTCGAGGGCCGCGGGCGGCGGTGCGTCGATGAGCTCCTCGGGGGAGGGCAGGTGATGGGCCGGCCAGCCGTGCAGCACCGTCGCGAGCTCGACGGGGGCCGTGATGCGGCCGTCCGCCTCGACGACGAGGGCGAGTGCCGCGAGACGATCGAGCGCGGCGGCGACGTCCGCGTGGTCGCGACGGGTGCGCACGGAGATCCCGTCGGCATCCGTCTCGCCGAGCACGATCGACGCGAGCATCGCGAGGGCCGTGCGGTCGAGGTGGGTCAGGGCCGCCTGGAGCGACGCGGGGTCGAGGAGCGCCTCGGCGAGGTCGAAGACGTCGCGGATGCCGGCCTCGCGGACCGGGCGCTCATGCAGGAGGGCGACGAGGGCGTCGTCGGACAGCGCCCGCAGCCGAGCCGCGAGCGCGAGGGCCGTGCTGCTACCGCCCACCGTCCCGGGCGAGGCGGTTGCGACGCACCACGCTGAGGATCAGGAAGACGACGATGAGCACGAAAGCGATCGGCAGTCCGAAGTAGCCGATCATCGCCGCCGCGGGCCAGAGGCCGCTCGTCATGTCCGCTCCCGCGCTCGACGCGATGAGCGTCGCGGCGATCGAGATGACCGAGACGCCGACCACCGCCGCGATCATGGCGGCGAGCACGCGTTCGATACGATTGAGCGGGACGGGGGCGTTCTCGGGCACGAGACAACACTATGCCCCGTGTGCCCACCCGATTCAGCGAGAGAGGCTCGGCATGCCCACCGGCAAGGTGAAGTTCTACGACGACGAGAAGGGCTTCGGCTTCATCACCTCCGACGACGGCCAGGAGGTGTTCCTGCACGCCTCGGCGCTGCCCGCCGGCGCCGTGGTGCGCTCGGGTACCCGGCTCGAGTTCGGCATCGCCGACGGCCGCAAGGGGGCCCAGGCCCTCTCGGTCCGCGTGCTCGACCCGGCCCCGAGCCTCAGCAAGCTCAACCGCCGCTCGGCGGACGACATGGCGATCGTGATCGAGGACCTCGTGAAGCTTCTCGATGGCGTCGGCGCGAGCCTGCGCCGCGGTCGCTACCCCGACCGTGCGCAGGGTGCGAAGATCGCCGCCGTGCTGCGCAAGGTCGCCGACGACCTGGACGCGTAGCGGCGTGGCCGACCAAGAGCTTGTGCGGCTCGCACGCGAGGCGCTGAGCGAGATCACCCCGGAGTCGACGGTCGGGGAGCTGCTCACCCGGTCGGACGCGGAGGACGGGGTCATCACGCTGACCTTCTCCACGACGATGCAGGGCTACCCCGGGTGGCACTGGACGGTGTCGCTCGCGCACCTGCCCGGCGAGGAGCCGACCGTGCTCGAGACCGAGCTGCTGCCCGGCGAGGGTGCGCTCCTCGCACCCGACTGGGTGCCGTGGTCCGAGCGTCTCGAGGAGTACCGCGCGGCCCAGGCCGCGGCGGCGGCCGAGGCGGAGGCGGAGCGCGCGTCCGAGGACGACGACTCCGACGAGGACGACGAGGTCGACGCGACCGACGTCTACGACGAGGACGACGACTTCGGCGACGACCCCGACGACGGGATCGACTTCGAGTCCGACGACTCAGCGGCGCCTGCGGCGGAGCCGGTGGGCGTAGACGAGGCCGACGAGGCCGAGGCCGATGCCGACGAGGCAGGTCCAGAGGTACCAGACGCGGCCGGCCTCGACGAGCGGCCCGACGAAGAGCAGTAGCGCTCCCAAGGCGAGCACCCACAGCACGAGACCCGCGAGGATCGCCGCGCGGTCGTCCGTCGGCACCGGGTCGGGGTCCGGGCGCCGCTCGGACTCGCTCAGCCAGAACCGCATGCCGCGAGCCTAGAGGGCGCCGACCACGTGGTCGATCGCTGCGGTGAGCGTGCGGATGTCGTCGGGCTCGACGGCGGCGAAGGTGGCCACGCGCAGCTGGTTGCGGCCGAGCTTGCGGTACGGCTCCGTGTCGACGATGCCGTTGGCGCGCAGCACCGAGGCGACGACGGAGGCGTCGACCGCGTCGTCGAAGTCGATCGTCACGACGACCTGCGAGCGGTGCGCGGGGTCGGCGACGAACGGGGTCGCGAAGTCGCGCTCCTCCGCCCAGGCGTACAGGTGGCCCGACGACTCGCGCGTGCGCGCGTCGGCGAAGGCGAGGCCGCCCTGGGAGTTGAGCCAGTCGAGCTGTGCCTCCATGAGCAGGAGCGTCGCGATCGCGGGGGTGTTGAGCGTCTGGTCCAGGCGCGAGTTGTCGACCGCGTTCTTGAGGCTCAGGAACTCGGGGATCCAGCGGTCGGAGGCGGCGATCGCCTCGATGCGCGCGATCGCGGCGGGGCTCATGGCCGCGAACCACAGGCCGCCGTCGGCGGCGAAGTTCTTCTGCGGGGCGAAGTAGTAGACGTCGGTCTCGGCGAGGTCGACGTCGATGCCGCCCGCGGCGCTCGTCGCGTCGATCACGGTGAGGGCGCCCTCGTCGCCGTGCACGCGCGTCACGGGCGCCATGACGCCCGTCGAGGTCTCGTTGTGGGGCCAGGCGTAGACGTCGACACCCTCGACGACCTCGACCTCGGCGCGCGAGCCGGCGGGCGCCGAGATCACGTGCGGGGCCTCGAGGAACGGCGCCTTCGCTGCGGCGGCGAACTTGGCCCCGAACTCGCCGAAGGTCAGGTTCTCGCTGCGGCGCTCGATGAGGGAGAAGGCCGCGGCATCCCAGAACGCGGTCGAGCCGCCGTTGCCGAGCACGATCTCGTACCCCTCGGGCAGGCGGAAGAGATCGGCGAGGCCCTGGCGCACGCGGCCGACGAGCTGCTTCACCGGCTTCTGCCGGTGGGAGGTGCCGAGGAGGTGCTCGTTGGCCTTCAGGTGCGCGACCTGCTCGGGTCGCACCTTCGACGGACCGCATCCGAAACGGCCGTCGGCGGGGAGGAGGTTCTGGGGGATCTGGATGTCCGGCACGCAACGAGTCTATTTCCGTGGCCGGTAGGCTGGATACGTACGTGCAGGGAGGCCACGATGACCGATCTCGTCGACACGACGGAGATGTACCTTCGGACCATCCTCGACCTGGAGGAGGAGGGGATCACGCCCCTGCGTGCCCGCATCTCCGAGCGTCTCGGCCACTCCGGCCCGACCGTCTCGCAGACCGTGGGCCGCATGGAGCGCGACGGTCTCGTCGTCGTCGAGGGCGACCGCCACCTGGCGCTGACGGCCGAGGGCCGCAGCCGCGCGATGCACGTCATGCGCAAGCACCGCCTCGCCGAGCGTCTGCTCGCCGACGTCATCGGCCTCGACTGGGCCTACGTGCACGACGAGGCATGCCGCTGGGAGCACGTCATGAGCGAGCAGGTCGAGCGCCGCCTCATCGCGCTGCTCGGCAACCCGACCGAGTCGCCCTACGGCAACCCGATCCCGGGTCTCGAGGAGATCGGCGGCACGCCCGCCGGCAGCTTCCTCGACGGCGTCGAGAGCATCGTGGCGCGCGCCTCGTCGGCGGTCGGCGAGACCACGGGCGTCATCCGCCGTCTCGGGGAGCCCGTGCAGTTCGAGCCCGAGCTGCTCGCGCAGCTGCGGGAGGCGGGCGTCGTGCCCGGCGCGACCGTCTCGCTGCAGGCGTCCGGCTCCTACGTCGTCGTGCAGGTGGAGGGGTTCGGCGACGGCCTCGAGCTGCCGAACGAGGTCGCCTCGCACATCTACGTCGAGGCCTGACCGGTCACCGCATCCGTCTCGCCTGCGCGGCGCGTCTGTGTCGTTCCGCACGTGAGACCACCTCACGGGGTTACCCTGGGGCTCTCGGAGGTTCTTCGGACCGGGAGGGCACATGCGAACCGCGTACAGCATCCGCACCATGGATGCGCGCGCGCTGTTCCGCATACAGCTCAGCCGCCGGCCCGACGTGCACTGTCACGTCGCGGTCGTGTGAGGCGCTGTCGTTCGCGACGGCGCCTTTTCTGTTCTCATCCCGGAACCGCGGTCTCCTCCGGGATGGTCGAACGGCCTGCACGCCATGCAGGCCCCCTCGAGAGGAGACCCGTTGCGGACCCTGGTACTCAACGCCGGCTACGAGCCGCTCGCCGTCGTGTCGTTCAAGCGAGCCCTCGTGCTCGTGCTGTCGGGCAAGGCCGTCGTCATCGCGAGCGACGAGGAGCACCCGGTGCACGGCATCGCGGGGGAGTGGGATCGCCCGTCGGTGATCCTGCTGCGCCGGTACGTGCGGATCCCGACCGGTCGCGCCGTCCCGGTGTCGAGGCGCGGCGTGCTCCGGCGCGACGACCAGCGCTGCGCCTACTGCGGCGGGCACGCCTCGACCATCGACCACGTCATCCCGCGCTCGCGCGGCGGGGCCGACAGCTGGGAGAACCTCGTGGCGTGCTGCCTGCGATGCAACAACATCAAAGGCGACCGCACGCCGCAGGAGATGGGGTGGGCCATGCGCTTCTCTCCGCGGCCCCCGCACGGCACGGCGTGGCTCGTGCGCGGCACCGACCGGGCGCTGCCGGAGTGGCGCGAGTACCTCGCCGCGGCGGCGTAGCGCGCCGCCCGGCGCCGCCGGATCCGTCGCCCCTGCCGCAACGAACCTGAGAAAAGCCTGGTGATCATGGCTGTCTGCCCCGGATTGCGGGCCGTTATCGAGACGTGACAATTCCGGGCGGGCCCGGTAACGTCGAACGGGTCGCTTCAACCCGGAGAGCTACTTCTACGTGACTGAGAACGAGATCCGCACGGCCCAGGGGGTCCCCCCGACGGCCGCGGCGAACCCCTCGGAGACGCACCCGCTGACGCAGCAGGCTGCCTCCGGGGCGATCTCGAGTGCCTCCACCGCGGCCGAGCTGCCCTCGCGCCGCTCGCTTCGGAACACCGTCCCGCCGGTCGCGCCCGCCGCCGACCGCCCGGTCGTGTCGACGCCCGCGGCCCCCGGATCGCGCCGCGCCGCCCGCGAGGCCCGTGCCGCGAGCGAGGCCCCCGTGTTCGCGCCGACGGCCGCGATCCCCGCCGCCCCCTCGGCCGCATCCGCGCCCGTGTCGGCCGCCTCGCCGCACTCGGTGCCCCCGATCCCCGCCGTTCCCGCCGCTGCGCCCCAGGTGGCCGCGCCGTTCGGGACCTTCGACCTCCCCGCCGCCGCCGACGCGGCCGCGAACCGCACGCGCGCCCGCCGCGCCTCCGCCGGCCCCGCGCCGACGGCCCCCGCGGCCCGCGCCGTCACGACCGGCCCCACGAGCCGCAAGGGCACCGTGCGCAAGCGCGTGAGCGCCGCCGGCACGATGGTGCTCGTGGGCGGCCTGTTCGTCTCGCTCACCCTGCCCGCCTACGGGTCGGCCGACTACACGGGCGAGATCGCGGAGGCCGCGGCCGAGGTCGACGGCCAGACGCTCGCCCTCAAGGCCGACATCGCCTCGACCGACGCCGCCGCCGTCGACACGCGCGACGGCTACGACACGGTGAGCGCCGCCGACCTCAAGCGCCTCTACCGCGACGCCCTCCGCCAGCAGCGCCTCGCCGAGTACATCGCGTCCGGCGCGCAGGCCCTCGGCGACGACTACCCCTGGGCCACCGAGCTCGGCATGAGCCAGGGCGGCGGTCTCTCGCCGTTGCGCTACTTCGTCCGCCAGTGCGTCGACTTCGTGGCCTGGCGTCTCAACCGCGACGCCGGCGTCTACGGGGCCCCGTGGAAGTACGACTGGTCGTCGCTCACGCCCGGCGGCGGCAACGCCTCCTCGTGGAAGCGCCAGTGGGAGGCCCACGGCTGGCCGACGAGCACGACCCCGGCCCCGGGCTGGGTCGCGTACTTCCCGGGCCAGAACCACGTCGCCTACGTCAACAGCGTCCTCGCCGACGGCTCGGTCCTCATCGAGGAGTACAACTGGGGCGGCCGCGACGTCTACAACCAGCGCATCATCGACGCCGGCTCCGCGATCTACCTGTCGCCGCCCCCGCGGTGATCCCCGTCCCGGGCGACCTCGTCGGCATCCGCCAGCCCGCATCCGCTCGGTAGACTCGGGCGGTCAGCCTCTGTAGCTCAATGGAAGAGCAGCTCCGTCCTAAGGAGAGGGTTGGGGGTTCGAGTCCCTCCAGGGGCGCCGATCGGTTCGACGCCCTGACCTGCGGTTTCTAGCCGTCACCGCCCGCGCGGCAAGCTCCCATGCAACACGTCATGCAACAGTGCGCAGGCGGACTACCCGATGAGCGCGGCCAGCCGCGCGGCCGCGTCCTGCTGCATCGTCGGGGTGACGTGGCTGTAGATGTTCATCGTCGTGCTGATGTTGCTGTGCCCGAGCCGCTCCTGCACGACCTTCGGATGCACGCCGAGCTCGAGCAGGAGGGTCGCGTGTGTGTGTCGGAGCCCGTGCAGGCTGATCCGCTTAGGGGCGCGGGCCCCGAGCTCGCGCGCCATCGCGCGCATGCGCACGTCCCAGCGCATGGTGACGCTGTTGGGTGTTCGGAGGCAGCCCGCGAGGTCGCCGAAGACGTAGCTAGTCGGGCGGGCGAAGTCGAGCGCGAGCCGGCCGCGCTCGGCTCGCCATGCGCGGAGGGTCGCGCATGTCGTGTTGTCCAGGTCGATGACCCTCGCTTGTCCGGTCTTCGTCGACTTCACGGCGCCGCGCGCGATGGTGTCGGCGGCACGGCGTACACTAACGCGCCCTCCGTCGAGGTCCACGTCGGACCAGCGCAACGCGAGCGCCTCGCTGCGGCGCATTCCGGTGTGCGCGATGAGGTGCCAGAGGGCGTGGAGTTCGTCTCGATACTCGTCGCGATCCCATGCGAGGAAGGCTCGCAGCTCGTCTGCGGTCCATGTCACGAGCTCGGGAGCCTGCTCCCGGATCTGCTTGCCGGTCGGCGCTCGGACGATTCGTGACTTTCTCGCCGGGTTGCCACCGATGAGCGCTTCGTCGCGCGCGGCATCGAGCACGGCCCCGAGGAGCACGTGCACCTTGTTGACCGTGTTCGCAGAGAGCGGGCGTCCGTCGACGCCGCCGCCCGCCTGTAGCTCGACGTACAGCTTCGAGAGGCGCGTCGCCGTCAACCGATCCAACGGCAAGTTGCCGATGCGCGGCGTGATGTAGTTTCGGAGCAGCTTCTCGTACCCGGCGCGGGTGGAGTTGGCGATTCGTAGACCCGCGAGCCACTCGGTAGCGAACGCGCCGAGCGTGGGCGCGCGCCCAGACCGAAGAGCCTGGTGCTCTCTCATCGTCGCGCGGGCGGACTGGAGGGCGTCGTCGGCATCCTTGGCCGTGAGGAAGCCGCCCTGGCCGGCGAGCCGAGTACCAGCTTCGGGCTCGTCAAAGTCGATCGGGACTCGCAGCTGCCAGCGCCATCGGGTGCCGTTGCGCGTGGAGTAGCTCGTGATTGAGCCGACTCCCCGCCGACGGCTATTCCGGGGAGCCATCGCGTCTCGCCGGTGCGAGGTAGCCGCGCGCTCGCGCCTGAGCGATCCAGTAGCCGGCCGTGGAGCGCGGCACCTGGAATGACTCGAGGACGAACTTCTGCGGTGGTATGCCTGCAACCGAAGCGGCCCGGTACATGGTCGCCACGCGCTGCAATAGTGCTTCCCTTGACTCCGGCCTTTCCGGCAGGGCATTCGGAGGCTCAGGTGCGTCGAATATGCGGATCGCGACGTCGACGGCGATCGGCGTGAGCCGGGTTCGGGTAGTGCCCTCGACGCGTTCCGGGTCGTAGTTGATGATGGCTCCCACCGCGATCTTGAACAGCTCCGCCACACGGACGCGACGGAGGGTCTCGCCCGTCACTGGCATGGCGGTGTCTCGTGATGAGACGCGTACCTCGATAGGCCGAATGCCCTCGTCGACCATGTCGAGGACCATCGTCACATCGACACCGTCCACGTCGCGCGCGACGAACATCGCGGGAAGCCACGCGAATAGCCCGTCTCCGAGCTCCTCGAGGGTTTGCTCACGGTGGAACCCAGGGTCCCCAAGCGGAACGTAGTAGCCGCGGTCGCTTGGTATTTCGCCAGCCACATAGCGTGCGAGTTCCGATTCAGTCACCTCCACATCGTGGCACGTCGAGCGCCTCAACTGTTACCTGTTGACGCGCTTGACTAACGAGTATTGTTGGGTCTAGTTTGGTTCGTCAAGAAGAGACTAAACAGAAGGGTGGTCCCAACAATGGATCTGCTCACAACCCCGCAAGCCGCGCAGTACCTCAACGTCCCCGAGGGCACACTCCGCTACTGGCGCGTGTGTGGGACGGGGCCCGCCGCCGTGAAGCTCGGAAAGCGAGTGATGTACCGACGAGAGGCGCTTGCCGAGTTCGTCGATTCGCACGAGCGCCACGAGGAGGCCGGCCGATGAGCGCCATTGCCACCCTCGACGAGGCTCGAGCTTCGAAGGACGCCGTACTGACGGTTGCCGATGTCTCTCGCATCCTCGGCTTGAACCCGCGCACTGTGAGCGAGGAGATCAGGCAAGGGGGCATCCCGAGCATCCGAGTAGGTCGCCGCATCCTGGTCCCGCGCGAGCGCTTCCTCGCGCTCTTCCAGGTGGAGGGTTCCCGGTGACCGCGGGCGAGACGTCCGAGGGGGCGCTCTTCGCTGCGCGGTTCAACCCCCTCGCGGCGCAGCAGGCGCAGGCAGCCCACGCCGAGAGGCAGAAGCACCTGCCGCCGGCGGAGCGAGCCAACGACGCCTCCTCACCCATGGCCGTCGCGCGGCGGCTGGCAGCCCGCGACGAGCGCGAGCGCATCCGCGCGGCACGTCGGATCGATGAGCGATGACGGCTGGGGCGGTCTCTACGCGTCGGCGACGCCAGTGCCCGACGCCTACGACCCGGATGCCCTCAAGGAATCGGCCCCGCCCCCGGTCGAGCGCACCGCAGCTGAGCGCGCCAAGAGCGGACCGTCGCAAGCGACCGAGCTCGTGCAGCTGGCGCGCTCGCGCTACACGGTCGTCAGAAGCGAGGGCAACGTGTACGCCGTAGCCAACGACCTCCCCGGCGTCGCATTCGGCCTCCGCGGCACGGCCGGGCTTCGGCAGCGCCTCGCAGCCGACTTCTACAACGACCGCGGCCGCGCCGCATCCGGGTCCGCCCTCGCCGACGCGATCGGAACCCTCGAGGGCGACGCCCTCCGAGCCGACGAGCGCAAGGTCCACCTGCGAGCCGGCCGCGCCGGGTCGGCAGTCGTCATCGACCGAGCCACCGCCAACGGAGCCGCGATCGTCGTCGACTCGAAGGGTTGGCGACTCGCCCCCACCGCGCCTGTGCTGTTCCGCCGCACCTCGCTGTCGCTCGAGCTCGAAGCACCCGCGAAGGGCGGGACTCTCGACGGCCTGCGCGCCCTGCTGAACGTTGACGACCGACGCTTCCGCCTCATCGTGGCGTACATCGTAGCCGCGTACCTGCCCGACATCGCGCACCCGATCCTGGCCCTGCTCGGGCAGCAGGGCGCGGCCAAGAGCAGCGCCGCGCGCATCATCCTCTCCTTCATCGACCCGTCCGCGGGCGGGGGTCTCCGCTCACAGCCGAGCAAGCCCGAGGACTGGCGCGCCCTCGCGGCGAACAGCTACGGCATCGGAATCGACAACGTCTCCAAGATGCCGGGCTGGTTCCAGGATGCGCTCTGCCGCGCCGTCACGGGCGACGCATGGGTCCACCGAGCGCTCTTCACCGACAACGACATCGCGGTCTCGTCGTTCCGTCGCCCAATCGTGCTCACGTCGATCGACCCCGGCGCACTCCAGGGCGACGTCGCCGACCGGATGATCCCCGTCGAACTCGACCCCATCACGCCCACCCAGAGGAGGACGGAGGCCGAACTCGATCGCGAGCTCGAGGCGATCCGCGCCGCGACGCTCGGCGCGCTGCTCGACCTCCTCGGCAAGGTGCTCAAGGTTGTGCCTTCGATCGTGCTGCCGGAGAAGCCGCGCATGGCCGACTTCGCCACCGTCCTCGCAGCCGTCGACCAGGTCACGGGCTGGAGCACGCTCGCCGACTACCTCGCTGCCACCGACTCCGCCGCCCGCGACGTCGTCGAAGCGGACGTGTTCACGACCGCCGTGCGCAACCTCGCCCTCGAGCGAGGAGTGTGGTCGGGGACATGCCTAGACCTCCTCAGTACGCTCGCCGAGGCGCGCCAGGGCCACGCCTGGCCCGACACCCCCAAGGCGGTCGCGGGGATCCTCAAGCGTATGGCCCCCTCGCTTCGAGCAGCGGGCATCGAAGTCTCGCGCAGCGAGCAACGCAGCAACCGCGGCGCCATCTACACCGTCCGCTATATCGACGCCCCCGTCTGCGCGGCCTGCGGAATCAACCTCCCCGAAGCCGTCATTCGCGAGGGCGGAGACACCCACCCAACCTGCGAGGAGCCCTTCTGATGTACACGCACGACGAGCAATGGCGCGACGCGATCGATGCCTACACGACGGCGGCCAAGACGGCCGGGTACGCGCCGGCCACGATCGCTCAGGTGGTGAAGCACGTCCAGCGCTTCTCACGTTGGACCTCCCGCGCTCCCTGGAAGGTCGACTACGAGCACTACCGCGCCTGGCTTGAGTCGCTCACCGCCAGCCGCCTTACCGTCCTCCAACACCGCACCTCCCTCCGCAGCTTCTACCGATGGGCGATGAGTGCCGGCCGTGTGCTCGAGGACCCCACCGCCGAACCGACCTTCGTCACGAAGCGCCTCCCGGTTCCCGCCGCGTGGGAGGAACACCTCACCGCCTACCGCAGCTACATGCGATCAACCGGATCCCCCGAGGGCACCGTGCAGATCCGACTGTCACAGCTGCGCCGCCTCGCTCGCGACAGGGCAAGCCTCGACCCGATGAGCGCGACACTCGATGACCTCGTCGAGTGGCTCGCCGAGAAGAACTGGTCCCCTGAGACCCGCCGCGCTCACCGCTCAGCCGTGCGGACCTTCTACGCCTGGGCCAAGGAGACCGGACGCGTCCGCAAGAACCCCGCCGCCAAGCTCCCCGTGGTCAGGGCGCGCCGCCCCGCCGCGCGCCCTGCCGCCGAGTACGACATCACGATGGCCTACGCGAAGGCCGACCGACGCCAGCGCCTCGCCATTCGGCTTGCAGCCGACCTCGGGCTGCGGTGCGCGGAAGCGGCCGTGGTTCACACCCGCGACCTGGTCGAGCGGGATGGGCGGTTCTCGCTCATCGTCCACGGCAAGGGGCAGAAGATGCGCGTGCTTCCACTCACGGACTCCCTCGCGGGCGCGCTCCGCGCAGCCCCCGAGGGATACCTGTTCCCCGGCAAGGTCAACGGCCACATCTCGCCTCACCACCTCGGGAAGCTCGTGTCGAGCGTTCTCCCGGCAGGTGTCACCATGCACATGCTCCGCCACAGGTTCGCCACCCTCGCCTACAACGTCGACCGCGACGTCTTCACGGTGCAGCAGCTGCTCGGTCACGCTTCCCCGACGACGACCCAGGGATACGTGCAGATCCACGAGGACCACATGCGGCGACTCGTTGAGGCGGTGGCCTCGTGAGCGCGCGTCCACTGAGCCCCCGGGTCACGGCCGCCGTCGCCGACCTCAGGCGTGCAGCGGAGATCCTCGCAGCGTCCCCCGCCGAGGTTGCGAAGGCTTCCAGCGAGGTCTGCGCCGCGACCGCAGTGCTTTGGGAACAGGGCTGGGCGCCCGCTGCCCTGTCCCCCCGAGACCGCGCAATCTTGCACCTGGCCCAGGCGGCGATCACCGCCGATGCATCGAAAGGAACGGGCGAATGACCACCAAGACCCTCCACCAAGACCGCACCGCGGGCGGCTTCTTCGAGCTCACACTCACCCTCGACGTGGACGAGGCCGGCACGCTGCTGAGCATCATCAGCCCCCACCCGGGGGACGAGATGCCGCGCGCGATCATGCTCAACGTCTCCCAGGCCAAGGCGCTCGCCGAGCAGCTCGAGGCAGGCATCGTCGCCGCCGAATCCATGACCACGGAGCGCTGCTCCGGCTGCAGGTGCCCCATCCTCGGCGCAGGCCCCTGCGCCGAGTGCGAGCTACGGACCGCTCGCACCCGCCGCGCAACGTTGCGCATCGTCCCCCAAGAAGGAAGGTAGCCCCCATGATCGCCAAGCTCCCCAAGGGCCACGACGACCTCCAGTCGTGGTACTTCATCCCCGAGCAGTACCGCGAGGCGTGGCTGCGCCATGCCCCCGACGCGCAGGAGCGGACCCCGATTGCGTGGACCGCAGTCGCCCGCACGATCGCACTGTTCGACATCGCCCGAGAGCGCGCGGCTCAGACCGGAGCCGCCCGCGACGAACGTCCGACCTTCGACATCGTCGCGGCGATGGCCACCGAGGTCGGGACTCCGATGTGGGGCGCCGACTACAGCGAGCATGACGTCCAGGAGCGCCTGACCTCGGACACCAGCTACCGCCAGCGCGCGGAACACGCGATCTGCGCCGCCTACGTCAAGCAGACCCACGACGCGGAGCGCGAACAGCAGATGAAGCTCGACGCCGCAGCCGAGCGAGTCGCATGCCCAGTGTGCGGCGACCTCGCCACCGGCTTCCCCATGACGCGTCCCCTGCTGGACAAGGAGGATCGCCGCAGCCCGGTCGACGTCGCCATCGCCTCGACCATCGCCAAGCCCGTGCCCGAGCTCCACTCGTGCCTCAAGTGCTTCGAGGTGGCCAAGGCCATCTACATCGAGGAAATGCGCGCCGAGGCACTCCTGCCAGACGGGCGCACCCGCGAAGCGAAGATCCGCGCGCTGCTCTTCCAGCCGAACTTCGGGCGCCGCGCCGCTTCCTGACCGACACCCCCCACGAAAGGAACACCATGAGCACCATCGAACTCCCGCCGGTCGAGATCCCTGCCGAGCTCGAGGCGCACTACCCGCACGACCTGCCCGTGCAGGACCTGCACTCGAAGACCACGGCTCTCGCCCGCAGGCTCGCAATCCGTCGCGTCGAGGAGGAAAGCGAAGCCGCCGAGCGACAGAACCAGCGCATCCCCAACGACGCCTTCTGGGCGCGCGTCGACTCCTACGACCAGGAACTCACGGCCACGCGGCTCCCGGAACTCACCGCCGTCGCGCAGCACCTCGAGCGCTTGAAGGTGGCGCGCGAGCAATCGGCCGCCGAGAGTGCGCGCGCAGCCGCGGCCGCCGCCCGAGCGGAGCAGGAGCGCGCAGCGCACACCTGCGCCATCTGCGGCGCGACCAACCTCGACCCGCTCGGCATCGTCGCCACCCGCAACGTCGGCCGCCTCGGCCTCAAGTCCTGCGGCCGGTGCTATGTCGTCGCCCTCGACGTGCTCGCATCCCGCTCCGAGCACGAGAAGATGGCAGACGGACGCACCCGCCGCGACCGGGTCGCGGCGACCCTCGACAAGGCAGGTGCATGATGGCCGGCCGCGCTCCTCGACATCCTCGCCGACAGTCGCCAGGCGCAGCGCGAGGTTGGCAACCTCGGTGAGGCGCTCGAGGACGCCATCAACGTGCTCTACGACGCCCGCCTCGAGCGCTACACCGACCTGAACTCCGAAGCGCAGAAGGCGCTCCAGCTCGTGAACCTCTACCGAGAGGCGACCGACAGCGCCGCGACCGCAGATCAGCTCCGTTACGAAGCCCTCGCCCGTCACGTGCAGGGGCTGCCTAAGCACGTGCCGGTCGCCGTCGACATCGACACCGCCGCGGCCGACAAGCAGGTCGAGCGCTGGCTCACCGGCTCGCGGCGGGTGCTCGAGGTGAAGTTGCAGGCGATGGACCGTCAGGGGAGGCCGATCCC
>RDDZ01000089.1 GCA_003852775.1 Microbacteriaceae bacterium | reverse complement strand
ACACCTCGGTGGAGGCGAGCATCCACCGAACGGGGGATGCCGAAACCACCGGGCGAAGATGGTGCGCTCGATCGTGTCGACGAGCCAGTTCCGGTACTGCTCGAGCGTCCAGCCGGCATCGAGCACGAGCTGCACGTAGCCGCTCGGCGAGGCGAGGAAGAGCAGGGATACGGCGAGCTGCTCGTCGTCGGACTCGCGCTGGGCGAGGCCCCGCGCCCGGAACTCGGCGATCGACGCGCGGTAGTCGCTGCGGCGGCGCTCCTGCAGGCTCTCGAGCCTGCACGGTCACGTCACGCCCCTCCTCACCGTCTCCCGCCGTCGGACATCCACTCGGGCGGCAGCGGGGTGGCGGGTCTGGGCATGTCTCCGACCCCAGCACCTCGGCGCGGGCTCGGCGTCGGCTCGAGTCGAAACTGTGCACGGTGCCGCCTGTGCACAACTCTGAGTGGTCGGTTTCTGGCCCCAAGACCCGGAAATGGGGCCAGAAACCGACCGGTCAGCGAGAGTCGGGGCGCCGCTGGAGGCGGCGGATGACGGCGGCGAGGGCGAGGAGGGTGATGGTGGCGCCGACGGCGATCACGACGACGACCGTCCAGCCGAGGGGGGTGAGCGTCAGCACCGCCTCGACGACCGACTCGCGGCGCTCGGGGGTCGCGGCGGCCCAGAGCACGAACGACGCGATCGCGACGAGCACGAGGCCCCACAGCACAGCCCCCGTGCGGATGCGCGGGCGCGGCAGCGGCGCGGCACCCTTCGTGGCGCTCGGGGTGGCGGATGCGGCGGATGCGGCGGATGCGCTGGCGTCGCTCACGGGACGGCTCCTTCGGTCGAGGCGGGCGTGGGGGCGGGCGTGGGCGTCGGGCTTGGCTCGGGGGTCGGCGGCAGGGGCTCGCCCGTCGTGAAGTTCCAGCGCTCGACGGTGTCCGGTTCGGGCGTGAGCGGCGGCGGGGTCACCTCCTCGGTGCTCGTGCTCACGAGCAGGGCGCTCGGGTGGCGCGTCCAGATGCGCAGCACGACGTCGAGCGAATCGGGGTCGCCGATCGTGACCGTGCGGCGCCCGTCGACGACCTCGTAGAGGGCCCACATGCCGACGCTCCCGGCGCTGCCGACGCTCCCGGCGCTCTCGGCGAGCACGCCGAACGAGCCGCCCGCCGCATCCGTCACGAGCTCGATCCGCACGCTCGCGCCCTCCGCGACGCGCACCTCGACACCGCCTGTGTGCTGCCACAGGTCGATCGTGCGGGCCGGGCGGTCGTCGTCGGCCACGTAGATCGACGTCGAGCCGACGAGCTGCGCGTAACGACCGTCGCGGGTCGCATCGATGACCCAGGAGAGGCCCGGCGGCAGCAGCTGCCGATCCGTCGGCACGACGACCGCGACGGCGAGCGCGAGCACTGCGAGGATCGAGAAGAACCCGAGCGCCCCGCTGCGTCGCCGCCCGAGGGCGACGGCGACCGTCCCGATGCCGAGTACGAGCACGACGATCGCGGCTCCCACAATCCATTCCGCTCCGCGCATAGACGGCGACTGCCAGGCTGCGAACGCCGCGATGGCCCCCGAGACGAGGGCGATGCCGAGCACAAGGAACACGATCCCCGCGTTCGCCCGCGGTCTCGTGAGCTTCCGGATGCGGGCCCGTTCGCGCGACGCGGCGAGCGCCTCCTGCGCGCGGGCGTGCGCCTCCGCCTGCCGCTGCTCCCGCTCGGCGCGGCGCCGCTCGGCGGCCCACGCGGCCCGCTGCTGCTGCCACGCGTCCTGACTCGCCTTCCACGCCGCGAGCTCCTCGGCGGATGCGTCGGCCGGGGGCGCGGGCGGCTCGCCGGGGTCGACGAGCGGGGCTGCGGCACCCGGCGTCGCGACGGATGCGGCGGTCGTGCCCCCGGCATCCGTCGCCCCCTCCGCGGGGAACGTCGGCACGGTCTCGGGCCGCCCGTCGGTCGTCGCGGGCGCCGTCGTGACGTCGCCCGAGGCGCGCTGCGCGAGCCACACGACGAGCGCGACGACGCCGCCGAGCAGCACGAGGGTGACGAGCACGCGCGCGATCGCCCCGCCCCAGCCCGGGTCGTTCCAGTAGAGAGCGCCCGCGGCCCAGAAGCCCTGCGTGAGCGGCAGGAACGACAGCAGGAACACCGCGACGATGCCGGGGAACGCGCGCGTCACACGGCCGTGCCCGAGCTCGCGGGTGTGGATCGTGCCGGCCGCGTCGGGCAGCAGAAACCACGCGATCGCGTAGACGAACGCGACGGGAGCGCCGACGACAGCCAGCACGACCGCGATGCCCCGCACGATGAGCGGGTCGACGCCGATCCGCGCGGCCAGGCCCCCGCACACGCCGCCGAGCCAACCCTCCTGCCGCACGACGCCGAGGCCGCGCAGCCACAGGAAGAAGGGGTGCTCGG
This sequence comes from Microbacteriaceae bacterium, assembly GCA_003852775.1. GTDB lineage: Bacteria > Actinomycetota > Actinomycetes > Actinomycetales > Microbacteriaceae > Homoserinibacter. The sequence goes on along the minus strand of RDDZ01000089.1, from coordinate 24,045 downwards.
CGGATGCCGCGCTCGGCTCGCCGGAGCCCGCGGACGGCTCCTCGGAGCCGACGGGAGCGGTGGCCACCTCGCCCGCGACGCCCTCGTCGGGCGTCTCATCGGGCGACGGAGGTTCGGATGCGGTGGTGCGTCGTGCCATGCCTCGAGCGTGCCTGCAGGCAGGGGCCCCGCTCTATGGGGGTTCGCCCTGATCGTCCCCTGATCCCTCGCCGTGGGGCTCGTCGCGCGTGCTTGGATCGTCGCATGACCGCACCCGCCGCCGAGCAGCCCCTCGAGGGCGTGCCCCGCGTTCGCCCTGTGCGCCCCACGCGCCCCGCGCGCCCCGCGCTCGTGCGGCCGCGCGAGGTCTGGCTCGCGGGGGTGAGCATCGCGCTCGCGCGTCACCTCGCGTGGCCCGCCGCCGTCGTGCGCGCGATCTTCGCGGGGGCCGCGGCCCTCGGTCTGCTCTGGGCGGGCCTCGCGATCTTCCTGCGCGGCGAGTTCGGCATCCTCCCTGTCGCCGCGGCATCCCCTCTCCTCTACGCGTGGTTCTGGGCGCTCGTACCCCGCGAGACCGCGACCCCGGATGCGCCCCTCCGCCGCGAGGTGCCGGTCGCCCTCGCGCTGCTGGTCGCCGCGGGCGTGCTCGCATTGCTCGTGCCCGTCAGCTGGCTCGTCACGTGGACGCCCCTGCCCGTCGGAGCCGTCGAGGCCACGGCGGCCGCCGTCGCGGCGATCGTGTGGACTCTCGCGGTCGACGTGCGCGACGAGCGGCGGGCGGCATCCGCTCCCCGCGTGCGTGCCGTCGCGGGCGGTTTCCTCGTGGCGTTCGGACTCGCGCTGCTCGCCGGGGGCTTCGCCGATTCGCGCACCCTCGTGGCGATCGTCGCGGTCGTGCCCGTGCTGCTCGGCGTGGCGACCTTCGTCGTGCCCCCGCTGCTGGCGCGTGCATCCGTGCGGTCGGCCGAGCGCGCGGCGCTCGCGCGCGAGGAGCAGCGGTCGGAGATCGCGGCGCACCTGCACGACTCGGTGCTGCAGACGCTCGCGATCATCCAGAACCGCGCAGGCGCCGGCACGGAGATCGCCCGCATCGCGCGCGCCCAGGAGCGCGAGCTGCGCGACTGGCTCTTCGCGGGAACCGACCCGTTCGCGGGCGACCTCGCGACCGAGCTGCGCACGATCGCGCGCGAGCTCGAGCTCGAGCACGCCGTGCGCATCGAGGTCGTCACGGTGGGCGACGTGGGCGCCATCGAGTCGCGAGCGCTCGCGGCGGCGGCACGCGAGGCCCTCGCGAACGCGGCACGGCACGCCGGCGGCGACGTCACGGTCTACGCGGAGGCCACCCCGGATGCGGTGGAGGTCTTCGTGCGCGACCGCGGCCCCGGCTTCGACCCGGACGCCGTGCCCGACGGGCGCCTCGGCATCCGCGAGTCGATCGTGGGGCGCATGGCGCGCGCGGGCGGCACGGGGGTCGTCGCGAGCGGGTCGGACGGCACCGAGGTGCAGCTGCGGATGCCGCGCGCCCGGCTCGCGGGGGCCACCGGAGCCGGCACCGGTACCGGCCGCACGAGCGGCACCACCACCGGCACCACCGGCACCACCGGCACCGGAGGAGCGCCATGACCCGCGTCATCATCGTCGACGACCACTCGATCTTCCGTACCGGCCTGCGCACCGACCTCGGCGACGCCGTCGAGGTGGTCGGCGAGGCGGGCGACGTCGACGCCGCCGTGCGCGTCATCGACGAGCTGCGCCCCGACGTCGTGCTGCTCGACGTGCACCTGCCGGGCGGTGCGGGCGGCGGCGGCGCGGAGGTCGTGCGACGCTCGGCCGCGCTCCTGTCGAGCGTGCGCTTCCTCGCCCTGTCGGTGTCCGACTCCGCCGAGGACGTCGTGGGCGTCATCCGCGCGGGTGCACGCGGCTACATCACGAAGGCAACGAGCGGGGCGGATGTGGCTGCCGCCGTCGCGACGGTCGCCGCGGGGGATGCGGTGTTCTCGCCGCGACTCGCCGGCTTCGTGCTCGACGCCTTCGGCACGGCCGCAGGTGCCCCCGCCGTCGCCGCGACGGACGACGAGCTCGACCGCCTTTCGGTGCGCGAGCAGGAGGTCATGCGCCTCATCGCGCGCGGCTACGCCTACAAGGAGGTCGCGTCGCACCTCTACATCTCGATCAAGACCGTAGAGACGCACGTGTCGTCAGTGCTGCGCAAACTGCAGCTCTCCTCGCGCCACGAGCTCACCGCCTGGGCGCTCGAGCGCCGCCTGCTCTGAGTCAGCGATCGCTGACTGGTCGGTTTCTGGCCTCATTCCCGGGGTTTGAGGCCAGAAACCGACCACTCAGCGAAGGGTGGGGGTCACCCCGTGAACAGGGGGAGCGCCACGAGCACGGCGAGCGTGAGCATCACGACCGCGATCGCGGCGTCGAGGATGCGCCACGCCAGCGGCCGGGCGAAGACCGGCGCGAGCGCGCGGGCCCCGAAGCCGAGCGCCGAGAACCACAGCACCGAGCCGAGCCCCATGCCCGCGCCGAAGAACCAGCGCGCGTCGCCGTGGCCGTTCGCGAGGGTGCCGACGATCGCCATGTCGAGGTACACGTGCGGATTGAGCCACGTCACCGCGAGGCACGTCGCGACGGCGGCGGCGAGCGAGCGGCGGCGTGCCGCGGCATCCGGGGCCGCGTCGACCGTGAGCACCTCGCCCTTCGGCCACAGCGCGCGGCGGGCCGCGAGCACGCCGTAGAACAGCAGGAAGATCGCGCCGCCGATCCGGATCGCCGTCATCGCCCACGGCAGCGCGCTCATCACGGCACCCGTGCCGGCGATCGAGAGCATCATGAGCACGATGTCCGACAGCGCGCACATCGCCACGATCACGAGCACGTGCTGACGACGGATCCCCTGTCGCAGCACGAACGCGTTCTGCGCCCCGATCGCCACGATGAGCGAGAGGCCGAGCGAGAGCCCCGCGAGGGCGGCGGCGAGGGCGGCGGATGCGGTCACGGTCCTCGACGTTACGGCCCGCGCGGGGCATCAATCCAGTTCAGGATTCTCAAGAACCATTAGCCTCGCTTCAGATGAATCTCGACCGGGATCTGCTCGCCACGCTCCGCGCCGTCGTCGACGCGGGCACCTTCGACGCGGCCGCCCGCGCGCTCAACGTCACGCCATCCGCCGTCAGCCAGCGCATCAAGTCGCTCGAGACGCAGCTCGGCCGCGTGCTCGTCGAGCGAACCAAGCCCGTGCGCGCCACCGAGTCGGGCGAGGTGCTCGTGCGGCTCGCGCGCGAGATCGCCCTGCTCGAGACGGATGCCGCCTCCGCCCTCCGCCTCGACGGCGCGGGGGAGGGGTTCACGACCGTGCCGCTCGCGGTCAACGCCGACTCGCTCACGAGCTGGTTCCTTCCGGCGATCGCCGAGGTCTGCACCGAGCACCGCATCGTCGTCGACATCCACCGCGAGGACCAGGACCGCACCGCCGCGCTCCTCGCCTCCGGCCGCGTGATGGCGGCCGTCACCTCGCAGGCCGAGCCCGTTCCCGGGTGCAGCGTCACGCCGCTCGGCGTACTCGTCTACCACCCGGCCGCGAGCAGCGCCTTCGCCGAGCGCTGGTTCCCCGACGGGGCGGATGCCGCATCCCTCGCCCGCGCGCCCGTCGTCGACTTCGACCACGACGACGAGCTGCAGACCCGGTTCCTGCGCCGCGCCTCCCGCCGTCGGCTCGACCCGCCGCGGCACTACGTGTCGGGCTCGTCCGACTTCCTCCGGGCGATCGAGCTCGGCCTCGGCTGGGGCATGCTGCTCGAGTCGCAGCTCGCGGGTGCCGCCCCCGGCACCTTCGTCGAGCTCGCCCCCGGCGGCCCGGGCGTGCGCGTGCCGCTTTACTGGCAGCAGTGGAACCTGCGCTCGACCGCCCTCGACGCCGTCGCCGGTGCGGTCGTGCGGGCGGCCCACGTCTCCCTTCGGCGCCGCTGAGCCGGCCCGGGGGCCGCGGATCCGCACTCCCGGCGAGCGCTCGCCGGTGGATGCCGTATGCTTGTGCAGGTTGCCTCGAACCCCATACTTCGGCATGCCCGGAATCCGGTCGGCGAAGCGGGAGGCGAGCGACATAGGGCGGTGGCTCAATTGGTAGAGCAGCGGTCTCCAAAACCGCAGGTTGCAGGTTCGAGTCCTGTCCGCCCTGCGAATCCCTCGTGCGAGAGCCCGGGGGATCGCCGGCCGAAAGGGTAGTGAGAGTGGCACGCAAGGTGATCGACGAGCCCAGTGAGGACGTCGTCGCGAACGCCAAGCGCGAGCGCGCCGAGCGGCGGAACCCGTTCGCACGTCTCGTCCTCTTCATCCGTCAGGTCGTCGCCGAGCTCCGGAAGGTCGTCACCCCGACCCGCCGCGAGCTGCTCCGCTTCACGGGCGTCGTGCTCGTGTTCGTGCTGATCATGATGGGTCTCGTGTGGGCCCTCGACCAGCTGTTCAGCTGGCTCGTGAACTGGGCATTCGGCGACGACGTCTTCACCGGCTGACCCCCCGGCAGCTCATCCCCACAAGGAAAGAACACCGTGACTTCAGAAGAGCGCGACATCGATCTCGCGACCGCAGCCGAGCAGTCCTCCGAGGAGGACGAGGCGCAGGAGGGCAACGTCCTCGCGTCCGACGAGGCGTCGAGCGAGGCCGCCGAGCGCCGCGCGATCCACGTCGTCGACGAGGACTCGGATGTCGAGGCCGGCCTGGAGAGCGCGCTCGACGCGCTCGAGGCGGCGTCCGACCCCGAGGCCGACGCGATCGTCGACGACGCCCTCGACATCGACTCCGCCGACGAGGCGGAGGCCGCTGCCGCCGCCGCGGAGGACGAGGAGGAGGCCGAGGACGGCGACGAGCCCGAGGTCGACCCCTACGAGGAGTTCCGCGCCGAGCTGCGCTCGAAGCCGGGCAAGTGGTACGTCATCCACTCCTACGCGGGCTTCGAGAAGCGCGTGAAGCAGAACATCGAGTCGCGTCGCCAGTCGATGGCGATGGAGGACTTCATCTACGAGGTCCAGGTCCCGATGGAGGACGTCGTCGAGATCAAGAACGGGCAGCGCAAGCTCGTGAACCGCGTGCGCATCCCCGGCTACGTGCTCGTCCGCATGGAGCTCAACGAGGACTCGTGGTCGGTCGTCCGCCACACCCCCGGCGTCACCGGATTCGTCGGCAACTCGCACAACCCGACGCCGCTGCGCTTCGAGGAGGCCTTCAACATGCTGAAGAGCCTCGTGCAGGTCGTCGAGGCGCCCGTCAAGGGTGCCGCCGCCGCGAAGGGCGGCAAGGCCGCGCCGCGCGTCATCCCCGCCGAGATCGACTTCGAGGTCGGCGAGACCATCACCATCAAGGAGGGCTCGTTCGCGGGCCTGCCCGGCACGATCTCCGAGATCAAGCCCGAGAGCGGCAAGCTCACCGTCCTCGTCTCGCTCTTCGAGCGCGAGACGCCGGTCGAGCTCTCCTTCGACCAGGTGACCAAGCTCTAACCGCGATCACACGTCGAGGGCCCGGATGCTTCCGCATCCGGGCCCTTCTCGCGTCGCGGCATCCGCCGCTCCCGCCCCCGTTAGTTGCACGCGCGCCCCGTCGTACGGGCGCGCGTGCAACTAACGGGGTCAGTGCTTGTTGCCGGTGAGGAGGAGGATGCCGCCGAGGCCGATCATCATGCCGCCGCCGGTCGCGCGGAGGGTCGAGATGCGGCGCGGGGAGGTCGCGAACCAGTCGCGCGCGGCCCCCGCCGCGAGAGCCCAGCACGAGTCGAACAGCAGGGCCAGCAGGAAGAACACGACGCCGAGCTCGGCGAGCTGCAGAGGGAGGTAGCCCGCCGAGTAGTCGACGAACTGCGGCAGCACCGCCACGAAGAACGCGATCGTCTTCGGGTTGGTCACACCCACGACGAAGCCCTCGCCGAGCAGTCGCCACGGCGAGCGGCGCGGGCCGACCTCCTGCTCGGCGACCTCGTTGCGGTGACGGATCGCCTGGATACCGAGGTACACGAGGTAGGCGGCGCCCACGATCTTGATGATCGTGAAGATCACCACCGACTGCGCCACGAGCGTGCCGACTCCGAGCGCGACGAGCGTGAGCAGCGGCAGCATCCCGAGCGCGTTGCCGACGACCGAGAGCACGCCGGCGACGCGGCCGTAGGCGATCGAGCGCCCGATGACGAACAGGATGCTCGGTCCGGGCATGAGGATGAGCAGCACGGAGGCGACGACGAACGCGCCGAGGGATGCCAGGGGTACCACGCTCCGAGGGTAGTGCGCGGGGTGGCGGCAGCGCGGACACGCGAACTGTTCAATCGGCGGGATGTCGCGTATGATGTCCAGGTTGCCCTGGCGTCTTCGCGCGCCCGGATGACGACACCGCATCCGTCCGGATGTCGGGAGAGTGAGGCCGACCGGCCTCGTTCGACAGAGAGAAAGAGAACATGGCACCGAAGAAGAAGGTGACCGGCCTGATCAAGCTCCAGATCAACGCCGGCGCCGCGAACCCCGCGCCGCCCATCGGCCCCGCGCTGGGTCAGCACGGCGTGAACATCATGGAGTTCTGCAAGGCGTACAACGCCGCGACCGAGAACCAGCGCGGCAACATCATCCCGGTCGAGATCACCGTGTACGAGGACCACTCGTTCACGTTCATCCTCAAGACCCCGCCCGCCGCCGAGCTCATCAAGAAGGCCGCCGGCGTCTCCAAGGGCTCGCCCACCCCGCACACCTCGAAGGTCGGCAAGCTGACCCGCGAGCAGGTCCGCGCCATCGCCGAGCAGAAGCAGGCCGACCTCAACGCGAACGACCTCGACGCGGCAGAGAAGATCATCGCGGGCACCGCCCGTTCGATGGGGATCACGGTGGAGGCGTAATCATGGCTCAGAAGTCCAAGGCATACCGCGCCGCCGCCGAGAAGATCGAGGCCGGCAAGTTCTACGCCCCCGACGAGGCCGTCGCGCTCGTCAAGGAGACCGGCTCCAAGAAGTTCGACTCGACCGTCGAGGTCGCGCTCAAGCTCGGTGTCGACCCGCGTAAGGCGGACCAGATGGTGCGCGGCACCGTCATCCTCCCGCACGGCACCGGCAAGACCGCCCGCGTCATCGTGTTCGCGACCGGCCCCGCGGCCGAGGCCGCGATCGCCGCCGGCGCGGACGAGGTCGGCGGCGCCGAGCTCATCGAGAAGGTCGCCGGCGGGTACACCGACTTCGACGCGGCCGTCTCGACCCCCGAGCTCATGGGCCAGGTCGGTCGTCTGGGTAAGGTGCTCGGCCCCCGCGGCCTCATGCCGAACCCCAAGACCGGCACCGTGACGCCGGACGTGGCCAAGGCCGTGTCCGACATCAAGGGCGGCAAGATCGAGTTCCGCGTCGACAAGCACGCCAACGTGCACTTCGTCATCGGCAAGGCCGGCTTCACCACCGACCAGCTGCGCGAGAACTTCCGCGCCGCGCTCGACGAGATCCAGCGTGCGAAGCCCTCGAGCTCGAAGGGCCGCTACATCCAGAAGGGGTCGCTCTCGACCACCTTCGGCCCGGGCGTCCCGCTCGACGTCGCCGCGCTGTAGTACTCCTGGCGCCGCGATCATCCGCGGCGCACGAAGGGCCGGCCGCGCGCGAGCGCCCGGCCCTTCGGCACACCGCGTTCCGGGAGGGGGTCCGCTTCGGCGGGCCCCCTTCCCCGTTCCACCCAGCACCACCCGAGAGGAACCCCAGTTGACAGAGCCGTCGACGGATGCCACCCCCGTCACGAGGATCGCGCACCTCGCGCGCATCACGGGAGTGTGGTTCTTCGTGCTCGGCTTCGTCGCGCGCATCCCGTTCGCGATGAACATCGTGGGCCTTCTCACGCTCATCACGGTCGTGCGGGGCTCGATCGCCGAGGCAGGCCTCGTGTCGGCCGCGTTCGGTATCGCGATGGGTGTCGGCGGCCCCCTGCTCGGGGCGATCGCCGACCGTCACGGTCAGCGCGTCGTGTCGGTCGTCGTCTCGGTGCTGCACGCCGCGCTCCTGCTCGGCATCGTGGCGTCCGTCTACGGTGACGCCCCGTTCTGGCTCATCTTCGCGCTCACGCTGCTCGCGGGCGCGACGATCCCGCCCGTCTCGGCGTACGCCCGCGCGCGCTGGCTCGCCCTGCTCGCCGACGACACCCGTCGCGGCGGGCGCGGTGTCTCGACGGCTCTCGGCTACGAGTCGATGGTCGAGGAGATCACCTTCGTGGGCGGCCCCGTGCTCGTGGGCCTGCTCGCGACCCTCATCTCTCCGGCCGCGCCCGTCATCGTCGCGGCCGTCTCGGTGCTCGTGTTCGCGAGCGCCTTCGGCCTGCACCGCACCGCTTCCGCCGTGCAGCCCTCGGCCGCGCATCCGGATGCCGTGGTCGCCCCGCGCCGCGCCCTCGTCACCCTCGCGGTGCTGCTGCCCGTCGCGGGCATGCTCCTCATGGGCGCCTTCTTCGGCACGACGCTCGCGTCGCTCACCGCGGTCATGGAGGGCGAGGGCCTCGGCGAGAGCACCGGTCTCGTCTACGGCATCATGGGCGCCACCTCGGCGGTCGCCGCGATCACGGTCGGCCGCCTGCCGCGCAGCTTCCCCCTGCACCTGCGCTGGGTGATCGGCGCCGCGGCGATGCTCACGGCCGGCCTCGTGCTGTGGGCGTTCCCGCAGCTGCCGGTCATCGTCGTCGTGTTCGTCTTCGTGGGGGTCTTCGTCGGCTCGACCCTCGTGACGGTGTTCACGATCGGAGCGGAGAGCGCGCCCGAGGGGCGTCTCGCCACCAACATGGCGATGCTGTCGAGCGCCGTCACGATCGGCCAGGGCCTCACGGTCGCGGCCGTCGGCGCCCTCGCCGAGATCGTGGGCGCATCCGTCTTCGTGTCGGTCGCCGCCGCGAGCGGCGTCATGCTGCTCGTCGCCCTCGCGGCGTCCGTGCAGCACAAGGCCGCGAGGGCGCGCGCCGGGGTCTGAGCCTCAGCCCGCCTCCCGCGCGAGGGAGCCGACGTCAGTCCGCCGACGGCGGCAGCACGTAGATCTTGCGGAGCGTCTCGTGCACGGTCCAGGTCGTGCCCATGCCTGCGTCGAGGCGCACGACCGAGCCGGCCGAGACGTCGATCGCCGGGCGTCCGTCGGCGAAGTCGATCGTGGCCGAGCCCTTCAGCACGACGAAGATCTCGTCCTCCTCGACGTCGCGCACGACGCCCGGGGTGATCTCCCACACGCCCACCTCGGCGCCGTCGACGGTCGTGCCGATGTCGAGGTAGCCGATCGTGGGCGAGCCCGAGACGAGCTCGTCGCCCTCCACGGCCTCGTGCGGGATCTCGGCGTCGAGCGCGGCGAAGACCTCTCCAGAATTCACGAATCGAACCCCAATCCGAGCGCATCCAGGGTGCGCAGCAGTATGTTGCGTCGGCCTTCCTTGTGGTCGGCCCGGTCGAGCGACCAACGGGTCGCGTTGATGCCCACGGATGCCGCGGGCTCCGGCGGGAACGGCAGCGGACGCCTCCGCACCATCTCGAGCTCGGTGCGCTCGGTCGGCTGGCCGTCGAGCAGGTCGAGCATGGTGTCGGCGGCGAAGCGCGTCGCGCCCACCCCGAGGCCCGTGAACCCGGCGGCGTAAGCGACGCGGCCCTTGCGGGCGGTGCCGAAGAAGGCGCAGAACTGGGTGCTCGTGTCGATCGCGCCCGCCCACTTGTGGGTGAAGGTGAGGCCCTCGAGCTGCGGGAACGTCGTGAAGAAGTGCGAGGCGAGCTTCTCGAAGCTCTGCGGGCGGTCCTCGTAGCGCGCCCGCACGCGCCCGCCGTAGTGGTAGATCGCGTCGTAGCCGCCGAACAGGATGCGGTCGTCGGCCGTGCGGCGGTAGTAGTGGAACTGGTTGGCCATGTCGCCGATGCCCTGGCGGCCGTGCCATCCGATCGCCGTGAGCTGGCCGGCGTCGAGCGGCTCGGTCATGAGCACGTAGTCGTAGACGGGCACCGTCATGAGGCGGTTGCGCTTGAGCAGCGACGGGTAGACGCTCGTGCCGAGCGCCACGTGCGAGGCGGTCACCGCGCCCTCGTCGGTCACGACGCGCACTCCGTCGGCGGCCTCCTCGAGGCGCCGTACGGGGCTGTGCTCGTGCAGCTCGACGCCGAGCTCGGAGGCGAGGCGCGCGAGCTCGCGCACGAGGCGGCCCGGGTGCACGAGGGCGACCTCGCGCTTGCGCCACGTGCCGCCGAGGTAGGTGGGGGAGTGCACCTCGGCCTGCACCTCGTCGCGGTCGAGGAGCACGACATCCGACTCGCCCTCGGAGGGTCGCGTGCCGTGCAGCCACTCGAGCTGGTGCGGTTCGGTCGCGACGTCGAGCTCGCCCGTGCGCTCCCACTGCACGTCGAGCGAGTGCTCGAGCACGGTGCGCTCGATCGCGTCGAGGTTCTCCATGCCGAGGCGCGCGAGCTGCGCGTACTCGTCGGGCCAGCGGCTGCGGCCGTTCTCCTCGCCGTGCGTGATGCTCGCCTCGACGAAGCCGCCGTTGCGGCCCGACTGCGCCCATCCGAGCGTCTTCGCCTCGAGGAGCACGACGCGGCGCTCCGGGTCGCGCTGCTTCGCGCGCACGGCCGTCCAGAGGCCGGTGAAGCCGCCGCCGACGATCGCGAGGTCGGTGCTCGTCTCGCCCCGCAGGGGCTCGTGCCGGGGTGCCTCGCCCAGCTCGTCGAGCCAGAACGGCGCCTGGCGCGTGTGCGCGAGGGCGTGCGAGACGACGGATGCCGGCGCGGGCCGGCGTTCGAACACGGTGTCGTGCGTGGGCATCTCAGGAACTCCTGGGGATCGTGCTCATTCAATCGGATGCGGCCGTCCGCCGCATTGGTAGCGGTATGGGGGCGGGCGGGGGGGGGAGGTTTTCGGGGGTGGCCGGGGGCCTTTGCGAGGCAACGAGTCGCATCGGCGCGTCGCTACCTTGGTGGGGTGACGACTGTGCGCCCGGCAGGCCCCGACGATCTCCCGGCACTCGCCGCGCTCGCGGCGCTCACCTTCCCGCTCGCGTGCCCGCCGCACGTGACCGACGAGGCGAAGGCCGCGTTCATCGCCGCGAACCTCACGGCGGATCACTTCGCCCGCTACCTCGACGACCCCGCGCGCGACGTGCTCGTCGCGGTCGAGGAGGGCGGCGCGCTCGCGGGCTACGCGCTCCTCGTGGCGGGTGAGCCGGCGGACGCCGACGTCGCCGCCGCGATCACGCTGCGCCCGACCGTCGAGCTCAGCAAGTGCTACGTGCACCCCGACCACCACGGCGCGGGCGTCGCCGCCGCGCTCATGGCGGCGTCGCTCGACGCGGCGGTCGCGCGCCAGGCGGCCGGCGTGTGGCTCGGCGTCAACCAGCAGAACGCGCGCGCCCAGCGCTTCTACGCCAAGAGCGGCTTCTCCCGCGTGGGCGTCAAGCGCTTCCTCGTGGGCGACCGCTACGAGGACGACTTCGTCTTCGAGCGCGCGCTCTGACGGGCCATCCGCCGGGATCACCCCTCGGCGACCGTCAGCACGATCTTGCCGCGCGTGCTGCCCGTCTCGATGAGCCGGTGCGCCTCGGCGACCTCCTCGAGCGGGAGCACGCGGTCGACGTAGACGCGCACGTCGCGCGACTCGAGCAGGCGCGTGACGATCGCGAGCGTCGCCGCGTCGGGCGAGACCCGGAAGCCGGTCGCGCGCACCCCGGCCGCCTCGGCCTTCTCGCGCATCGTGGGGAACGAGCCCGTCGGCCCGTTGACGTAGAGCCCGCCGGGGCGGATGACGCGCAGCGACCGCGAGCCCGTCTCGTGCGCGACGTCGCCGATGAGGTCGATGACCGCGTCCACCTCGCCGACGGCCTCTTCGAACGGCCCCGCCGTGTAGTCGACGACCTCGGCCGCGCCGAGCTCGCGCAGGAAGGCCGCGTTGCGCGCCGAGCCGGTCGCGATCACGTGGGCGCCGAAGTAGGAGGCGAACTGCACCGCGAAGTGGCCGACGCCGCCCGCGCCCGCGTGGACGAGCATCCGCTGCCCCTCGTGCGCCTTCGCCGTCTCGACGACCATGCCCCACGCGGTGAGCGCCGGAGCGGCACGCCGGCCGCCTCGACGTGCGAGAGCGACGGCGGCTTGCGGGCGACGCTGAGCGCGGGGACGGTGAGGTACTCCGCGTAGGCGCCGCCCATGCGCGGCACCATGCCCATTCCGTACACCTCGGTGCCGGGCTGCAGGGGGTGCGCCTCGTAGGGGGCCTCCACGACGACGCCCGAGAAGTCGTTGCCGAGCACGACGGGCGTGGAGGTCACGCCGGGCCAGGCGCCCCGGCCGGCGCGCGTCTTCGCGTCGATCGGGTTGACGCCCGCCGCGACCACGCGGATGAGGAACTCGGCGTTCACGCGGGTCGGCCTCTCGACCTCGCCGAGCCGCAGCATCTCGGGTGCGCCCGGCTCGGTGAGGGTCACGGCCCGCATCATCGTCATGTCCTCGACCCTTCCCGCCTCGGAGCCATTCAACGTCCGTCATGCGTCATCGGTGTTACGCGCATGTCACCGTGCTGCTAACTTGCCCGCATGCGCAACGCTTTCATCATCCTGCGCGCGGCAGGTGCGATCGCGGTGGTCGCCGCGGTCGTGGGGCAGCTCGCCGTCAGCATCGACTACTGGACGACGACGGGGGTGCGCGACCTCGCGACCTCGATCACGAACTTCTTCTCGTTCTTCACGGTCCAGTCGAACATCGTGGGCGCGGTCGCGCTCGCGCTCGGCGCCGTCCTGCTGCTGCGCGGCGTCGAGGAGGACCCGCGCTGGTTCGCGGTGCTGCGCGCGTGCGCCACGACCTACCTCGTGACGACGGGCGTCGTCTACAACCTCCTGCTGCGCGGCATCGAGCTCCCGCAGGGCTCGACGCTGCCGTGGTCGAACGAGGTGCTGCACGTCGTCGTGCCGATCGTGCTGCTCGTCGACTGGCTCTTCGCCCCCGGGCGGCGCCGCCTCGGCTGGGCGACGGTCGGCGTCATCGTCGTCTACCCCGTCGTGTGGGTCGTCTACACGCTCGTGCGCGGCCCCGTCATCTACAGCGACGCCATGGCTCGGCAGGGCTGGTACCCCTACCCGTTCCTCGACCCGGCGAACTTCGAGAACGGCTACGGCACGGTCGCGCTCTACGTCGTCGCGATCGCTGCGCTCATCGCGCTCGCGGGATGCGGTGTCGTCGCGGTCTCGCGGATGCGGCGGCGCTAGCGGCGCATCGCCGCGAGCAGCTGGTCGGCGAGCTGCACGAGGCGGTGGATCTCGTCCTCGTCGCGGTCGACCCAGCGGCACTCGGGCACGCCGCTCACCGGCACGAAGTCCTCGTGCTGCTCCCAGACGACGAGCGTGCGCTCCGCGCCGAGCACGTACTGCTGCCACCACACCTGCCGCAGGTAGTGGCGCGGGATCGACTTCCACGCGCTCCGCGTGGTCTTGATCTCGCACAGCTCGAGCCGTCCGGCGGACTCGCGGATGCCGTCGGGCGTCGCGAGGTGGGCCCGCTGCCCGTCGGCGTGGAAGAGGGCCGTGTTGCCGCGCATCCCGGGGTGGGTGCGCGCCACCCAGCGGCCGATCTCGGGCTCGCGCACGCGCCCGTGCTGCGTGTAGGCGTTGCCGCTGAACCGCGAGCCGAGGAGCTTCTCCATCGCGACGGCGCGCACGGCCTTCTCGCCCGTGAGGCGGGCGACATCCGTGGCCGTCACGCCGCGGGCGCGCTCGCGCAGCCAGCTCACGCGGTCGGACGCGTCGGCGACGATGCGCTCGCGATGCGACACGGGCGGCGCGTCGAAGAGCGCGAGGGTGGGCTGCACCCGTCCAGTCTCGCCCACCCGGGCGACACCGCCGTCCTCGACGCGCGCTCCCGGGCGCGTCGCCGGGGGAGCGGCAGGGAGACGTCAAGCCGCGGCATAGGCAACTCCCAGCGTCGGGGGCACAATCGGGAGGGTGAGCACGCCCGCGCCCGCGTCCAACGCGTTGACCCGCCCCGACGGCACGCCCGTCCGCGCGCTCGTCGTCGACGACGAGGCGTCGCTCGGCGAGCTCGTGCAGCTCGCGCTGCGCTACGAGGGCTGGCAGGTGGAGACGGCGACCGACGGCGCGACGGCGCTCACGAAGGCGCGCGCGTTCCAGCCCGACGTCATCGTGCTCGACGTCATGATGCCGGGGCTCGACGGCCTCGAGGTGCTGCGCCGCCTGCGCGCGACGGGCGACGACGTGCCCGTGCTGTTCCTCACCGCCAAGGACGCGGTCGCCGACCGGGTCGTGGGGCTCACGGCGGGCGGCGACGACTACGTGACCAAGCCCTTCAGCCTCGAGGAGGTCGTCGCCCGGCTGCGGGCCCTCCTCCGCCGCACCGGCCGTGCGATCACGGGCTACACCGACCCCGTGCTGCGGGTCGGCGACCTCACGCTCGACGAGGAGAGCTACGAGGTGACGCGCGCCGGACGCCCCATCGAGCTCACGGCGAAGGAGTTCGAGCTGCTGCGGTACCTCATGCGCAACCCGCGCCGCGTCGTCAGCAAGCTGCAGATCCTCGACCGCGTGTGGAGCTACGACTTCGACGGCCGCTCGAGCATCGTCGAGATCTACATCTCGTACCTGCGCAAGAAGATCGAAGGCGAGGGCCTCCCGCCGCTCATCCACACCGTGCGCGGCGTGGGCTACATCCTGAAGCCGGCCACATGACCGCGGCAGCCGGACCGGATGCCGACGTGACTCCCGGCGCCGAGCCGCACCCGGCGCGGGCGCCGTGGTCGATCCGCCGTCGCGTCGTGATCGGCGTCGTCGCGCTCGTCGCCCTGCTCGGCCTCTTCATCGGCACCGTGAGCGTGCTCGCCTTGCGCCAGAACCTCATGCAGCGGCTCGACTCGCAGGTGCAGGACGTCATGCGGGCCGTCTCGTCGGGGACGCACGCGACGCTCCCCGGCTCCGACAACCTCCGCGGCGGCGTCGTGCTCGCCGTCGCGGCGGTCGGCGCCCGCCCGCAGGGCTACATCTACACGGGGCCGGGATCGCAGGCGGTGCTCGACGAGCGGCAGGTCGCCCAGGTGCTCGACGCGCCCTCGGGCGTCGTCACGAGCGTCGCCGTCTCCGACCTCGGCACCTTCCGGGTGCAGGCCCGTCACACCTCACGCGGCTCGTACGCCGTCGGGCTCTCGACGGCGGAGGTCGACCAGACGACGTGGACCCTCGCGGGCATCTTCGCGCTCGTCACGGGCGGCGCGCTCCTGCTCGCCGGCCTCGGCGCCGTCGGCCTCACGCGCGTCGCGCTGCGTCCGCTCGGCCGCGTCACCGACACGGCGACGCGCGTGACCGAGCTGCAGCTCGCATCCGGCGACGTCGCCATCCCCGAGCGCGTGCCCGCCGCGGAGGCCGACCCGCGCACCGAGGTCGGCCAGGTCGGCGCGGCGCTCAACGCGATGCTCGGCCACGTCGAGGACGCGCTCGTCGCCCGCCAGCGCTCCGAGGAGAAGGTGCGGCGCTTCGTCGCCGACGCGAGCCACGAGCTGCGCACGCCGCTCGCCTCCATCCGCGGCTACGCCGAGCTCACGCGCCGCATCGACGGAGAGCTGCCCGACGACGCCGTGCGCTCCCTCGACCGCATCGAGTCGGAGTCGATCCGCATGACGGCGCTCGTCGAGGATCTGCTCGAGCTCGCGCGCCTCGACGAGGGGCGCGGCCTCGAGTTCGGTGAGGTCGAGCTCGTGCGGCTCGTGACGGATGCCGTTGGCGACGCCTACGTCGCGGCCCCCGACCACGAGTGGGAGGTCGTCGCGCCCGAACCGCCCGTGATCGTGGAGGGCGACGCCGCGCGCCTCAGCCAGCTCGTCGTCAACCTGCTCGCCAACGCCCACCGCCACACGCCCGCCGGCACCGCGGTGACCGTCACGCTCTCACGCGACGGCGAGGAGGTCGAGCTCGCGGTCGCCGACGACGGCCCCGGCATCGACCCCGGGCTGCAGCCCGTGCTGTTCGAGCGGTTCGCGCGCGGGGACGCCTCGCGGACGCGGGCGACCGGCAGCACGGGGCTCGGCCTCGCGATCGCCGCCGCGGTCGTCGAGGCCCACCACGGCGCCATCCGCGTGGACAGCGTCCCGGGTGACACGCGGTTCACCGTGCGGCTCCCGACGCGGGTTCCGCGGACCGGGGGCGGCGACCTGGCAGACTGAGCGCCATGCGATCCGCCCCCCGATCGTTCGCCGTGCTCCCGCTCGCCCTCGTCGCCGTGCTCGCCGCGCCGGCCGCGGCCTCCGCGAGCGAGGGCTCCGTGCCGCCCGAGGTGACGGCCTACGTGACGGGCGGCGGTCTCGTCGAGCGTCTCGACGCCGTGTACGGCCTCAACGCCGACGGGGAGGGGATCGACTTCGACGACGCGACGACGCCCGGACCCGTCTCCCGCGTCTACCACTGGACCGACGACCGCCTCGCGGGCGACGTCGAGGCCAACGCGACGCGCATGGTCAACGAGTGGGTCGTGCCCGTGACGGTCGCCGAGGAGCCGGTCGGCGTGGCGATCGTGTGGATCAACCTCGACACCGAGCGCCCCGAGCTCGCCGAGTTCCAGGCCGACCCCGCCGCGGCCGTCGCCCTCGCGGAGGTGCCGGAGGCCGCCCGCCTCGTGCGCGACCGCGCGACGGGCGCGTGGCTCGCCCTCGAGGACGGCGTCCTCACCCCGCTCGTCGCGGGAGCGTCGGGCCTCGCGGGCCCCGTGCCGCTCGAGGACTACGAGGTCGTCGCGCCGCAGCCCGAGCCCGAGCCCGAGGTGACGGATGCGGGGCTCGGCATCGCGATCGCGGCCTCCGTCGCGCTCTTCCTCGTGATCGTCCTCGCGCTCTACGTGCTGCCGCGGGTGCGGCGCGGGGGCGCCCCGGACGAGGCCGGGGCGGAGGGCCCGGAGCAGCCCGAGGCGGCGGATGCGGCGGCCGAGGAGGCCGAGGCCGACGAGCCGTCCGCCGTGTGATACCCTCGATACGCCGAAGACCGCCGGTCTCCGCGCGCCTGCATGCAGGCCGTGGACGAAGCTCTCGCGAGAGGGGCCCGCGCAGGCGTGTGTAGCAACCCCCAGGGTCCAGCTCCGTGCGCGTGCGCCGGAGCTTTTTTCATGCGAGTGGGAAGCGACCAGCAGTCGTCGGCGTGACATCCATTACGACAAGGAGCGCCATGGCGAACAAGGAAACCACGGTCGCCGAGCTGACGGAGAACTTCCGCAACTCGAACGCGATCGTGCTCACCGAGTACCGCGGCCTCACGGTGGCGCAGCTCAAGCAGCTGCGTACGAGCATCCGTGAGAACGCGAGCTACGCCGTGGTGAAGAACACGCTCACCAAGATCGCTGCGAAGGAAGCCGGCGTGGAGGGTCTCGACGACCTCCTCGAGGGTCCCTCGGCGATCGCGTTCGTGCACGGCGACACCGTCGCCGTCGCGAAGGCTCTGCGTGACTTCGCCAAGGCCAATCCTCTGCTCGTGGTCAAGGGCGGCTACTTCGACGGTGCCGCTCTGACCGCCGCCGAGGTGGGCAAGCTCGCCGATCTGGAGTCCCGCGAGGTGCTGCTGGCCAAGCTGGCCGGCGCCTTCAAGGCCTCGCTGTTCGGAGCTGCCTACCTGTTCAACGCGCCGCTCGCCCAGGCCGCTCGCACGGTCGACGCGCTGCGCCAGAAGCAGGAATCCGCGAGCTGACCCTCGCAAACAGACATCCCCGCCGCATCCGCAGCGGGGCTATCGACCCGGGGCGCTCGCCCCACAGCTAAGGAGAAAGAAATGGCCAAGCTCAGCACCGACGAGCTGCTCGAGGCGTTCAAGGAGCTCTCGCTCATCGAGCTGTCCGAGTTCGTGAAGAAGTTCGAGGAGACCTTCGAGGTCACCGCCGCCGCTCCGGTCGCCGTCGCGGCCGCCCCGGCCGCCGGTGGTGCCGGTGGTGGCGCCGAGGAGGCCGAGGAGAAGGACTCGTACGACGTCGTCCTCGAGGCCGCCGGCGACAAGAAGATCCAGGTCATCAAGGAGGTCCGTGCCCTCACGAACCTCGGCCTGGGCGAGGCGAAGGCTCTCGTCGACGGTGCGCCCAGCACCGTTCTCGAGGGTGCCAACAAGGAGACCGCCGACAAGGCGAAGGCTCAGCTCGAGGAGGCCGGCGCGACCGTCGTCCTCAAGTAAGGACGTCGCGCCAGCTGTCGGATCGAGCAGCCCGCCGTCAGGCGGGCGTGTCGAGATCGATTCTCACGAAGGGCGCCGCTCCCCACGGGGGCGGCGCCCATCCGCATGCCCGGGCGCCGATCGATATCGGATGCGGCGGGTCGCGGGCAAGCCCCCCATCGGGGAGAGCGGGCTCCGCATCCGCTCCGAGCCCCGCGACGGCGGGGCGCGTTGCCGGATCGTGACCTGTTCGGGGGACGTGTCCGGTTGCTGCCCGTCGGAGCGCTCGCGTAGCGTGGGGAGTGGAAACGGTTCCCGTCGTCGCGAACGTGACCACGCGGACCGCTTCACCCTGCACCATCCGCACCCCGGACCCGCCACCCGCGGGGACGGGGCTCAACGAGGAGGAACTATGCGTTCACGGGTGAACCGCCGGCTTCTGGCCGGCGTCGCAGCGGCAGGAGTCGCCGCGCTCGCGCTCGCCGGTTGCACCGGCGACATCGCCGACGACGACGGCGACGTCGACTGCGCGCCGTACGAGCAGTACGGCACGTTCGAGGGCAAGTCCGTCACGATCGGCGGCACGATCCTCGACCTCGAGGCCGACCGTCTCGTCGAGTCCTGGAAGGACTTCCAGACCTGCACCGGCATCAAGGTCACCTACCAGGGCACGAGCGAGTTCGAGGCCCAGATCGCGGTGCTCGCCGAGGGTGGCAACGCGCCCGACGTCGGCATCATCCCGCAGCCCGGCTTGCTCCAGCGCCTGGCCGAGGGCGGCTGGCTCGTCCCCGCGTCGAAGGCCGTCGAGGACAACGTCGACAAGTTCTGGTCGGAGGACTGGAAGGCCTACGGCACCCACGACGGCGTCTTCTACGCCGCCCCGCTCATGGCCTCCATCAAGGGCTACGTCTGGTACTCGCCGAGCGCCTTCGAGGAGGCCGGCTACGAGATCCCGACGACGCTCGACGAGCTGAAGTCGCTCTCGGAGGAGATCGCCGCGACGGGCGCCAAGCCCTGGTGTGTCGGCCTCGAGTCCGGTGAGGCGACGGGCTGGCCCGGCACCGACTGGATCGAGGACTTCGTGCTCCGGATGGCGGGCGCCGACGTCTACGACCAGTGGGTCACGCACGAGATCCCGTTCAACGACCCGCGCATCGCGGAGGCGTTCGACGCGGTCGGCGAGTACCTCAAGAACGACACCATGGTCAACGGCGGCATCGGCGACGTGTCGACGCAGATCAGCGAGGCCTTCCAGACGGCGGGTCTGCCGATCCTCGACGGCGAGTGCTGGATGCACCACCAGGCCTCGTTCTACGAGACCTTCTGGAACCCGGACGGCGGCGACGCCAACACCGTGGCACCCGACGGCACCGTCTGGGCGTTCCTGCTCCCGCCGGTGGACGCCGACGACCCGCAGGCGGTCACCGGCGGTGGCGAGTTCCCGGTCGCGTTCCGCGACGCCGAGGAGGTGGAGGCGTTCCGCGCCTACCTGTCGAGCGACACGTGGGCCAACAACCGCGTGAGCCTCGGCGGCGTCATCTCGGCGAACAAGGGCCTCGACCCGAACGTCGCCTCGAGCGAGCTGCTCAAGCAGTCGATCGAGATCCTCCAGGACCCCGACACCACGTTCCGCTTCGACGGCTCGGACCTCATGCCGGGCGCCGTGGGTGCGGACTCGTTCTGGAAGGGCATCGTGGCCTGGGTCGGCGGGCAGTCGACGCAGAGCGTGCTCGACACGATCGAGGCCAGCTGGCCCTCGAGCTGATCGACTGATCGCATCCTGAACCGGGGGCGGGGCTGTTCCGCAGCCCCGCCCCCGTTCTAGTCTCGACGCAGGGCGCGCGCCCTGCTCCACCTCTTCGACGGCGAAGGAAGCGAGTAACGCGATGACCACCGCAGATCTGATCGGCAAGATCCTGCAACTCCTGATGGGATTGGCGATCTTCGCCGTCATCGTCGGGTTGCTGATCTTCTTCATCGACAAGGCCCCCAAGAAGGGCCGAGACTACTGGCAGCTGGCGGGCTTCCTCGCCCCCGCGCTCATCCTCCTGGCCATCGGCCTCGTCTACCCGGCGTTCCGCACGCTCGGGCTGTCGTTCGTGGACAAGGCAGGCAACTTCACGTTCGACCACTTCATCTGGGCGTTCACGCAGCCGACCGCCGTGCGCACCCTGATCAACACGATCATCTGGGTCGCGCTCGTGCCGACCATCTCCACGATCCTCGGCCTCGCGTACGCCGTCTTCATCGACAAGTCGCGCGGCGAGCGCATCTACAAGGCGCTCGTGTTCATGCCGATGGCGATCTCGTTCGTGGGCGCCGGCATCATCTGGAAGTTCGTCTACGAGTACAAGTCGGCGGACCGCGAGCAGATCGGCCTCCTCAACGCTCTCGTCGTCGCGTTCGGCGGCGACCCCGTGCAATGGCTGCAGACGGACCCCATCAACACCTTCCTGCTCATCCTCGTCATGATCTGGATCCAGACCGGATTCGCGATGGTCGTGCTCTCCGCGGCCATCAAGGGCATCCCGACCGAGCAGATCGAGGCGGCACAGCTCGACGGCACCAACGCCTGGCAGCGGTTCCGGAACGTGACGGTGCCGGGCATCAGGGGCTCCCTCGTGGTGGTGCTCACGACCATCTCGATCGCCACGCTCAAGGTCTTCGACATCGTCCGCACGATGACCGCGGGCAACTTCAACACGAGCGTCATCGCGAACGAGATGTACACGCAGGCGTTCCGCGCCTCGGAGGTGGGCCGCGGATCGGCGCTCGCGATCATCCTGTTCGTGCTCGTGCTGCCGATCGTCGTCTACAACGTCAACGTGCTTCGCAAGCAGAGGGAGATCCGATGAGTTCCAGCGTGGCACCCGCAGACCTGCCGGTCGAGGGCGGCAAGGGCGAGATCGAGGTGGCGGTCGAGGACCGCAGCCCGGGCGGCAAGGCGAAGCGCGTCAAGCAGCGCCTCACCTCGCGCGGCGCGACCATCGCGGCGCTCGTCATCGCCGTGCTCTGGACCATCCCGACCTTCGGCCTCTTCATCTCGTCGTTCCGCCCCGCAGAGCTCATCCTCAACACGGGCTGGTGGACGATCTTCCAGAACCCGGGCTTCACGCTCGACAACTACCGCGACGTGCTGCTCTCGCCGTCGCAGTCGTCGCCGCAGCTCGGCGCCTACTTCGTCAACTCGCTCTTCATCGCGATCCCGTCGACGATCTTCCCGCTCGTGTTCGCCTCGATGGCGGCGTACGCGTTCGCGTGGATGCGGTTCAAGTGGGTGAACTGGCTGTTCATCTTCGTGTTCGCGTTGCAGATCGTGCCGCTGCAGATGGCGCTCGTGCCGCTGCTGCAGTTCTTCTCGACGTTCCTGAAGCCCGGCCAGCAGTGGCTGCACGACCTCATCCCGATGATCCCGGTGCAGAACTACCTGCCCATCTGGATCGCGCACACGATGTTCGCGCTGCCGCTCGCGATCTTCCTGCTCCACAACTTCATCTCGGAGATCCCGGGCGAGGTCATCGAGGCGGCGCGCGTCGACGGCGCCACGCACGGGCAGATCTTCTTCCGCATCGTGCTGCCGCTCGCGATCCCGGCGCTCGCGTCCGTCGCGATCTTCCAGTTCCTGTGGGTGTGGAACGACCTGCTCGTGGCGCTCATCTTCTCCGGCGGAACGCAGGATGCGGCGCCGTTGACGCAACGATTGGCCGAGATGGTCGGATCGCGCGGCCAGGAGTGGCAGCGTCTCACGGCCGGTGCGTTCGTGTCGCTCGTCGTGCCGCTCATCGTGTTCTTCTCGCTGCAGCGGTACTTCGTGCGCGGCCTGCTCGCGGGCTCCACGAAGGGGTGACCCGGGGGCTGGTTTCGACACGCGCCTGCGGCGCTACTCAACCAGCGGTGATGCCCGCTGGTTGAGTAGCTCCCGAAGGGAGCGTGTCGAAACCAGCCCACGTAGGCTCGCATCATGAGCATGGGCGGCGGGGGCGGACGCGGCGGTGGGATGGGCCGAGGCGTCGGCAATCGGGATGCCGAGGTGCAGCGCGCCGAGAACGCGGCGGCCCCGCGCATCCCGAACCTGTACCGCCGCATCGGCGAGCTGTTCCGGCCGTTCGCGCCGCAGCTCGCGATCACGATCGCCCTCGTGCTCGTGTCGGCGGGTCTCGGTGTGCTGCCGCCGCTGCTCACCCAGCGCGCCTTCGACGAGGGCCTGTTCCCGCCGGAGGGGCGACCCGACGTGCCCGTGCTGCTGTGGCTCGTCGGCGGGATGGTGGCGCTGTGGCTCGTGACCGCGGCGCTCGGCGTGTGGCAGACGTACCTCACGGCGAAGGTCGGCAACTCGGTCATGGGCGCGCTGCGCGTGCGCCTCTTCAGCCACCTGCAGGCGATGGAGCTCGGGTTCTTCACGCGCACGAAGACGGGCGTCATCCAGTCGCGGCTGCAGAACGACGTGGGCGGCGTCGCATCCGTGCTCAACAACACGATCTCGAGCGTCGTCGGCAACACGGTCACGGTGATCGGTGCGCTCGTCGCGATGCTGCTGCTGAGCTGGCAGCTCACGGTCGTCGCGGTCGTGCTGCTGCCCGTGCTCGTGCTCGCGCAGCGGCGGGTCGGTCAGGTGCGCGCGCGCATCGCGACGAAGACGCAGGAGTCGCTGTCGGAGATGACGGCGATCACGCAGGAGACGCTGTCGGTGTCGGGCATCCTGCTCGCCAAGACCTTCAACCGGCAGCCGACCGAGATCGCCCGCTACTCGGCTGAGAACGAGCGGCAGATCGAGCTGCAGGTGCGGCAGCAGATGTCGGGCCAGTGGTTCTTCGCGATCGTCGGCGTCTTCATGTCGGTCGTGCCTGCGGTCGTCTACCTCGTGGCGGCGTGGCTCATCCTCGAGGACATCCCCGTCACGGCGGGCACGATCGTCGCCTTCACGACGGTGCAGGCGCGGCTCATGTTCCCGCTCATGGGGCTGCTGCGCGTGGCCCTCGACCTGCAGACCTCGCGCGCGCTCTTCGCCCGCATCTTCGAGTACCTCGACCTCGTGCCGTCGATCACGGACGCGCCCGACGCGCGCGAGGTGCGGGAGCCGCGGCTCGGCGAGGTCGAGTTCCGCGACGTGACCTTCCGCTATCCGGATGCGGCCCCGGATGCCCCGGGCACCTTGCAGGACGTCTCGTTCCGCATCGAGTCGGGGCAGTACGTGGCGTTCGTGGGCCCGTCGGGAGCCGGCAAGACGACGGTGTCGTACCTCGTGCCGCGCCTCTACGAGGCGACCGAGGGGGCCGTGCTGTTCGCGGGCGACGACGTGCGGGAGCTGCGGCACGCCTCGCTCATCGACCACATCGGCGTCGTGAGCCAGGAGACCTACCTCTTCCACGCGACGATCGCCGAGAACCTGCGCTACGCGAAGCCCGACGCGTCGGACGCCGAGCTCGAGGCCGCGTGCCGCGCCGCCAACATCCACGACACGATCGCGGGCTTCCCCGAGGGCTACGACACGCTCGTGGGGGAGCGGGGCTATCGACTCTCGGGCGGCGAGAAGCAGCGCGTGGCGATCGCGCGCGTGCTCCTCAAGGACCCGGCCGTGCTCATCCTCGACGAGGCGACGAGCGCCCTCGACACGGTGTCGGAGCGGATGGTGCAGAGCGCCCTCGACGCGGCCTCGCGCGGGCGCACGACGATCGCGATCGCGCACCGGCTCTCGACCGTCGTCGACGCCGACGTCATCCACGTGGTGCGCGCGGGCCGCATCGTCGAGTCGGGCACGCATCCGGAGCTGCTCGCGCTCGACGGCGAGTACGCGCGCCTCTTCGCGGAGCAGCTCACGGCCGCGGCGGCGGCCCCCCCCCCCCCCCCCCCCCACCCACCCACCCCGTAGGTGCAACCCCCCCCCCACAGCCGCCCCCCCCAGCAACAAAACGGAGCCTCACGTGCGGGTGAGGGGAATGGAGCA
>RDDZ01000034.1 GCA_003852775.1 Microbacteriaceae bacterium | reverse complement strand
GGGCTCGGAGGCCTCACCCCCGCCCAACGCGTTCACAACCTCACGGGGAAGAACACCTAGCCCGCACCCCTCGCCGCCCGCACCCCGCCGCCCGTCGCCGCAGCCTGCGTCCCCGCCCCCGCCCCGAGGTGTCACGTTCCGTCGCCCGCACCCCCACCCGCGCGACAGAAACCGACACCTCGAAACGGGTCACCCCGACGAACGCAGACGAGGTGTCACTTTCGGTCGGCCGTGACGGTCGTCAGGCGACGGGAAGTGACACCTCGGTCACACGCGCCGCGTCAGAAGGTGGCCTTGTCGGGGTCGGTGCCCACGCGGAGTCCGCGGTCGAGGCCGTCGATCGCCGCCATCTCCTCGGCGCTCAGCTCGAAGCCGAACACGTCGAAGTTGGAGGCCATGCGCTCGCGCGAAGTCGTCTTCGGGAACACGATGATGCCGCTCTGCAGGTGCCAGCGGATGACCACCTGCGCGGGGCTCACGCCGTGCGCGGCCGCCGCATCCTGCACGGCCTTCTCGCCGAAGAGGTCGTACTTGCCCTGACCGAGCGGACCCCATGCCTCCGTGCGGATGCCGAGGGGCTCCGCGAAGGCGCGCAGCTCGCGCTGCTGGAAGGCCGGGTGCAGCTCGACCTGGTCGACGGCGGGCACCGTGCCCGACTCGGCGATCACACGCTCGAGGTGCGCCTGGTGGAAGTTGGAGACGCCGATCGAGCGGGCCTTCTCGTCGTCGCGGATGCGCTCGAGCGCGAGCCAGCTCTCGACGTAGCGGTCGAGGTCGGGGCGCGGCCAGTGGATGAGATAGAGGTCGACGTAGTCGAGGCCGAGCTTCTCGAGGCTCAGGTCCATCGCGTCGAGCGCCGACTGCGTGCCCTGGTCGGAGTTCCAGAGCTTCGTCGTGATGAAGAGCTCCTCGCGCGGGATGCCGGACTTGGCGATCGCGCGGCCCACACCCACCTCGTTGCCGTACACGGCCGCGGTGTCGATGTGGCGGTAACCGATCTCGAGGGCGTCGGAGACGACACGCTCCGCCTCGTCCGGGTCGACCTTGAAGACACCGAAACCGAGTTGCGGGATCGTGTGGCCGTCGTTGAGCGTGATGAGGGGAACAGTCATGGCTCCATCCTCCCCCCGATGCGGGTGCCGTGTGTTGCCTCTGGCGAAAGAACCGCGACTCTTTCACCCTGAGAACGCTGGGTGTACCGATCGGCCGCGGCCTAGAGTCGGAAATCCGGCCCCCCGTACCCGCTCCAGGAGCCCACGTCATGACACAGATCGGCATCGTCGCCGAGCAGCCCGGCGAGACGCGCGTCGCCGTCTCTCCCCTCACCACCGCCAGGATCATCGCCCTCGGCTACGAGCTCGTCGTCGAGTCCGGAGCCGGCGCCGGCTCGTCGTTCCCGGATGCCGCCTACGCCGAGGCGGGGGCGACCGTGGTCGACCGCGCGGCCGCGTGGGCATCCGACGTCGTGCTCAAGATCAACCCCCCGACCGACGAGGAGATCGGCCTGCTCCGCGAGGGCGCGACCCTCGTGGGCCTGCTGAGCCCGGCGCTGCGTCCCGAGCTGCTCGAGCGTCTCGCCGCGCGCGGCGTCACCGCCCTCGCGATGGATGCCGTGCCGCGCATCTCGCGCGCCCAGTCGATGGACGTGCTCAGCTCGACCGCGAACATCGCGGGCTACCGCGCCGTCGTCGAGGCCGCCAACGAGTTCGGCCGTTTCTTCACGGGCCAGGTGACCGCCGCCGGCAAGGTGCCGCCCGCGAAGGTGCTCGTCGCCGGGGCCGGCGTCGCGGGCCTCGCGGCGATCGGCGCCGCGTCGAGCCTCGGCGCGATCGTGCGCGCCACCGACCCGCGGCCGGAGGTCGCCGACCAAGTGCGCTCGATCGGCGGCGAGTACCTCGAGGTCGTCGTGCCCGAGGAGCAGAAGGTGATCTCCGCCGACGGCTACGCGAGGGCGACGAGCGAGACCTACGACCGCCGCGCCGCCGAGCTCTACAGCGAGCAGGCGGCCGACGTCGACATCATCATCACGACCGCCCTCATCCCGGGTCGCCCCGCCCCGCGCCTCATCACGGCCGCCGACGTCGCGCGCATGAAGCCGGGCAGCGTCATCGTCGACATGGCGGCGGCGCAGGGCGGCAACGTCGAGGGCACCGTGCCGGGCGAGCGCGTCGTCACCGAGAACGGCGTCGTCATCCTCGGCTACACCGACCTCGCGGGCCGCATGCCGCAGCAGTCGTCGCAGCTGTTCGGCACCAACCTGCTCAACCTGCTGACGCTGCTCACGCCCGGCAAGGACGGCGTGCTCGCGATCGACGAGGACGACGTCGTGCAGCGCGCCGTGACGGTCACGCGCGACGGGGCCGTCACGTGGCCGCCACCACCCGTGCAGGTCTCGGCCGCACCACAGGCCGCCCCGGCCCCCGCAGCGGATGCCGCCCCGGCCGCCCGGCGCGGGCTCGGCTCGCGCGCACGCACCGCGCTCATCGGCGTCGGCATCCTCGCGCTCTTCCTCGTGTGCACGTTCGCACCCGCGCCGCTTCCGCAGCACTTCCTCGTGCTGACGCTCTCGGTCGTGATCGGCTTCTACGTGATCGGCAAGGTCGCGCACGCGCTCCACACGCCGCTCATGAGCGTCACCAACGCCATCAGCGGCATCATCGTCGTCGGCGCCATGGTGCAGATCACGGACGGCTCGCTCGCCGTGCAGCTGCTCGCGGCGGTCGCCGTGCTCGTGGCGAGCATCAACATCTTCGGCGGCTTCGCCGTCACGCGACGCATGCTCGCGATGTTCCAGAAGGGCGCCCAGAAGTGATCCCGTTCGCCCAGGCGGCCGCCGACGCCGCCTACATCGTCGCCGCGCTCCTGTTCATCCTGAGCCTCGCGGGCCTCAGCAAGCACGAGACCTCCCGTCGCGGCGTCGCGTTCGGCATCGCCGGCATGGTCATCGCGCTCGCGGCCACCGTCGGGCTCACCGCGGCATCCGGCTGGCAGCTGCCGCAGGGCAGCCTCGGCCTCACCCTCATGGCCGTCGCGGTGCTCGTGGGCGCCGCGATCGGCCTGTGGCGCGCCCGCGTCGTCGAGATGACGGGGATGCCCGAGCTCATCGCGCTCCTGCACTCCTTCGTGGGTCTCGCGGCGGTGCTCGTCGGCTGGAACGGCCACCTCGGCGGCGACCACCTCTCGGGCGCGCTGCGCGACATCCACCACGCCGAGGTGTTCATCGGCGTGTTCATCGGAGGCGTCACCTTCACGGGCTCGATCGTCGCGTTCCTGAAGCTCTCGGCGCGCATCAGCTCGAAGCCGCTCATGCTGCCCGCCAAGAACACGCTCAACGTGCTCGCGCTCGTCGCGTTCCTCGCGCTCACCGTCTGGTACGTCGTCGCGCCGGACCTCGGGCTGCTCATCGCCGTCACCGTGCTCTCGCTGCTGCTCGGCTGGCACCTCGTGGCCTCGATCGGCGGCGGCGACATGCCGGTCGTCGTGTCGATGCTCAACAGCTACTCGGGCTGGGCCGCCGCGGCTGCGGGCTTCCTGCTGAACAACGACCTGCTCATCGTGACGGGCGCACTCGTCGGCTCGTCGGGCGCCTACCTCTCATACATCATGTGCAAGGCGATGAACCGCTCGTTCCTGTCGGTCATCGCGGGCGGCTTCGGCATCGCCGCGCCGACGGGCGGCGACGAGGCGCAGGGCGAGCACCGCGAGATCGACGCGGCCTCGGTCGCGGAGCTGCTAACGTCCGCCCGCTCGGTCGTCATCACTCCCGGCTACGGCATGGCGGTCGCGCAGGCGCAGTACCCCGTCGCCGAGCTCACCGAGCGCCTGCGCGCGAGGGGCGTCGAGGTGCGGTTCGGCATCCATCCGGTCGCCGGCCGACTGCCGGGCCACATGAACGTGCTGCTCGCCGAGGCGAAGGTGCCGTACGACATCGTGCTCGAGATGGACGAGATCAACGACGACCTCGCCGAGACGGATGTCGTGCTCGTCATCGGCGCGAACGACACGGTGAACCCCGCCGCCGCGGAGGATCCGGGGTCGCCCATCGCGGGGATGCCGGTGCTGCGCGTGTGGGAGGCCGCGAACGTCGTCGTGTTCAAGCGCTCGATGGCCTCCGGCTACGCGGGGGTGCCGAATCCGCTGTTCTTCCGCGAGAACGCGCAGATGCTCTTCGGCGACGCGAAGGTGCGCGTGGAGGACATCCTGCGGGCGCTCTGACGTCCCGACGCAGACCACCGGAGGGGCGCCACTCGTGGTGTGGGGCCGCCCCTCCGGTTCCTCTCGCGTCCGACCCTTCGTTAGATTCACCCCGTGACTCTTGAGGATGAACATCCGCTGGACGAACGTGAGGTGGACGCGGGATCCGAGGTCGACGTCCTTGCCCTGCCCGCGGCCGATCAGATCCGGATCCTGCTCGAAAGAGACGGCTCTCGCCTCGGCGACATCTATCGGTGGGAACTCCAAGGGCTGACCAAGCCGCAGATGCGCGATCTCGTCGGCGCGAAGGACACCGCCTTCATCTACTCCTATGAGCAGATCATCGACGCGGCCCTGCACGGCACCGTTCGTGCCGGCGGCCCGACGGCACGCAGAGCGCTGGTGGGTGCCCTCAACTCGCTCATCAAGAAGGCCCGTGCGTTTCCGCTCTCTGCGGAGGCGATCCACCTTCTCTCCGATCGCCGTGCGCTGGTCGAGGCGAGCACGGAGGGAGAGGACGAGGCCAGCGCCGCCGCCGCCGAACAGGAAGAGCGGGAGTACGCCGCGCAGACGCTCGCAGATCTCGAGGGCGTCGCGGGAGTCTATGTCTTCTCCTACGGCTGGTACTTGGAACACCCCGCAGACGAGTCACGCGACACCACCTTCTTCAAGGTGGGGCGCGCGGTCGATGTGGCCTCCCGCATCCGAGAGCACATGGGCGGCGCGAGGACCCACATGCCGGAGCCGCTCGCGCTGGTCCGGGTGTACTCAGCGGAGGGGATCGGAGATCGGATCGCCGAGGTCGAGCGGAAGTTCCACCGCTTGCTGACGAGCGCGGGACACGCGAACCCTCGCTGGGCTGCGAACAAGCGCGTCGGGAAGGAGTGGTTCCTGACCAACACGGACTTCCTCGATTCCATCGCCGACGTCCTGGGTCTTCGCACGATGTTCATCGGGCAGTCCGAGTTCGTGGAAGAGACGTAGACGGGGCACCTCCTCAACAGGAGATGCCCCGCCGGGTCGCGTCCGCGCCGCTCAGCGGTAGCGGCGCCCCTCGTCGCGGCGGTAGAGCACGAGGGCGAGCACGAGCAGCGCGACCGTCCACACGGCGGCGCCCGCGAGCTCGAGCAGCGGCACCTCGCCGCCCTGCACGGCCCAGATGACGAGCTCGCGCGCCTCACGCGACGGCAGGAAGCGCGAGACCGCGTCGAGCCAGTCGGGGAACATCATGGGCGGCAGGAAGAGCCCGCCCGCGAACGCGAGCCCGAACATGACGATCTGGATGACGGCGATCGCGGCCTTGAACGGCAGCGCATAGCCGATCGCGATGCCGGCGAACACGAACGGCAGCGATGACAGCACGAGCGCGACGAACCCGAGCGCGATGCCCGCGGCATCCGCGTGGGCCGCGGTGAAGAACGCGCCCATGAGGAACAGCGGCACGAGCGCGAGGATGCCGATGAGCCCCACCGAGAGCATCTGGCCCAGGATGCGCGCGCCGGCCGGGGCGGGCAACGTGCGCAGGTAGGGCTCCCACGGCGTCTCGCGCGCCTGCGAGATGTTGAGACCGTAGGAGAACAGCGCGTTCACCATGACGGCGAACACCATGAGCTGGATGACCGCCTGCGCGGCGCCGGTCGGGTTCTCGACGAGACCGCGCTGCGGGAGGATGAAGAACGCGAACGAGAGCGCCGGGAACACGATGGGCCCGATGACGGCCATCGGCACGCGCACGGTCTCGAGCAGCAGGTACTTCGCGTGCAGAAGCCCGAGGCGCACGAGCCCGAGCCCGGGGGCGGTGGAGACGGCGGATGCGGCGGCGCGCGCCGGCGCGGTGGTCGTGGTGGTCATGCGGCTTCTCCTCGCACGATCGAGAGGAACGCTTCCTCGAGAGTGGCGCTGCGCAGCTGCAGCTCGGTGAAGGGGGCCCCCGTCGCGACGAGGTCGCGCACGAAGGCGTCGGCGTCGCGCAGCGAGAGCTCCACGCGGTCGCCGTCGATGCGGGACCCGGCCACCTGGGGCAGCGCGGCGATCCGCGCGGCCTCGGGGCTCTGAAGGCTCGCCCAGCGGGTGCCGACCGAGCCGATGACGGTCGCGAGGTCGTCGTCGGCGACCACGCGGCCTCCGGCGATGACGGCGACGCGCTCGGCGAGCTGCTCGATCTCCTCGAGGTAGTGGCTCGTGACGACGATCGAGGCACCGGCCTCGCGCTGGCGGCGGATGGCCTCCCACAGCACGTGGCGGCCGTCGATGTCGAGGCCCGTGGTGGGCTCGTCGAGCAGCACGAGCCGGGGGCGGCCCACGAACGCGAGGGCGACGCTCAACCGGCGCTTCTGGCCGCCCGAGAGGGCGCCCGTCTGGCGCTTGAGGAGGTCGGCGAGGCCGAACTCCTCGGCGAGCTCTCCCGTGGGCACGCGCTCGGCGAAGTGCCCGCCGACGAAGTCGATGACCTCGCGCACCCGCAGCGTCTCGGGCAGCGCCGTCTGCTGCGGCGTCGTACCGAGGTGCTGCCGGGCGGCGGCGTCGCGCGGGTCGCGCCCGAAGAGGCGCACGCTGCCCGAGGTGGGGCGGATGAGGCCCGACACGAGCGAGAGGGTCGTGGTCTTGCCGGCGCCGTTGGGGCCGAGCAGGCCGAGGACCTGGCCGTCGTGGATGTCGAGGTCGATGCCGGCGAGCGCGGTCACCTCGCCGTAGGTGCGGGTGACGCCGCGGAGTTCTGCGAGCGCGCTCATGCGAGCTCACCGCCCAGGAGCGAGCGGAGCTGCTCGGTGTACGTCTCGAACGCGGCGCGCCCGGCGGGGGTCAGGTTGAGGTAGGTCACGGGGGTCCGTCCTTGGTGGGTCTTCTCGACGCGCACGTAGTCGGCGTCTTCGAGCTTCCGGAGGTGGGTGGACAGGTTGCCGGCGGTCATGCCGAGCAGTTCCTGCAGGCGGGGGAACGCGATGCGGTCTCCCGGATCGAGCGCTGCGAGCGACGCGGTGATGCGCAGGCGGGCCGAGGCGTGGATGACGGGGTCGAGCTCGTCCATCAGGCCCTCCGGTTCCGGATGATCGCGATCACGCCTCCCGCGAGCAGCGCGGGTCCGGCGATGAGGGCCATCGCGAGCAGGTTGTTCGGGTAGCCGAACGACGGGGTGACGGTCGCGGCGACGCCGATGATGAGGCCGATGACGAGCTGGTCGATCGAGCGCCAGATCGCGGCACCCGCGAGGTAGAGCGCGGTCACCATGAGGGCGTACGACGAGGTGAAGTAGATCGTTGCGAGCTCGATGCTCATGCCCTGCCGGATGAGGCCCATGCCGATCATGCCGATCGCGATGCCCATGACGGGCCACGAGAGACCGTAGATCGTGCCGACCCACTGGCTCGTGCCCTTGATCCCGCGGTTGCTGCGGATGCCGACGACCGTCGAGATCGCGGCGGCGGCCACGATGAGGGCCGCGAACACGATCACGGCGGGCACGATCGGCAGGGTGATGGGCGAGTCCGAGCCGGGCGCGCCCGCCCAGTACACGAGGTAGCCGACGAGCCAGGCGATCCCCCACACGAAGTAGTAGACGGGCGTCTGGGCGCCGAGGGCGCGGCGCACCGTGGTGGTCTCGCCCTGGATGAGCGCGAGCATCTCGCGCGGGTCGAGCGGGGCCTCGCCGGCCGCGTCGCGGTCGGGGTCGTCGTGCTGGGTCATGATTACTTTGTAGCGCAAAGTCCTCTGCCGGTCAATCTGCTTTGCAGCCCGCACCGAGAGACGGCCGGGGCCGCGTCGGGCCCCGGCCCTCCCGTCAGCAGCAGCGCGATCCGCGATCCGCATCCTGCTCGGCGTACCGCTGCCGCCAGAACTCCCGCTCGTCGAGCGGATCCTCCCCCGGATGCACCCGTAGCATGAAAGGCCCATGTCGCCCGAGAACGCCCCCGGCATCCGAATCGTCTACCCGCCCGAGCTGCCCGTCAGCCAGGCGCACGACGAGCTCGCCGACGCCATCCGCGACCACCAGGTGGTGGTCGTCGCGGGTGCCACGGGTTCCGGGAAGACGACGCAGCTGCCCAAGATCTGCCTCGAGCTCGGCCGTGAGCGCATCGGTCACACCCAGCCCCGCCGGATCGCGGCCCGCTCGATCGCCGAGCGCATCGCATCCGAGCTGGGCGTCGAGCTCGGCACGGTCGTCGGCTACCAGGTGCGCTTCGACGACCGCACGCGCACCGACACCGCGATCAAGCTCATGACGGACGGCGTGCTGCTCGCCGAGCTCTCGCGCGACCGGGACCTGCGCGCCTACGACACGATCATCATCGACGAGGCGCACGAGCGCTCCCTCACGATCGACTTCCTGCTCGGCTACCTCACGCGCCTGCTCCCCCGCCGCCCCGACCTCAAGGTCATCGTCACCTCGGCGACGATCGACCCCGAGAGCTTCGCGCGCCACTTCTCGCGGGCGATCGGCGCCGAGGTGCCCGTCATCGAGGTCTCCGGGCGCACCTACCCCGTCGAGATCCGCTACCGGCCCCTCGTGGCAGAGTCGGGCGACGACGCCGACGACGCCGACGACGAGGGCGCCGCGGCCGCGGATCGGGACGTCTCCCAGGGCATCGTCGACGCCCTCGCCGAGCTCGAGCGCGAGGCGCCGGGTGACGTGCTCGTGTTCCTCTCGGGCGAGTCCGAGATCCGGGACGCCGCCGACGTCGTGCGGGGGCGATTCCCCAAGGACGAGGTCGTGCCGCTCTACGGCCGGCTCTCGGCCGCCGACCAGCACCGCGTGTTCGACACGCGACGCGCGCCCGGCATCCGCCGACGCGTCGTGATCGCGACGAACGTCGCCGAGACGAGCATCACGGTGCCCGGCATCCGCTACGTCGTCGACGCCGGCACGGCGCGCATCAGCCGCTACTCGCCGCGCGCCAAGGTGCAGCGCCTGCCGATCGAGGCGATCAGCCAGGCCTCGGCCAACCAGCGCTCGGGGCGCGCGGGCCGCACCTCGGAGGGCATCGCCATCCGCCTGTACTCGCAGGAGGACTTCGAGCGCCGCCCCGAGTTCACCGACCCCGAGATCCTGCGCACGGGCCTCGCCGCCGTCATCCTGCAGATGCTCGAGCTGCGGCTCGGCGACATCCGCGAGTTCCCGTTCCTCACGCCTCCCGACTCGCGCGGTATCGCCGACGGCCTCGACCTGCTGCGCGAACTCGGCGCGATCGACGCCGAGCAGCGCATCACGCGCACCGGACGCGACCTCGCCCGCCTGCCCGTCGATCCGCGCTTCGGGCGGATGCTCGTGGAGGCCGGGCGCCAGGGCGTCGTCCGCGAGGTGGCCGCGATCGTCGCGGGCCTGTCCATCCAGGACCCGCGCGAGCGCCCGCTCGAGAAGCGACCCCAGGCGGATGCCGCGCACGCGCGGTTCCGCGACCCCTCGTCGGACTTCATCTCGCTGCTCAACCTCTGGAACCACCTCGAGGACGAGCAGAAGGAGCGCAGCGGCAACGCGTTCCGACGTATGTGCAAGGCGGAGTATCTCAACTACCTGCGCGTGCGCGAGTGGCAGGACCTCTACCGCCAGCTCATCCGCGCGGCGAAGTCGGTGGGGCTCACACCCGGCGACCGGTCGACGGACGCCGACGCGATCCACCGCTCGATCCTCGCGGGGCTCCTGTCGCGGCTGGGGCTCCGCGACCCCGACAAGAAGGACTACCTCGGCTCGCGCGGTCAGCGCTTCGTGATCTTCCCCGGTTCGGGCCTCGCGAAGAAGCAGCCGAACGCGGTCATGGCCGCCGAGCTCGTCGAGACCTCGCGCCTCTTCGCGCGCACGGTCGCCGCGATCGACCCCGCGTGGGCCGAGAAGCTCGCGGGCGACCTCGCCAAGCGCTCGTACTCGGAGCCGCACTGGTCGAGCAAGCAGGGCGCCGCGCTCGTGTGGGAGAAGGTCACGCTCTACGGCGTGCCGATCGTGCCGCGTCGCCGCGCCCAGCTCGCACGGCTCGACCCGGCGCTCGCGCGCGAGCTCTTCATCCGTCACGCGCTCGTCGAGGGCGACTGGCCGCACGAGCTGCAGCGCTCGGCGCTGCTCGGCTTCGACCGCGACAACGAGAAGCTGCGCCGCGAGCTCGCCGAGGTCGAGGAGCGCACGCGCCGCCGCGACATCCTGACGGGCGACGAGGCCGTGTTCGCGTTCTACGACGCGCGCATCCCCGACGACGTCACCGACTCCCGGCGCTTCGCGAGCTGGTGGAAGAAGCAGAAGGCCGAGACGCCCGAGCTGCTCACGATGCGCCGAGAGGACCTGCTCGAGGACGACGAGGGCGACGCCTCCGGCTTCCCCGACGAGTGGCTGCAGGGCGACGCGCGCTTCCGCCTGCGCTACCGCTTCGAGCCGGGCGCCGACGACGACGGCGTGACCGTCGTCATCCCGCTCGCCGTGCTGCCGCGCGTCGCCGAGCGCGGGTTCGACTGGCTCGTGCCGGGGCTGCGCGAGGAGCTGCTGACGGCGCTCATCAAGGCGCTGCCGAAGGCGATCCGCAAGAACGTCGTACCCGCGGCCGACTGGGCCAGGCGCCTCGGCGCGCAGCTGCCCGTGTACTCGGATGCGCCCGTCGGCGAGGCGCTCGCCGACGCCATCCGCGCGGCGACGCACACGCCCGTCGCGGCGTCCGACATCGACTGGGAGCGCGTGCCGCCGCACCTGCGCATGCGCTACGAGGTCGTCGATCAGCGCGGGCGCACCCTCGCCGCCGGCCGCGACCTCGCCGCCCTGCAGAAGCGCCTCGCCGAGCGGGCCCGCACGGATGTCGCGGTCGCGACCGCCGCGGCGACCCCCGGACGTGACCTCGAGCGCACGGGCGTCACCGAGTGGGATCTCGGCAAGCTGCCCGAGCAGGTCACCGCGAAGCAGGGCGGGTCGACCGTCGTCGGCTACCCCGCCCTCGTCGACACGGGCGCGGGCGTCGACCTCAAGGTGTTCGCGAGCCGCGCGCAGGCCGAGGCCTCCCACATCCGCGGCGTGCACCGTCTCGTGGCGCTCACCCTCCCGAACCCGCTCGGCTACGTTCAGGACCAGCTCACGGGCACCGAGAAGCTGCTGCTCGCGATGGCGCCGTACGCCACGACGAAGGCGCTGCTCGACGACGTGATGATCGCCGTCGTCGAGGAGCTCGCGGGCGATGCCGCCCCGCGCACGCCCGACGGCTTCCGTGCGCTCCAGGAGACCGTCAACGCGGGGCTCTTGGATGCGCTGTTCGGCGCCGCGGGACTCGTCGCGCGCATCCTCGGAGCGGCGAAGGAGGCCGACAAGGCCATCTCGTCGGCGTCGAGCCTCGCCTTCATGGGCCCCCTCGGCGACGCCCGTGCGCAGCTCGGCGCGCTCGTGCACCCGGGCTTCGTGCGGCGCGCGGGGCTCACGCAGCTGCGGCGCTACCCCGTCTACCTCGCGGGCATCACCTACCGCGTGCAGAAGCTCGCCGAGAACCCCGGCCGCGACCGCGCGTGGCAGGCGCAGGTGGAGGAGGCGACAGCGCTCTACACGAAGGCGGGCGGTGCGCTCCCCCACACCGGCAGCACGCCGCCGCGGCTCGTCGCCGTGCGGTGGATGCTCGAGGAGCTGCGCCTCTCGCTTTTCGCGCAGCACCTCGGGGCCGCGGGACCCGTGTCGGTGCAGCGCATCCGCAAGGCCGTCGAGGCGTAGCGCGCGGACCGGGCAGCCGTGCGCCGCACCTCACGCGCGACGCACGGCCTGCCGAATCAACCGCTCAGTAGCGGTAGTGCTCGACCTTGTAGGGACCCTCGACCGGCACGCCGATGTAGGCGGCCTGGTCCGGGGTCAGCTCGGTGAGCTCGACGCCGAGGGAGGCGAGGTGCAGGCGCGCGACCTTCTCGTCGAGGACCTTCGGCAGCACGTAGACCTGCGTGTCGTAGGCCTCGCGGTTGACCCACAGCTCGAGCTGCGCGAGCACCTGGTTCGAGAAGGAGTTGCTCATGACGAAGCTCGGGTGCCCCGTGGCGTTGCCGAGGTTCATGAGGCGGCCCTCGGACAGCACGAGCACGCTGCGGCCGTTCGGCAGACGCCACTCGTGCACCTGCGGCTTGATCTCGACCTTCTCGGCGCCGGGGAGCGCCTCAAGGCCCGCCATGTCGATCTCGTTGTCGAAGTGGCCGACGTTCGCCACGACGGCGAGGTGCTTCATCTGCAGGATGTGGTCGACCGTCACGACGTTCTTGTTGCCGGTGCCCGTGATGACGAAGTCGACCTGGTCGATGACCGACTCGAGGCGCGACACCTGGAAGCCGTCCATCGCCGCCTGGAGCGCGTTGATGGGGTCGATCTCCGAGACGATGACGCGCGCGCCCTGACCGCGCAGCGCCTCCGCGGCGCCCTTGCCGACGTCGCCGTAGCCGGCGACGAACGCGACCTTGCCGCCCATGAGCATGTCGGTGGCGCGGTTGAGACCGTCGGGCAGCGAGTGGCGGATGCCGTACTTGTTGTCGAACTTCGACTTCGTGACGGAGTCGTTGACGTTGATGGCCGGGAAGAGCAGGCGACCCTCGCGGTGGAGCTCGTAGAGGCGGTGCACGCCCGTCGTGGTCTCCTCGGTGACGCCCTGGATGTCGGCGGCGATGCGCGTCCAGCGCTGCGGGTCCTCGGCGAGCGAGGCGCGCAGGGTGTCGAGCACGACCGACCACTCGTGGCTCGCATCCGCGGGGGTCTCCGGCACGGCGCCCGCGAGCTCGAACTCGCGACCCGAGTGCACGAGGAGCGTCGCGTCGCCGCCGTCGTCGAGGATGAGGTTCGGGCCGGTCCAGTCGGCGCCCGCCTCGGCGGCCTCCGCGGTCCAGTCGAAGATGCGGCTCGTCGCCCACCAGTACTCCTCGAGCGTCTCGCCCTTCCAGGCGAACACCGGGACGCCGGCGGGCGCCTCGACGGTGCCCGTGGGGCCGACGACGACCGCGGCGGCGGCCTCGTCCTGCGTCGAGAAGATGTTGCAGCTCGCCCAGCGCACCTGCGCGCCGAGCGCGACGAGGGTCTCGATGAGCACTGCGGTCTGCACGGTCATGTGCAGGGAGCCGGCGATGCGGGCGCCCGCGAGGGGCCGGCTCGGGCCGTACTCCTCGCGGAGGGCCATGAGGCCGGGCATCTCGTTCTCGGCGAGGCGGATCTGGTGGCGTCCGGCCTCGGCGAGCGACAGGTCGGCGACCTTGTAGGGCGCGACGGCGGTGACGGGGGTGGCGATGCTCATCCGACCATTGTCGCAGCCCCCGCTGATTGTTTCCGTTCCGCGTGTTCGCACCCGTTCGTTCGGGAACTAACGCGCGGAACGGGAACTATGGCGGGCGTCAGGCGCGGATGAGCGCCAGCACCTCGTCGCGGATGGCCGCCATCCGCTCGGGGGTGTCGGCCTCGACGTTGAGCCGCAGGAGCGGCTCGGTGTTCGACGGGCGCACGTTGAACCACCAGAACCCCTCCTCGGGGGCGCCGATGACGGTGAGGCCGTCGAGCTCGTCGAACTCGCCGCGACCCGTGAACGCCTCGACGATGCGCGTGTAGGCGGCCGGCACGTCGGCCACGGTCGAGTTGATCTCGCCCGAGAGCGCGTACGGGTCGTAGGAGGCCGCGAAGCGCGAGAGCGGGGCGTCCTGCGCGCCGAACTCGGCGAGCAGGTGCATCGCCGCGAGCATGCCGTTGTCGGCGCCCCAGAAGTCGCGGAAGTAGTAGTGCGCCGAGTGCTCGCCGCCGAAGACGGCGTTCGTCTCGCGCATGCGGTCCTTGATGAGCGAGTGGCCCACGTTGGTGCGCACGGGGATGGCGCCCGCCGCCTCGATCGCCTCGGGCACGTAGCGCGAGGTGATGAGGTTGTGGATCACGAACACGTCGCCGGTCTCACCCGCGGCCCGCACGCGCGCGACCTCGCGCTGCGCCACGATCGCGGCGACGGCGCTCGGTGACACCGGGTCGCCCTTCTCGTCGATGACGAAGCAGCGGTCGGCGTCGCCGTCGAAGGCGAGGCCGAGGTCGGCGCCGTGCTCCACCACGGCAGCCTGCAGATCGCGCAGGTTCTCGGGCTCGAGCGGGTTCGCCTCGTGGTTGGGGAAGGTGCCGTCGAGCTCGAAGTAGAGCGGCACGATCTCGAGGGGCAGCGCCGGCAGCCCCGCCGCGTCGCCGAGCACCGCGGGGACCGTCATGCCGCCCATGCCGTTGCCGGCATCCACGACGACCTTGAGCGGACGGATGCCGGAGAGGTCGACGAGCGAACGCAGGTGCGCCGCGTAGTCGGCGAGCACGTCGCGCTCGGTCACGGTGCCGGGCGTCTCGACGGCGGGCACGGAGCCGGCCGCGAGGTAGGCCTGGGCACGGTCGCGGATGGCGGCGAGGCCCGTCGCGAGCGAGATGCCCTGGGCGCCCGCGCGGCTGAACTTGATGCCGTTGTAGCGGGCCGGGTTGTGGCTCGCGGTGAACATCGCGGCGGGGGCGTCGAGCCAGCCGGACGCGAAGTACGTCTCGTCGGTCGAGCACAGGCCGATGTTCACGACCTCGGCGCCGCGGGCCGACGCGCCGCGCGCGAACGCCGCGGCGAACTCGGGGCTCGAGTCGCGCATGTCGTGGCCGACCACGACGGTCTGTCCCGCCGCGCCGAGCTCGTCGACGAATCCCGCGGCGAGCGCCTCGACCACCTCGGGGGTCAGTTCGCTGCCGACGAGACCGCGGACGTCATAGGCCTTGACGAAGGACGAGAGGTCGACGGACGCCATGGTCTACAACTGTAGTTCACCGACCGTCACGTGCCGCACGACCTGCCAGCCCTGCGGCACCGAGAGCCGCTCCGCGTGCGCCTCGCACAGGTCGTAGCTGTGGGGCTCCCGCCGGATCGCGAGCGGGCCGAGCACCGCCATCGCGTCCGCGTAGTCGTAGGTGAGCGTCGCCACGGCATCCCTGCCGCAGGCCACCTTGGTGCACGATCGCGCGCTCATCGAGGCGAGCCTACCGCCGGGCGGCGACCTAGACTCGGGACATGCCCCGTTCCGCGCGTCGTGCCTCCCCCCGGACGCGCTACCGCGACCGTCACGGACGCGGCCCGCGCTCGGCCATCACGGGCCCGCACCTGCCTATGCTGCGCACGCGCGTCGACTTCTTCGACGCGTGCGTCGCCTCCGCCGTGGAGTACCTGCGGGCGCTGTGGCCCGACGACCTCGTGGGCGTGCGCTTCGACATCGGCGGTGTCCCCCCGGGCGAGCCGGGGCCCGACGGGGTCGACCGCTGGCGCATCGACCCGCGCACCCGCCGCGTCGTGCTCTACCGCGTGCCGATCGAGCGCCTCGCGCAGCTGCACCGCGACGACGACTGGCACCGCCGCTCCTACATCGAGAGCTGCGTGTTCCGCGCGGTGGCGGAGCTGCTCGGCCGCGACCCGTGGGACATCGCCCCCGAGCGCTTCCGCCACTTCTGACCCGCCGGCGTCGGCGCGCCCGTCAGGGGCGCACGAGAAGCGGCGCGTCGGCGGCGCGCGGCGACACGACCGGGTACGACGCGATCCGTCCGTCGCCCGCGAAGCTCACGGCCGCGGCGACGCCCTCGGCGTCGCGGATGCGGTAGACGGCCCCGGAGGGCAGTTCCACCGCGACGGCGCCGAGCGCGGGCACCTCGAGGGCGAGATCGCCCGAGCCGTCGAGCGCCTCGAGCACGAGCGCGTGGGCCTGCCCGTCGACGGCGACCGCGACGAGCACCGGCGCCGGCGCGTCCGCGACAGCGAGGGCGGCGTGCCCGCGCAGCTCCGCGGCGGCGGCGAACCAGGCGAGGTCGGCCTGTCCTGCGACGAGGCTCCCGTCGGCCGCCTGGCCGGGCGCGGTGATCGTCGACGTGCGCACGGCCGCGACGACGGGCACGTCGGAGCGGATCGAGACCAGGTAGGAGCCGTCGGCCAGGATCTCCTCCCCCAGGTCGTGGGCCGCCTCGAGGTGGGTGTCGGTGACCTCGCCGCCCGCGAGGCTCACCTCGAAGGTCGACGGCGACGCGCCTCCCGTCACCGGCGTGACGCTCACCTCGACGTTCGCGAGCTCGTCCGTGGGGTTGCCGATGCGGATGATCGACTCGAGGTCGTCGTAGCCCTCGAGTCCGAGGGAGCCCGCGACAGCGGTGCCGGCGTGGATCCGCACGCCGGGGATGACGAGCTCGCGCGCGGGGGCTGCGCCGGCCGCCACGAGCTCGACGCCGCCCGGGTCGAGCACGCGCACGACGGACATCTGCAGCCACGCGGCGACCTGACCTCCGCGCGCCTCGACGTGCACGACGGGCGAGGCGAGGTCGGGGGCGAAGCCCGCGAGCGGCAGCGCGAGGCGCCCGCCCGCGGGGACGGTGATGCCGGACATGCCCGGCGCGCGGACCTGACCGGATTCGCCCCACAGCTCGATCGTGACGTCGGCCGCGACGGCGGTCGGGTTGACGAGGTGCAGGATGCTCGTGCGGCCGACGGTCGTGTCACCCCCGACGAGCCACACGGAGCTCGCGGGCTCGACGCACGCGGCCGCCGCGAGCCCGCTCAGGTCGCCCTGGCCGTTCGGCGCCTGCTCCTGGGCCGCGGCGAGCACGGCGTCGTCGGAGACCGGGAGCGTCAGGAGGCGCGGCTGCTGCGCGGGCGCGGATGTCGCGGCGTCGCCGCCCGAGAGCGCGCCCTCGACCGCGGCGCCCGGGGCGGCCGCCGAGCTGAGGCCGGGCGCGCCGACGGGGAAGATGCTGCCCGCGTCGCCGCCCGTCTCGTCGCCGAGGCGCAGGAGCGCGCCCGGGCAGACGGTCTGCAGGTCGGCGGGCTCGGGCTCGACGCGCGTGCCGAGGGGGTCGATGCCGAGCGTCGGGAGCGGGACGAGCCCGACCGCGGCGACGGTCGCGCCCGCGGCCGCGAGCCCGACGAGGCCGCGCACGATGCGGAGCGAGACGACGGTCACACGGCGTCCCACGCCGGGGCGCGCCGGGGCCGTCTCACGCGGCGCGGCCTCGGGCACCGCGGCCTCGGCCACCGCGCCCTCCGACACCACGACCTCGGGCACCACGGCCTCGGGCGCGACCTCGTCCGGCATCGCGCCCTCGGCATCCATCCGCTCGTCGTCAGCCATCGTTGTCCTCGTCGAAGGTCGTCGCGGCGGGCTCGTCGAGCGACGACCGCGTCTGCACGACGCGGCGCCGTCGCCCCGTGGGGATCGCGAGCAGGAGCGCCCCGAGCAGCACGGCGAGCTGCACCGCGAGCACGGCGAAGCCGTAGGCGCCGCGCGAGGGCGGCTCGTCGTCGGTGCGCTCGAGTCCCGTGAAGGTCCACAGGGTCCCGTAGCCGCTGTCGCTCGCCGCGGTCATGGCGGGCGACGCGTCGAGGGAGGCGACCGCGCGCTGGCGCACCGCGGCCGCGTCCGCGGGCGCATGCCGCGACACGGGGGTCACGAGCACGAAGCCCACCTGGAAGCGCTGCAGCTCGGGTGCGGGGTCGTAGCCGCCGCGGGAGGCCAGGTTGCCCGCGAGCTCGGCGAGGGCGAGCTCGTCGGCGGAGATCGCCGTGCGCCCGGCGTGGAGCGCCGACTGGTCGTCGAGCGTCGCGCCCTCACCGCGCTGCAGCTGCACCCCCAGCGAGCCGTCGGGCTGGGGGGTGAGCACGAGCGTGCCGACGCCGGGGTCGGCGGCCGCGGCGGCATCCGCGAGCGCGGGGAGGATGCGGCCGTCGCCGGGGTGGACGGGTGCGGCACCCACGAGGGAGGCGCCGAGGAGCGGGGTGACGGCGAGCACGGCGGCCGTCACCGCGGCGACTCCCGCGGGCACGGCGGCGCGGCGGATGGCGTCGATGCCCACGATGGCGGCGCCCACGAGCCCGAGCCAGTACACGCTCAGCGCGCTGCCCGGCCAGGGCCCCGTCACGGCGGCGCCGACGCTCACGACGTCGAGGTGGCTCGCGAGCCACGCGGTGGCGAGGCCGCCCGCGGCGAGCACGAGCGCGGGGATCGAGCGCCCGGCGCCCGGGAGGAAGAGCGAGAGCAGCGCGATCGCGGCGACGGGCGCGAGCAGGAGAGCGGGGACGAGCGTCTCCCACCCGGAGGAGGGCAGGCCCAGGAGGTCGAGGAGCCCCGCCCACCCGGTCCCGTCGGCATCCGGACGTCCGATGAGCAGCCCCCAGCCGCTCGTGGGCGTGTACGGGAGCACGACACCGGGGTCGGCGAGAACCGCGAGCGGAGAACCTCGCCGGACGGCGTCGATGACGAGGGGTGCGACGAGGGCGATCGCCGGGATCGGCACGCCGATCGTCCGCACGAAGCCGCGCGGCCGTGCGACGGCCCACGCGATCACGCCCGCGAGCAGCACGGGCGCCACGACGGGTGCCGCGGCGGTGATCGCGGCGAGGAGCAGCGCGGCGACGGCCGCGGCGCTCCACGAGCGTGCACCCTCGATGAGCGCGAGCACGAACCACGGCAGCAGGAGGTGCACGAGCACGGCGCCGACGCGCCCCTCGCCGAGGGCCGCGAGGAAGGCGGGCGCGGCGGCCCACAGGATCGCGGCGGCGACGGGAGGCCACACGCGCTCCGAGAGCCGCGTCGCCGCCCACCAGGCGCCGAGCGCGGCGAACGGGAGCGCCGCGAACCAGAGCAGAACGATCGAGAACGACGGATCCCACCACGTTAGCGAGCCGAGGAGCGCCCACAGGTAGCTCGCGGGGTCGGCGGCGCCCGAGAACCCGACGCCGATCTCGCGCCAGCCCCACCCGATGCGCGACCACAGCTCGGTGACGCTCCCCGCGAGCGGCGTGAGCGCGCCGCCCTCGAGGCTTGCGGCACCCAGGAGCGGCCAGAACACGATGACGCCCGCCGCGATCATGGCCGCGACGACCCACGTGCCCCCGCCGAGGAACGAGGCGCGCACGAGCTCCCGCTCGCGGCCCGCGCGGTCGGCGGCCTTGTCGCGCTCGTGGGCGCGGTGCTCGCGCAGGGCGACCCCGCGCATCCGGAGGGGGGCGATGGCCCGCCAGCCGACCTTGTCGGCACGCCGCAGGCGGGAGCGGGCACCGGGGACGGTCGGGTCGGCGAGGGCCCGGACGGCGGCCGAGAGCTCACCGGGCACGGCCCCGGGGCGCTTGGCGAGCAGCTGCACGATGACGCGGACGATCGCGAGCGGCAGGAGCGCGAGCCAGTGGACGGGCAGGAGGAGGGCGGGGGCGTAGACGAAGCGCCGGTGCAGCTGCGCGCTGCGGGCGATGCGGCGGCGGACCCGCGGGCTCGCGGGGCGCTTGCGGCCGATGTCCTCGGGGTTGCGGGCGCGCTCCACGCGGGCGTCGGGAACCCGCACGACGCGGTGACCGGCAAGGCGCGCACGGATGCCGAGGTCGAGTCCCGCGTCGGCCGACGGCAGGCCGGCGTCGAGGCCGTCGAGGGCGGTCCAGACGGAGCGGCGGATGAGCGCACCGTCGACGGCGACGGCGAGGACGTCGGTGACCTGGTCGTACTGCGCCTGGTCGAGCTCGTCCTCGACGAGCACGACGGTCGCACCGCGCGGCGAGAGCGTCTCGCCGTAGGAGCGCAGGCGCGCGTGGTCGGCGGGGTCGACGAGCTTGGGGCCCGCGACGGCGACCGAGGGCGCGACCTCGACGGCCGCGAGCAGGGCGCGCAGGGCATCCGGC
This sequence comes from Microbacteriaceae bacterium, assembly GCA_003852775.1. Classification (GTDB taxonomy): domain Bacteria; phylum Actinomycetota; class Actinomycetes; order Actinomycetales; family Microbacteriaceae; genus Homoserinibacter. Next base: position 6,972 of record RDDZ01000034.1, on the reverse strand, counting down.
TCGGGGGCGGAGTCGGCGCGCAGGAGCCACAGCCACTCCTCGGCACCCTCGGCCGGGGGCACGGCGCGCAGGGCCCGTGCGACGCCCGTGCCGTAGCCTCCGCCGGTCGCCGTGACGACCTGGGTGACGCCCGCGGCCTCGAGCGCCTCGGTGCGGAACTGCGTCGTCGGCTCGGCGACGACCACGAGCGCGTCGGGGCGGCGGGTCAGGCGTGCGAGGGCCGCGAGGGTGCCGTCGAGCCAGCCGTCGCCGTCCTGGACGACGAGGATCGCGGTGACTCTGGGCATCCCTCCCACGCTATGCGCGGGCGCGCGGATGCCGGGCAGCGAAACGCAGTTCGGTCACCAACCGCCGCTCGAGTGGCCTCGCGGCGGCCGGAGCGGGACCCGCCGACGACGATTTCTCAGGCCGTGCGGCTGCGGCGGAGCTTGCGGCGCTCGCGCTCGGAGAGGCCACCCCAGATGCCGAAGCGCTCGTCGTTCTCGAGCGCGTACTCGAGGCACTGGGCGCGCACCGAGCAGCCGGTGCAGATGCGCTTGGCGTCGCGCGTCGAGCCGCCCTTCTCGGGGAAGAACGCCTCGGGGTCGGTCTGCGCGCACAGCGCGTCGGACTGCCAGGCGAGGGGGTTGTCCTCCTCGTCGAGCGTCGCGGGGCGCAGGCCCGGCATGCCGAGGCGGACGGGGTCGACGAACCAGTCCTCGGGGACCGAGGGACGGTACTCGTTCCTCGTCATAGCGCCCTCCCCTCGCGACACCGGCCGTCACGTTCCTGCTAATTACACTCGTGTCATTCCGCCGCGTCAAGTCGCGGAATGGTAGCGACGACAGGCCCGGGCGTGTCGCGACTCGCCGGGGGACGAGATCTCGATCAGGACTCGGATCCCGCGGTGCGGGCGGCCCACGCGCTCGCGACCATCTCGTCGAGCGTGTGCCGCATCCGCCAGCCGAGGTCGCGTGCCGCGAGCTCCCCCGACGCGACGATGCGCGCGGGGTCGCCGGGGCGGCGCTGGGCGATCTCCGGGGTGAAGTCGATGCCCGTGACGCGCGCCATCGCCTGCATGATCTCGCGCACGGAGGCCCCCTCGCCGCTGCCGAGGTTGTAGGCGGCCTCGAGCGATCGCCCCTCCGCGAGCGCCGTCGCGGCGGCCACGTGCGCGAGCGCGAGGTCGGCCACGTGGATGTAATCGCGGACGTTCGTGCCGTCGGGCGTCGGGTAGTCGTCGCCGTTGATGCGCGGCGTGCGGCCCTCCACGAGAGCGTCGAAGACGAGCGGGAAGAGATTGTGCGGGCTCGTGTCGTAGACGTCCGGGTAGCCCGAGCCGACGACGTTGAAATAGCGCAGCGAGGTGTGCTTGAGCCCCACGGCGACGCCCTGGTCGCGCAGCAGCCACTCGCCGATGAGCTTGGACTCGCCGTACGGCGAGGTGGGGTTCTTGGGGGTGTCCTCGGTGACGAGGTCCTGGTCGGTGTTGCCATACACGGCAGCCGACGACGAGAACACGACCTTGTCGACCCCCGCCTCCGCCATCGCGGCGAGCAACACGCGCGTGCCCTCGACGTTCTGCTCGTAGGTGTGCAGCGGCTTCTCGACCGAGACGCCCGCGTACTTGAAGCCGGCGACGTGGATGACGCCCTCGACGGCGTGGTCGCGCATCGTCTGCACGAGGAGGTCGTGGTCGAGGATCGAGCCGTGCACGAAGGGCACGTCGTCGCCGATGAAGCCGCGGTGCCCGCTCGCCAGGTTGTCGATCACGACGGCGCCGAGGCCCGCCTCCTGGAGTGCGCGCACCACGTGCGCCCCGATGTAGCCTGCACCGCCGGTCACGAGCCATGTCATGGCTCCCAGCGTATCCGGGCTCAGCGGTGGGAGCGCCCGGCCGCGCTCCGGCGGCCCTCGCGGGCGACGGAGACGAGGCTGCCGACGGCGCCCGCCGCAGCGAGCGCCCCGATGAGGATGAGAAGAATGGTCATGGCAGGAAATCTATGGATTGCCGTTTCCTGCCACGAGTGGCATCATCGTCACAGTTCGTGCAAAAACTGCCACGGAGGTCGCGCGTGCTCCAGAAGGTCGCCTGCCTCGCCATCCCGGGGATGGCCCCGTTCGAGTTCGGCGTCGTGTGCGAGGTGTTCGGCATCGACCGCTCCGCGATGGGCGGGCCCGCCTTCGACTTCACGGTCGCGGCCGCCGACCCGGGCGCGGTGCGGCTGAGCCTCGGGTTCTCGCTCGACGTCCCGCACGACCTCTCCGTCGCCGCCGACGCCGATCTCATCGCCGTGCCCGCCTACGGGGCGGGCGACATCGACGAGCGCTACCTCGACGTCATCCGGGCCGCCGCCGAGCGCGGCGCCTGGGTGCTGAGCGTCTGCTCCGGCGCGTTCGCGCTCGCCAAGGCGGGCGTGCTCGACGGACGCCGAGCCACCACCCACTGGATGTACGCCGACCGGCTCGCCCGCGAGTTCCCGCAGATCGAGGTCGACCCGGATGTGCTGTTCGTGCAGGAGGGCAACATCGTCACCGGCGCGGGCACGGCCGCGGGCATCGACGCCGCCCTGCACATCGTGCGCGAGGAGCACGGCGCCGCCGCCACCAACGTCATCGCGCGCCGCATGGTCGTGCCGCCGCAGCGCGACGGCGGCCAGTCGCAGTACATCCCCACCCCCGTGCCCGAGTGCCGCAGCGACGGCTTCGCGCAGGTGCTCGAGTGGATGCTCGCGAACCTCGATCAGGACCTCACGGTTGACCAGCTCGCGCGCCGCGCGCTCATGTCGAGCCGCACGTTCGCGCGCCGCTTCCGCACCGAGACCGGCACGACGCCCGCCGCCTGGCTCAACCGCCAGCGCATCCTGCGCGCCCAGACCCTCCTCGAGCAGACAGACGAGGGCCTCGAGCAGATCGCGCAGCTGGCCGGATTCGGCACCGCCGCCGTCATGCGGCACCACTTCCTCAAGGTGCTGCAGACGACGCCGACCGCCTACCGCCGCACCTTCGGGGCGCGCGCGGCGAGTTGAGCCCGAGCCGCATCCGCACCGTCACCGGAGAGCGGCCACGAGCGCCGCGACGCCCTGGCCGTACCGCGAGAGATCGAGCTCCCAGGTGCTGACGCAGAGCAGGTCGTGGCCGACCGCCCCGCACGTGTTGTACCCGCCCCGGACCGCATTCGCGAGCCCCGGCACGACGACCGGCTCCCACCCTGCCTGCACGAGGTCGTGGATCGCCCATGCGGCGCGCGGGATCAGGCGGGCGCTCACCCACATGCCGCCCCCGGCGCTCCACGAGCCGGTGCCGTGGCCCCAGGCGTTGCCCTCGGCCTCGGCGTTCTCCCATGTGTGCCCGGAGATCACCTCCTGGGGGAGCGGCAACGGGGCCACGTAGTCCCTCGTCAGACCGAAGGCCGGCGCGATCGCGTCGAACGGGACGGCCCGCAGCGCGCCCTTCGCGACGGTGCGCGGCGTGCTGAACGGAGGATCGATGCGGGTCGCGCTGATCGCGTCGCGCGTCGTGTCCAGGATCCGACGGAAGGCCGCGTTTGCCTCGGCCTCGCTGAGCGCGGGGTCGAGGGTCAGCCCGATATGGGCGGCGATCGGGACCGCGATCCCGCCGGAGCAGCGCCAGACCCCCCAGTGCTCCGACCAGGCGCACGGCCACGGCTCGTCGCGGAGATACTCCGGGAAGTGCGGCGACGGACCGGCCGGGATCACGAACAGGGTCATCGCGTCGCGCCAGGGCTCCTCGACCCACGGCGCCTTCCACACGCAGTCGACGCGCCCCGCCTGCGCGTACATCGCCGTCTCGTCGTCGATCACCGGGAGGAGCATCGCATCGGTGAAGCCGAGTCCGGCGGCGGCGGGAACGAGCTCGTCGCAGGTCGCGTGGATGCACACCGGGCGGGCGCTCGGGAAGACGGGCCGGAACGGCATGTCGGGCTCGTCCGCCTCCACCACGGGCTCGACCACGGGCTCATCCGCCGGCACCTCGACCGGTGCGGAGGGCGCGGAGGGCTCGATGGTCGGTGGGGGCACCGCGATCGGCGACTCGACCGGCTCCCGCTGCGCGAGCGAGATCCCCACGCCGGTCGCGACGAGCGCGGCGACCGCCGCGGCTGCGGACCCGTCGGCCTGCTCGTCGCCCTCGGAGGCATCCGCAGACGCGGGAGCATCCGCGTACGGGGGCGCCTCGTCGTCAGCAGGGGGCTCGTCGGAGGCGGAAGGCGCGGTGGTGGGCGCGCTCATGCGCGAATCATGCCACTGAACGCTCCTGAATGTGAGCCTTTTTCGCCACTCGGCCCCGCGCGGTGGAGAACGGCGGGGATTCCCCGATCGGTGCTCAGAGCGCGACGAGCGGGACGAGCGCTCGCACCCCCGAGAGGAGCGCTTCCGGCGAGAGGTGCGGGCCGGACGACCGCCGGACTCCGAGGGGGATGCGCTCATCCGGCCATCATGACGAATCCTCGTCGCCTGCGCGGCGGGCGCGCGCAACGATTCTATGACGGTCGGCGGCGATCAGCGCCCCACGGTCGCGATGAACACGTCGCCGTCGCCGCGCACCGCGAGAACCGGCTCGTCGGCCGTGCACACGGCCGCCCCGCGGGCGAGCGACGGACCGCCCGCGACCTCCACGGATCCGGCGGTGCAGAGCGCGATCGCGGGCCCGGCGAGTGGCACCTCGACGCCGCGCGCGGCCGCCTCGCGGTCGATCACGACGAGCTCGAAGTCGGGCACGTCCGGGCGCAGGACGCGCACGCCCGGCTCGAGCTCGAGCGGCTCCAGGTACGGCGCGGGCGCCGGGGTGAAGTCGAGCACGCGCAGCAGCTCGGGCACATCCACGTGCTTGGGCGTCAGACCGCCGCGCAGCACGTTGTCGCTCGACGCCATGAGCTCGATCCCGAGGCCCTCGAGGTAGGCGTGGATGTTGCCCGCGGGCAGGTAGAGCGCCTGGCCCGGGCGCAGCTCCACGGTGTGCAGCAGCAGCGAGACGACGATGCCGGGGTCCCCCGGGTAGTGCGCCGCGAGCAGGCGCACCGTCTGCCAGTCGAGGCCCTCCGCACCGGCCGACGCGGCGACCACGGCCTCCACGACCGCCTCGACCTCGGGCCCGCCGGCCATGAGCCACGAGAACGCCTCGCGCACCGAGGCCTCGTCGCCCAGACGGTCGAGCAGCGGCTGCACGCGCGCGTCCCCGGCGAGCGCGGCGAGCGACGCCCGCGTCTCGGCGACGGGACGGAACCCCGAGAGGGCGCGGAACGGATCCGAGAGCGCGTAGATCAGCTCGGGCTTGTGGAACGCGTCCTTGTAGTTGCGGTGCGGCGCGTCGACCGGGATGCCCGCGGCCTCTTCGCGCGCGAAGCCCTCCTGCGCCTGCGCCATCGTCGGATGCGCCTGCAGCGACAGCGGGGCCGCCGCCGCGAGCACCTTCAGCAGGAAGGGCAGGCGCCCGTCGACGACGTCGAGCAGAGTGCGCTCCTCCCCCACCACGCGGGCCGGCGAGCCGGGGTGCGCGCCGAGCCAGAGCTCCGCCTCCGGCCCGCCCGAGGCGGGCGTGCCGAGCAGCTCCGAGATCGCTGTCCGCGACCCCCAGGCGTAATCGCGGGGGGTGTTGGTGATCTCGACGAACATGGCGGCTCCTCTGAACAGGCGATTTGGATCAAAGTACCAACGGCCTTGGTGCCCACCCTGAACCCTCCTAGGCTCCCCCTACCCGCATCCGGACACGAGGGAGTCATCCGCATGACCTTCACGCCGCTCACGAGCGACTTCTACGGCTTCTCGAACCAGCTCACGGAGGTGGAGCGCGAGGCTCTCGCCGGCCTCCGCGCCTGGCTCGAGGCCGAGGTGAAGCCCGTGGTCAACGACTACTGGGACCGCGCCGAGTTCCCCACCGAGATCCTCCCCGCCTTCCACAAGCAGCCCGTGTTCGGCATGCAGTGGGACGAGACCAAGGCGTTCGAGAACTCCGCCGTCTACCGCGGCTGGGCCGCGCTGGAGCTGAGCCGCATCGACGCCTCGATCTCCACCTACGTCGGCGTGCAGAACGGCCTCGCGCTCGGCGCGATCGCCGTCACCGGATCGCCCGAGCAGCGCGCCGAGTGGCTGCCGAAGCTCGCCTCGGGCGAGGTCGTCGGCGCGTTCGGCCTCACCGAGCCGCTCTCGGGCTCCGACAGCGCGCAGGGCCTGCGCACGACCGCCTCCCGCGAGGGCGACGAGTGGGTGCTCAACGGCGAGAAGCGCTGGATCGGCAACGCCACCTGGAGCGACATCGTCGTCATCTGGGCGAAGGACACCGCCGACGGCCAGGTGAAGGGCTTCATCGTCCCCACCTCGACCCCCGGCTACTCGGCCACCAAGATCGAGCGCAAGCAGTCGCTGCGCATCGTGCAGAACGCGGATATCGTGCTCACCGATGTGCGCATCCCCGAGCCCCTGCGCCTGCAGAACGCGAACTCGTTCCGCGACACCGCCGCCGTGCTGCGCCTCACCCGGGCCGAGGTCGCCTGGTCGGCCGTCGGCGTCGCGATCGGCGCCTACGAGGCCGCCCTCGCGTACGCGAACGAGCGCGTCCAGTTCGGCAAGCCGATCGCCTCGCACCAGCTCGTGCAGCAGCACCTCGCCGAGATGATGGGCTCCATCACCGCCTCCATCGCGATGTGCACGCGCGTCTCCGAGATGCTCGACGAGGGCACCCAGAAGGACGAGCACGCCGCGCTCGCCAAGGCCTACGCGACGAGCCGGATGCGCGAGGTCGTCGCGCGGGCCCGCGAGGTGATGGGCGGCAACGGCATCGTGCTCGACTACGACGCGACGCGGTTCTTCAACGACGCCGAGGCCCTCTACTCGTACGAGGGCACGCGTGAGATGAACACGCTCATCGTGGGCCGCGCACTCACCGGCAAGGCCGCCTTCGTGTGAGCCGCCCCACGCCGCTCAGGATGACGAAGACCATGATCTCGCCCGACATGTGCCAGGACAGCATGGCCGG
>RDDZ01000059.1 GCA_003852775.1 Microbacteriaceae bacterium | reverse complement strand
CGCTCGACTACCTCGACACGAAGGCCGGCCTCGAGGCGCGCGGCGCGGGGGCGCGCGTGCTCGTGAACGGCGCGTCCGGCGCCGTCGGGTCGGCCGCCGTGCAGCTCGCCCACCACCTCGGCGCCCACGTCACCGCCGTCACGAGCGCCGCCAACGCGGAGCTCGTGCGCGGTCTCGGCGCCGACCGCGCCGTCGACTACCGGCGCACGCCTCTCGAGGCGCTCGCGGCATCCGGCGAGCGGTTCGACGTCGTGCTCGACGCGGTGGGCAACGTGAGCCCGGCGTCCGGGCGCCCGTTGCTCGCTGACGGGGGAGTGCTGCTGCTCGCGGTCGCGTCGCTCGGCCAGACGATCGCCGCGCGCGGTGCGGTGAAGGCGGGCCCCGCATCCGAGAAGCCCGAGCACCTGGCGCGCGTGCTGCGGCTCGCCGCCGATGGCGTGCTCGCCCCGCTCATCGAGGCGAGCCACCCGCTCGACGGGATCGCCGAGGCGTACGCGCGCATCGACTCCGGTCGCAAGGTGGGCAACATCGTCGTGCGCCCGCAGGACGCGGCGTGAGCGCGTCGCTCTTCGCCGAGGCCGCCGACCCGACCCGCATCGTGCTCGCCGCGAGCTGGGTGTGCCTGATGTTCGTCTACCTGCTGGGCGATGTGCTGCGCGTCTACGCGGGCCACTACACGCCGGGCGAGATCGAGGGCGCCTCGGGCGGGTGGATGTGGGTGGTCGCCGCGACCTTCATGCTCGTCCCGGTCGCGATGATTCTCGTGTCGCTCACGGTGCCGAGCGGTCCGCTCGTGTGGGTCACGATCGTCGCGTCGGTCGTCATGGTCGTGATCAACGTGGCCGGGCTGCCCTACGAAGGCGCGTTCGACAACATGCTCATCGTCGTGAGCCTCCTCGTGAGCGCGTTCACCGCCTGGGTGGCGCTCACGGGGTTCAGAGCTGAAGGGTGACGTCAGCGCGCCCGGCGCTCGCCTCGATGAGGCGGGCGTTCGGCTCGTCCACGTCGTCCACCCACGCCTCGGCGGCCTCGCGCGTGCGGCCGAAGCGCATGTGCCGCTCGACGAGGCGCCGCATCCGCTCGTCCTGCGGGATGCGGATGAACCACACCTCGTCGAGCAGTTCGCGCAGGCTCGCCCACGGGCCGTCGTCGAGCAGCAGGTAGTTGCCTTCGACGACCACGATGTCGGCCCCTGCGGGCACGACCGTGCCGGCGGCGATGGGCTCCTCGATCGAGCGGTCGAAGGTGGGCGCGTACACGGGCCCGATGGCGGTGCGGATGCGCGCGAGCAGCGCTGCGAGCCCCTCGGCGTCGAAGGTGTCGGGCGCGCCCTTGCGGTCGGCGCGGCCCAGCAGCCCGAGCACGTGCTGCGAGTAGTGGAAGCCGTCCATCGGCACGAGCGCAGCCCGCTCTCCGAGCTCGGCGACGAGCTCCTCCGCGAGCGTCGACTTGCCCGCACCGGGCGCGCCGACGATGCCGATGAGCACGCGTGCGCCGCGGTCGTCGGCGAGGCGGCGGGCGCGGTGGGCCAGGTCGCTCGCGGACGGCTGCGCGGCATCCGTCGGTCGGGTCTCGGTCACGCGTCCACGATGCCAGGTGCGCCGCGCGAGCGCCCCATCCGCACGCGCCTAGAATCGAACCCATGGCCAAGCCCGACCTCATGGACTTCGACAAGGCGCTCGAGCTGTTCGAGCCGGTGCTCGGATTCGAGGTGCACGTCGAGCTCTCGACCGCCACGAAGATGTTCAGCGACGCGCCCAACCCCGCGGCGCCCGGCGGCTTCGGCGCCCCGCCGAACACGCAGATCACCCCGCTGTGCCTGGGCCTGCCCGGCAGCCTACCCGTGGTGAACGAGAAGGCCATCGAGTACTCGATCTCGCTCGGCCTCGCGCTCGGATGCCAGATCGCCCCGTCGAGCCGCTTCGCCCGGAAGAACTACTTCTACCCCGATCTGGCGAAGAACTACCAGATCAGCCAGTACGACGAGCCGATCGCCTTCGAGGGCTCGCTCGTGGTGGAGCTCGAGGACGGCACCTCGGTGACGATCCCGATCGAGCGCGCCCACATGGAGGAGGACGCCGGCAAGCTCACCCACATGGGTGGCGCGACCGGCCGCATCCACGGCGCCGAGTACTCGCTCGTCGACTACAACCGCGCGGGTGTGCCGCTCGTCGAGATCGTGACGAAGCCGATCTTCGGCACCGAGCACCGTGCGCCCGAGGTGGCGAAGGCGTACGTGTCGACGATCCGCGAGATCGCCCGCTCGCTCGGCATCTCGGAGGCGCGCATGGAGCGCGGCAACCTCCGCTGCGACGCGAACGTGTCGCTGCGCCCGCGCACGGCCCCGGCGACCGAGCTGGCCGACGGTCACGACGCATCCGTGAACCCGCACCCCGAGGTGAAGCTCGGCATCCGCACCGAGACGAAGAACGTGAACTCGTTCCGCTCGGTGGAGCGCGCGGTGCGCTACGAGATCCAGCGCCAGGCGGCGATCCTCGCCGCGGGCGGCACGATCACGCAGGAGACGCGCCACTGGCACGAGGACCGCGGGGTCACCTCCGCCGGCCGCCCCAAGTCGGACGCCGACGACTACCGCTACTTCCCGGAGCCCGACCTGCTGCCGATCGAGCCCTCGCCGGAGCTCATCGAGAAGTTGCGCGCCGCGCTGCCCGAGTCGCCGGCCGTGCGCCGTCGCCGCCTGCAGGAGGCGTGGGGCTTCACTGACAACGAGTTCCGCGACGTGAAGAACGCGGGCCTGCTCGTCGAGGTGGAGGAGACGGTGGCCGCGGGTGCGGCGCCGGCTCAGGCCCGCAAGTGGTGGACGGGCGAGATCGCCCGCATCGCGAACGCCCGCTCGGTGGAGCCGGGCGAGCTCGTGTCGCCGCTGCACGTGTCGGAGCTCATCGCGCTCGTCGAGAACGGCGACCTCACCGACCGCCTCGCGCGTCAGGTGCTAGAGGGCGTCATCGAGGGCGAGGGTCGCCCCTCCGAGGTCGTCGAGAAGCGCGGCCTCAAGGTCGTCTCCGACGACGGCGCCCTCATCGCCGCGATCGACGAGGCCCTCGCCTCGCAGCCCGACGTGCTCGAGAAGATCCGCGACGGCAAGGTGCAGGCCGCCGGCGCCGTCATCGGCGCCGTCATGAAGGCCATGAAGGGCCAGGCGGACGCGGCCCGCGTGCGCGAGCTCGTGCTGGAGCGGGCGACGCAGGGCTGACCTGCCTGCGGACGCTGCTGCGGAGATACGGTCTGCTCGTTCTGGGTGTCGTGCGAATCGTAATGAGTGCGGTGGTGATGCTGACGCAGCCGTTCCAGACCGGATGGGTCGCGGATGCGCCGCTCGACGGCGCGGTGTTCGTACCGCCGTGGACCTTTCGGGGTCGAGCTCATCTGCCGTGTCCTCCGGATACCGCGCCGCCGTCGGCCGTGCCCCATCCGCCAGACAGCTGAAGGACGAGCTGCTGGTGCCCGAGATCGCCCGGCTGCATGCGGAGAACTACGGCGTCTACGGGCGCCGGAAGATGCATGCGCTGATGCGCAGGCAAGGCTGGGACATCGGCCGCGACCAGACCGAACGCCTCATGCGTCTGGCCGGGGTACGAGGCGTGAAGAAGTCGAAGCGGGTGTTCACCACACGATCCGACAAGACGGCGGCGCTACCGAGCGACCTCGTCAACAGGCGCTCCCGGTGCTCGTCGATGAACCGGATCATCTCGGTCAGGGACGGTCGAGCTCCTTCGCGAAAAACACGCTCGCAGCCTTGAGGATCTCGTTCGCCTTCCGCAACTCCGAGACCTCCTTCTCGAGCTGCTTGATCCTGGCGGCGGCGTCGGTGGTGACGCCGGGCTTGGTGCCGGCGTCGACCTCGTAGCGGCGCTGCCAGAGTCGCAGCGTCTCCGGGCTCATCCCGAGCAGACCGGTGACGTGACGGACCGCGCTCATCATGTTCGGGTGCTCCGGCCGCGCCTCCGCGAGCATCCGCAACGCACGCTCACGCATCTCCGGCGAGTACTTCCTGTTCATCGTGTTCCATCCTTGCTTGAAGAACGGAACGAAAGTCAGGCCGATTCAACACAGCCCACGTCGACTCGTATGAGTGGCTCTTCCTCGTGCTCGTCCTCACCGACATCGACTTCACTGTCGAAGAGCCCGAGTCCTTCCGTAAGCACCTCGCCGCGCAGGCACACCGGCTGATACGGGCCGTATGAGCGAGCGACAGGGCGCTCAATGGCGTCTACCGATGGTCGGCGGTTCGGGCGAGCATGGCTGCCTGGGTGCGGGTGGATACTCCGAGTTTCTGCATGATGCGCGCCAGGTGCGTTTTCGCGGTGGCTGGGGAGATAACGAGGCGTTGAGCGATCTGCTTGTTGGTGAGGCCTTGGGCGACCAGTTGCAGGACCTCCTGCTCGCGGTCGGTCAGGTCGGGCGCGCCAGCACCGGTTCTGCGTCCTGGCGTGTTTCTGCCTGTCGCCTGTGCGATGACGTGCCGGGTCACCGACGGGGTGAGATAGGCCTGTCCTGCTGCGACCGCGTGGACCGCGTCGATCATCTGCTGCGGCTCGGCCGTCTTGGCGAGGAACCCCGCCGCTCCGGCATCTAGAGCTGCGGTGATGTTGTCGCTGATCTCGTAGGCGGTGAGGATCAGCACGCGGGTGGCGGTCCTTGCGGTGATCTCGCGGCAGATATCGATGCCGTCGCGGTCAGGGAGCTGGAGGTCGAGAACGACCACGTCGGGTTCCAAGCTGTCGATGAGCTGGATGGCGTCGTGGCCGGTCGCGGCTTCGCCGCGGATCTCGATGTCCGGATCGGCCGTGAGGATGGCGGTGACGCCTGTTCGCACGGCGGCGTGGTCATCGACGATGACGAGGCTAGGCATGCTGCGTCTCCCGTCCGGCTGTCAACGGAAGACGGACACGTAGGGCCCAGGTGTCGTCGGAGCGGTCGATGTCGAGGTCACCGCCGCAGCGGCGGACGCGTTCGGCCAGGCCGATCAGACCGTACCCGGACGATACCGCTCCGACGTGCGCAGGCGGGTGCTGTCCGTTCGTGATCGTCATAGCGAGGGCCTCGGCCTCGCGTCGGATATCAATGTTCACATCCCTGCCTGGGGCGTGCTTCTCGGCATTGACGAGCGCCTCGCGGAGGGCGTTGTAGGCGGTGACCGAGACCAGGGGGTCCAGGGTGATCATCGCGGGATCGTCGCCGGTCAGGGTTATGGATGTGCCGGATTCTCGTGCGCCCGCGATGAGAGAGTCCACCGATGACCAGTTCTGTGGCAGCGCGACGGGTGAGGACGTGTCGGTCCGGAGCACGTCGATGAGGGTGCGCATGTCGCCCATCGCGTCCAGGCTGAGCGCGCGGATGCGCCCGAGGCGCTCGGTCAGTTCCTCGGCTGTGCGCGGTGCCGTGGCAGCCAGGGCACCAGCTGCCTGGATCGCGATGGCGGACAGGTGCCCGGAGATGGTGTCGTGCAGTTCGCGACTGATCTGCAGTCGTTCGGCGACCAGCGCCTCTCGTTGTTTGGCCGCGGCGGCTTCGGCGATGAGAGCGGCGCGTTCATGTTCCTCCTCGGCGCGGGTCATCGGCGCGCGCACGGTGATGCCCCACCACAGGGTCACCCCGACCGCCAGCAACAGGATGGTGACCTGCAGCAGCGCAGCGGCGAGGATGTTCGCCAGCAGCAGTCCTGCGACGGCGATGGACAGGCAGGCCGCGGCGATCATCGGGAGGAGCCGCCGGGTCTGCTCCGTCGATCGGGCGATGACCAGGCTGTAGAGGGCGTCGCACTCGATCAGGATCGCGCCGACCGATGTCGTCCCGGTCGCGACGGCCTCGATGATCATGACTGCCAGTCCTGCCACGACGACCACGGTGGGCCACCGGTGCCGGAACAGGTGCACGGCCCCGAGGGCGATCGCGGTGGCGATGCCGCCGATCAGGACCTGTGAGCGGGATGCCGCGAACCACTCGATCCCGATGCCGGGCACGAAGCAGAAGCCGATCGCGATCACGACGTACCCGACGGTGATCCACGCATGGCGCGGCGACGGGATCGGGTCTGTCCCCGTCATGTCATCACCTCGCGAACCGGGCTCGTCCGTGCGTTTCCTTCTATCTCAACCCGATGGCGGCTCTCGGGCAAGCACCGTTCGGCGTAGCCCGAACGGGTGACGCCGGACTCGGGAAGTGCGGCAATCTGGTCGATGACGGCCCCAGCGCTGGCCCCGCACAGTGGAGGCATGGACTTCTCCGGGAGCTGGATCGTGGGCGCCATCATCGGCGCCGAGATCGCGTTCTGGGTTCTGCTCGTGCTCGGGCTGCTCGCTCGCTACGCGCTCAAGCTGAAACGGACCAGCATGGCCCTGCTGCTCAGCGTGCCACTGGCCGATCTGGTGCTGATCATCCTGGTGGGCCTGGATCTCTCCCGGGGTTCCGAGCCCACCTCCGTCCACGGGCTTGCCGCGGTCTACCTGGGCTTCAGCGTCGGATTCGGGCACTACATCATCAGCCGAGCCGATGTGTGGTTCGCTCATCGATTCGCCGGCGGCCCCAGACCCTCACGTCCTCCACGGACAGGGCCTGCCAAGGTCCGGCACGAGTGGCAGGACTGGCTGCGTGTGCTGACGGCCTGGGCCATCGCCGTGCCCGCCCTGCTGATCATGAAGGCGTTCTCCGGCTGGTCGTTGCCTTCGTCGATGGAGGAGTTCTGGAGCGACGAGCTGTGGTCCTGGGTGGCGCGACTCACCCTCATCAACATCGCTTGGCTGCTCACCGGCCCCGTCTACACCACGATCTTCAGATCACGATACGTCCTTGAAGAACCCGAGACTCGAACCAAGGAGAACGCATGATCACAGCAAGCAACAGCGTCGGGATCGGCCCCTGGTCCTTCGATGCCGGTCCCTTCGCGATCATCCTCCTCGTCCTCATCATCGGAATCGTCGTCTACTACATCCGCAAGGACGACTGAGCTGCTCGCCGCGAGGCGGACCACTCTCAACGACTTGATAGGATCGACGCCATGGCATGTTTCCTCAGCGCGGTCACCGTGACCCACGCGCTGTCTGTGCGCGACCGCCGCGCCTGACGGCGCGCCCGTCCGTACCCTCGCGACGCGCGCCGTCCACCCGAGAGCCCCAGCGCCTCGGGCCGGCGGCAACCCCGTGACCACATGTCAGATCCTCTGACACGCCGGTCGCCTGTGCCTTCACGCCTTCGAGGCGCTCCCAAATCTCACGATGGAGCGCACTCATGCCTCGTTCAATCCACGGTGGCCGACACGAACTCGGCCAGAACTTCCTCACCCACAGCCCCACGATCGCCCTCGTCGTCGATCTTGTTCGCCGCACCGACGGTGCGATCCTGGAGATCGGCGCCGGTGACGGCGCACTGACCAAACCCTTGGCGCAGCTGGGACGTCGACTCACCGCCATCGAGCTCGACGAGCACCGCGCGCGCCGCCTCGCCCGGGAGCTGCCCGATGTCGCGGTGAAACACGCCGATGCCCTCGCCCACCCGCTTCACGGCCCGGTGATCGTCGGCAACATCCCGTTCCACCTCACCACCCCGCTCCTGCGGCGACTGCTGAACACCCGCACATGGTCGGACGCGATCCTCCTCACCCAATGGGAGGTCGCGCGCAAACGCGCCGCCGTCGGCGGCAGCACTCTGATGACCGCGCAATCCGCCCCCTGGTTCAGCTTCCACCTCCACGCACGCGTACCCTCCCGGGGTTTCACGCCCCGTCCGAGCGTCGACGGCGGCGTCCTCCAGATCAGCCGGCGCCCAGAGCCTCTTATCCCCACGAACGAGAAGGTCCCGTACGAGCGCTTCGTCAGTCGCATCTTCACGGGACGCGGCGGAACCCTGGACCGGATCATCCAGAACGCCACCGGAATCCAGCGCTCGCACGCGAGCAGGATCCTCCGCACCGCTGGACTAACCCCAAGAAACCTTCCCCGCGACATCGACGCCGACCAATGGGCTGACCTCTGGACGCAGATTCACCGCGCCTCCTGACAACCGGTACACGTGCTGCTCATCCGCTGTCGCATTGATGGCGTTCATATTCACACGGGATCTGATGAAGAAACGCGCGAGTACGCGCCATCGCGGGTCCGCCACGAGATGGAGCGCCTCGGGTTTGTGTTCCTGGAATGAGGAACTTCCGATCGACAGCGAAGAGGAGATCGTCGACTCGACCAACGTGAGATTGCTTCGAAAGCTACTGCGCGTGTTCCAGCGCACGACGATCGTTTCCGACGAAACGCTCCGGGTGCGGTTCAATACGGAGTTCGCAACTGTCGAGAGCCAATTGATGCCGCTGCTCGTCCAATACGGCGTTGTCGAGAAACGCAAGTGGCGCGGGTCCGGCCAACAGCATGCCTGGGTTCTCGCGGTTGGCCTCGACGACTTCCTTGCAGCGGAAGGGACGGATGCTCCGCATGGCGAGACGTGGCGCGCCCTCCAAGCCAGCGGCTGAGTTCTCGAACCCGGTTAGGGCACTTCGTCGTACTCGTACCCATCCCGCACGATCTCGTTGAAGTACCGCCCCTTGCTGTCGGCGCTCAGCAGCGCCCGGTTCACGAACTCGGGCACGCCCTCGTAGCGGTAGACGCTGCCGCTCGTGAAGCGGATGTCGAGCAGCTCGGTGCGCGGGTCGTAGCGGATCGCGGCGATCGTCGACGAGTCGGGCGTCTCGATCCAGCGCATGGGCCAATGGTGCTCGCGTACGCGGGGGAGCGGTAGAGGGTTGCGTGGGCCGGCCACCACGGCCCCAAGCCGACGTCGGTGAATGGTCACCGGGACGTCGCCTTCCGCCACCTGCTGTTCACCCGGGCGCCACCCCCGTTCGAGACGCTTCCCGCGACCACCGCTGGGAAGGACCACCATGCGCCACCACCATGTCGCCCACCGCATCCGTGCCATCGCCGGAGCCGCGCTCGCCGCCCTGCTCGTCGTCGCCGGCGTGCTCATCGCCGGCGACGCCGCGAAGGCCGAAGCCGCGCCGGTCATCGTCATCAACGAGGTCGAGTCGAACGGCGGCACACCCGGCGACTGGATCGAGCTGACGAACGTGGGCGGCGACCCGGTCGACGTGGGCGGGTGGATCCTCAAGGACGACAACGACTCGCGCACCAAGTCGATCCCGGCGGGCACCACCATCGCGCCGGGCGAGTATCTCGTCGTCGTGGTCGACGAGGGCCCCAACGGCTTCGGCCTCGGCGGCGCCGACAGCGCGCGGCTGTTCCTGGCCGACGGCGTGACGCTCGTCGACGGCACGAGCTGGACGAGCCACGCCGAGCACACCTGGGGCCGCTGCCCGGATGGCACGGGCGCCTTCGCGGGCACGACCGCGTCGACGAAGGGGGTCGCCAACACGTGCGGTGCCGCCCCGGACCCCGAGCCGGAGCCGGAGCCGGAGCCGGGGCCGGAGCCGGGCGCGCCCCTCAGCATCCGCATCAACGAGGTCGAGTCGAACGGCGGCACACCCGGCGACTGGGTCGAGCTCGTCAACCTCGACGCCGACCACGACGCCGACCTCACCGGGTGGCGCATCCGCGACGACGACGCGTCGCACACCGCCGTGCCGTTCCCCGCGGGCACGACCATCGAGTCGGGCGGCTACCTCGTGATCGAGGAGGCGTTCCTCGGGTTCGGGCTCGGCTCGGGCGACTCGGTGATCCTCTACGCGGCCGACGGCGCGACCGTGGTCGACCAGACCACCTGGCCGGGGCACGCATCCGTCACCTGGGCGCGCTGCCCGGATGGCACGGGTGAGTTCCGCGTGTCGACCTCATCCACGAAGGGGCTCGCGAACGACTGCAGCGACCCGGGCGAGGGGAGCGGGGACGACGACGTCGAGCCGTGGCCCGGCGGCACCACGATGACCGCGGTGCCCACCGACGTGCCGTTCGACGGTGACCTGTCGGGCCTCGAGTACGAGGTGCTGCCCGACGGCGACCCGGTGCTGTGGGCCGTCACCAACGGCACGGGTGTGCTGTCGAAGCTCGTGCCCGGCTCCGGGGGAGCCTGGAACGCCGCGGACGGCTGGGGCGCGGGCAAGCAGCTCGCCTACCCGGACGGCAGCACGGCCCCCGACTCGGAGGGCGTGACGGTCGCCGACGGCGGCTCGGCGGGCGGCGTCTACGTCGCCACCGAGCGCTCGAGCGCCGCGAACTCGACGAGCCGCCCCTCGATCCTGCGCTTCGACGTGAGCGGCCCCGGCACCACGCTCGTCGCCACCCACGAGTGGAACCTCGCCGCCGACCTCGTGCCCACCGTCGGCACGATCGGCGCCAACTCGGGGCTCGAGGGCATCACCTGGGTTCCCGATGTCGTGCTCACCGATCGCGGGTTCCGCGACGAGTCGACGGGCGAGCCCTACGACCCCGCCCGCTACCCGGGTCACGGCGGCGGCGTGTTCTTCGTCGCGCTCGAGGCGACCGGCGACGTGTACGGCTACGTGCTCGACCTCGACGGCGACGGCTACACGCGCGTCGCGACGATCGACACCCCCGGTGCGATGGAGGTCGAGTTCGAGGAGGAGACCCAGTTGCTGTGGGCCGTCTGCGATGAGGCCTGCAACGGCCGCACCGCGACGTTCCAGATCGGGGCCTCGGGTGCCTACGAGCTCACGCACCGCTACGCGCGGCCGGCGGAGGCCCCCGACTACGCGAACGAGGGCTTCGCGATCGCGCCGCAGTCGGCCTGCGACGGCGGTCTCAAGCCCGTCTACTACGCCGACGACGCGAACACCGGCGGCGTCTCGCTCCGCGCCTCGACGATCCGCTGCACGCCGCTCGCCGGCGGCGAGCCGGGCGGTGGAGAGCCCGGCGGCCAGCCCGGCGGTGTGCCCGGCGACGGCGGCTCCACGACGCCCCGCACGCCGGCCGAGTCGGAGCTGACCTCCGCCAACCGTGGTGGCGTCAGCGGCCCCGCCACCGCACGCGCGGGATCCGTCATCACCGTGACCGTCGGCACCGCGCACACGGGCGAGCCGGTCGACGGCTGGGTGTTCTCCACGCCGGCGCACCTCGGCACGCGCCTCGTGAGCGCGGCCGGCACCGTGCAGCTGCGCCTCCCCGCGACCCTCGCCCCGGGCGCGCACCGCGTCGCCGTGCTCGATGCCGATGGCGACCTCATCGGCTGGTTCGCCCTCACCGTGACCCCGGCCGCGCTCGGCGCGACCGGTGCAGATTCCGCGGCGGTGTCCGCGGGAGTCGCGCTTGCCGCGGGGCTTCTGCTGGTCGGAGGGTCGCTCGTCGCGGCGCGACGGTGGAGCTCGCGGAAGGCGGGGTCTAGAGTTCCCGCATGAGCGACGGAGCCGCCGACGTCGACGCGTACATCGCGGGGTTCGAGCCCGCGGTGCAGGAGCGGATGCGGCGGGTGCGCGCCGCGATACTGGCCGAGGTGCCGGGTGGGGAGCAGCGCATCCGGTTCGACATCGCGGCCGTGATGCTCGGCGGGCGGTACGCGCTGCACTTCGCCGGGTGGAAGAAGCACATCGGGCTCTACCCGGTGCCGAGGCTGCCCGAGCCGCTCGAGTCGGAGGTCGCTCCGCTGCGGTCGGGCAAGGACTCGCTCGTGCTCACGCACGCCGACCCGCTGCCGGACGACCTCGTGCGGCGCATCGCACGCGCGATCGCCGAGCTGCGCCGGCCCGCGGACTAGTTCGCAGCGACCGGCTCACCAGTCGCTGCTGACCCCCGTGCGGTCGACCTCGCGGAACCCGGGCATCGCGGGCGCGAACACGTTCGACCTCACGTCGCCGATGAGGTTCGCGGGAGCGTCGTCGCCGCAGAAGTCCACGCGGCTCTCGCCGCCGTTCTCGTCGGCCGATGAACCCCTGGCCACGGCCTGCCCGTACTCGCGAGAGCCGACGAAGAGCGTCACGGTCACGTCGCCGTGGTACCGCTCGCCGTCGAGGCTCGTGCCGCGTCGGAACGAGACGCCCACGCACTTCTCGCCGCCGCCGAGCACACCGGAGGTGTAGAAGTCGGACACCGCGAACGGGTCCTCGGGCTGGGGTGCGCCCTCGGCGAGCAGTCCGGACTCGAGCTCGGGGCCGTCGTCCGGCCAGCGGCCGAACACCTTCTCGTAACCGCCCCCCGGGATCGAGAGCACGACGTCGTCGTCGCCCACCGGCGGCTTGGTGTCGAAGTGGATGAAGGCGATGTCGGGGTCGCGCGACAGGCGCACGTCCTCGCCGAACACCGCCACCGCATCCGTCTGCCAGTCGTGGTTGACGTGCAGGCCCCGCCGCACGATGAGCGTCACGTCGCCGTCGGGGGAGTAGCCGTCGTTGATCGACCACGCCGCGCGCGCCGCCTGCCGCAGGAACTCGGCGCCGTCGACGATGTGCCACTCGGGGTGGATCGACACCCACAGCACGAGGTCGACCCCGCGCGACGAGAACAGCCCGCCCTCGCCCGGGTTGTACCAGGGCGCCGTGTAGGCGTCCGCGTTGAGCACGCCGGGCAGCGCCTCGAACGCCGCCGACACCTCGGCCGAGGTGCGGCCGCCGTCGCTGGGGTGGTTGGTGTAGCCGTCGCACGCCGTGAGCGCGGCGAGCGTCAGGGCGGCGGCGACGGATGCGGTGAGCAGCCGGGCGGGACGCATCGTCAGCAGTACTCCTTCGTGAACTCCAGGTCGTAGGTGTCGCCCGTCGACTCGACGACGTAGGTGTAGCGCATCGCGATGTCCTGGTCGAGCACGCTACGGGTGGCCGCCTGCGCGCAGAGACCCGGCCCCACGATGCCCTCGAGCACCTCGGCGGTCACGAGCGCCGGGTCGACGGCCGCCTCGATCTGGGCCTGCTTCGACTGCCCGCCCAGGGAGTCGAAGATGCCGCGCACCCCGAAGAACGCGCCGATCGCGACCACCGCGGCGAGCACCGGCGCGCCGACCTTGAGCCACAGGGGCGCCTTCTTCTTCGGCGGCACGGCCGCGGTCGGCTGGACGTTCTCGGATGCGTCGGACATCCATCCCCCTGGGAGTCGTGGTGGTCGGCACGGACGGACGCACCGGTAACGAGAGTCTTTCACGAATGACAGCGGCATCCGTTACGGTGCTTCCCGTGTCCGAGAAGGTGGATCTGAAGAAGACAGACCCGTACCTCGCGAAGGCGGGGCAGTTCCGCATCCTGGAGGTGCCGCCGCAGCGCTACCTCGCGATCGACGGGAAGGGGGACCCCAACACAGCCGTGTTCGCGGAGGCCGTCGAGGCGCTGTTCCCGCTCGCCTACGCCGTCAAGTTCCAGAGCAAACGCGAGCTCGGCCGCGACTACGTCGTGATGCCGCTCGAGGCGCTGTGGTGGGCCGACGACATGTCGACGTTCACTACGCGCCGCGACAAGTCGAGCTGGAGCTGGACGCTGCTCGTGCTGCAGCCCGACTGGGTCGACGAGGCGCTCGTCGACGCCGCGCGCACCGCCGTCGCGAAGAAGGGCGCGCCGCCGCGCTCCGCCGACATCCGCTTCGAGACCGTCGAGGAGGGCCGCAGCGTGCAGACGCTGCACGTGGGCCCGTTCGACGACGAGGGGCCCGTGCTCGCGCGACTGCACGACGAGTTCCTGCCCGAGAACGGGCTCGCGCCCACGGGCAGGCACCACGAGATCTACCTGAGCGACCTGCGCCGCACCGCGCCCGAGAAGCTGCGCACGATCCTGCGGCAGCCCGTCGGCCCGCTTTGCTGAACGTTTTCCCCTGGTGGCGGGCCGGATGCGGTACGGTGTGACGTCGGCCAGACGGAGGAGGAATCGGTGCGGATTCTCGCCAGCTACGGTGCGCTCATCGCGGGCGCGATCCTCGCGATCGCCGGAGTCGTGATACTGCTCACCCAGCGGGCCCCCACCGAGTTCAGCGCCGACGAGCCCGTCGAGGCCACGGACCCCGCCGGCAAGGAGCCCGGCGTCGCCGAGGCCGACCCTACGCTCGGCGTCGCGTTCCTCGCGGTGGGCCTCGTCGCCGTCGTCGGCTGGGTCGTCATCCGCCTCGTGCGCCGCCGCGCCGTCGCGCCCCGCGCATAGGGGGTGCCGCCGCGGCATCCGCCGCTCCTGCGTGCGCCGACAATGGAGGGGCGGGCGCACGGGCTCGCGATCGACACCGCGAGGATGCCATGACGACCCGACTGCGCGACGTCCACGACAAGGTGGTGCTCATCACGGGCGCCGCCCGCGGCATGGGCCTGCTCTACGCCCGCTACGCGCTCGACGAGGGCGCCCGCGTCGTGCTCGGCTGGGACGCAGACCGCGCCGCGCTCGACGAGGCCGCCGCCGAGCTGGGGGAGCGCTTCGAGCCCGTCGCCGTCGACCTCACCGACACGGATGCCGTGGAGGCCGCCGCAGCCGCCGCGCTCGCCGCGCACGGCGCCCCCGACATCCTCATCAACAACGCCGGCATCGTGCGCGGCAAGCTCTTCGCGGAGCACACCCGCGCCGACATCGACCTCACGATCGACGTGAACCTCACCGCGCCCATGCACCTCACGCGCGCCCTGCTGCCGGCGATGCTCGAGGCGCCCGAGGGGCGGCGCATCATGAACATCGCGAGCGCCGCCGGCCTGCTCGCCAACCCCCGCATGAGCGTCTACGCGAGCAGCAAGTGGGGCCTCATCGGCTGGAGCGACTCGCTGCGCCTCGAGCTCGAGCGCACCGGCATCGCGGTCACGACCGTGTGCCCCTCCTACGTCGCGACCGGCATGTTCGAGGGGGCCCGGGGGCCGCTCCTCACGCCCGTGCTCGCGCCCGAGAGGATCGCCTCGCGCGCGTGGGCGGCGATGAAGAAGGCGAAGCCGTTCCTGCTCATGCCCGCGATGGTGCACGTGAGCAAGGCGGCGCGCGGGGTCCTGCCGCCCCGCGCGTGGGACGCCGTGGGCCGCGCCTTCCGCGTCTACACCTCGATGGACGAGTTCACCGGCCGACCCGGGTCCGGCTCGCGGTAGCGGGGTCCCGTCGGGTCACCCGCGGCCTGCAGCGGCTGGCCTCTCCTCACTCCGGATCGCGTACCGCAGGTAGACGGCGCCGTTCGGCCTCCGCCTTCCAGCGCTCCACCTCGGCGACGTCGAAGCCGCTGCGCAGGGTGGCCCGCCGCATCCGCGTCTCGGTGAGGGTGGTGGAGTAGATCACCTTGTCGACGCGGCTCCAGTAGCGGCTCCACTCGACAGGGGGCCCTCGAGCTCCGACTCGTCGACGTCGTCCCAGTAGAGCATCACGTCGTGGTTGCGGCGGCCGTAGAGGTGCAGCGTGCTGTTCTCGAACAGCCGGTCGATGAACCAGTGGATCTCGTCGTCGGGGGTGCTCCAGTCGAACCGCCCGTCCGCGTCCTCGCGGTAGTCGTCGAGCGACACGGTGCTGAAGTAGACGAGCGGCGCTGCCATGTGGACAACGTACACATTCGGGGGGTCAGGCGGCCAGGACTCCGACCCACAGCCCGTCGCGCGCGCGTGTCATCGCGACGTAGAGCTCGCGGAGCTCCAGCTCGAGGCGCTCGCGTTCCGAGTCGGGGACCCGCCCCGCGGGCATCCCGTCGATGAGTGCGAGCGGCGTGCGGGCGACGACCACGTGCTTGAACTCGAGTCCCTTCGCCCGCTTGATGGTGCCGACCTTCACGGCCTTCGTGGGACGTCCGTCGTACTTCTCGAGGTCGATCGCTGCGATCCCCGCCGAGGTGAGCGTCCTCAGAAGGTCGTTCACCTGGTGCCGGTACATCGCGAGCACCCCGATGTCGCCGGGGGAGACGGTCGGGTCCTCGAGGAGTCCGCGGATGTGCTCGACGACGGAGACGTCGTGCCGTTGCTTCGAGGAGAAACGCACGACCTTCGGCTTCGCGCCGCGGCGGAGGAACTCGGCCGCGTCCGCCGTGCCGCGCGTGCCGCTCTCGATGTCGACGAAGGAGTTGTCGCGCACGATGCTCGACGCGAACTGCGCGATCTCGAGGGTGTTGCGGTAGTTGCGGTCCATCACGACCCCCCGGCCGGCGATCGAGATGCCGAGCTCGGCCAGGGTGTAGCCGCCGGGATAGATCGACTGCTGACCGTCGCCGATGAGGTTGAACGCGTCCGGACCGTCGCCGACGAGGAGGTGCAGCATCCGGATCATCGCGCACGAGAGGTCCTGCGCCTCGTCGATGACGACCGCGCTGTACTCGTCGAGCGGGGTGTGCCGCAGCGACGCCTCGGCGGCCAGGATGAGGTCCTCGAAGTCCCACACGCCCTCGCGCCGGAGCTCGGCCGCGTACGCCTCGTACAGCTTCCAGACGGCGGCGCGCTGCGCCACTCCGAGCGCCCGCTGGCGCCCGACGCGCGCGCAGTTCTCGTACTCGGCGAGGCTCGACAGTCCCCGCCCCTTGATGACGCTCGCGATCTCCTCGCGCCAGTAGCGTTCGTCGGGGTCGATCGCGGCGACCTGCGCGCCGTGCGTGCGCCAGGTCTTCGACCAGAGCTCTTTCGCTCTGTGCCCCTGGAGGTTGTACCGCACGCCCCTCGAACTCAGGATCTTGCGTGCCAGCGCGTGCACGCTCTCGAACTCCACGCGGTCGGCGACCTCCGGGGCGAGCCGCTCGAAGAGGGCGCTCAGCACGTCGGGGAGCGTGCGCACGTACGTGGTCACGAGCACCTTGCCGGGACGCGTGCGGGCGATGTGCGCCGCGCGGTGCAGGCCGACGACCGTCTTCCCGGTGCCGGCGGCGCCGCGGATGCGACACGGGCCGTTGAACGTGCGGCGCACGACCTTCGCCTGCTCGGGATGGAGGAACGCCATCCACGACTCGATCGGCTCCCGGGAGAGGCCCTCGAAGGCGGCGGCGTTGATCTCGGCGACCGTCAGCAGCTCCACGGGCTCGTCCCGGGCGGGTGCGGGCGGCGCGGTGATGACGACCGACGCCGGGGTGCTGCCCGCGGCGTAGGGCGGAAAATGCGTCATGACCGACATGAGCACGCGCTCCACCTCGACCTGCGAGAGCCGCCGCCCGCGCGACAGGATCCGTTCGACGACCGCGCCCTCCGACATGAGCTCGACGCCCATGACGCCCGCACGGATGTCGCGTCGGTTCGTGAAGACGGCGAGCGTGTGCACCTCGGTCGGAGCGAGCCCGATCTCGGCGAGCAGCTGCTCCGTCGTCATCCCGAGGTCGGCGAGACCGGCGAAGCGGTCGGTCACGTCGTCGTCGCCCTGGAAGACGCGATGCTCCGACCCGTGCTTCTCGACGCGGACGTCCTTCCAGGTCTTCGCGTCCACGATGAACACGCCCGACGGCCCGACCACCGCGAAGTCGACCTGCGCGCGGCTGCTACCCGGCCAGCGCCGATCGGCCAGCACGTGGAACCCCTGCGACTGCAGCGGAGACAGCGTCAGCTCGAGGCGGTGCTCGCTCGCGGCGGCGGCCTCGAAGTTGAAGGCCATCTGCTCGTAGACGTGCGCCTGGCGACGCATCTCCTCGGCGATCGCGCGGGCGTTCCTCGCCTCGCGCGCGGCGGAATCTCCTCCCGACACGTGTTCCCCCTGCTGTAGCTGTCCCCATCCTGCGCGCATCGGCGCGGCCGGGGGAGCGCCCGTTGTGGGGACATGCGGCGCCGTGTCGGAACTACAGGCCGGTTCCGGCGGCTCGGTGTCGGGGCCGAGGGGCAGGGCCGATCCGGCCTGTTGATCCCACGCCGGCCGCGGTTACTCCGCGTCCTCCGCGCGCACCCGGTTCGCCGACGCCACCGCCTCGCGCAGCTCCTCGGCCGTGAGGTTCGCCACGTAGCCGGGTCGGTCGCGCTCGAGGCGCCACGACTCGGAGAGGGGGCCGACCGAGACGGTGTCGAAGCCGAGCTCGTCGTAGAGGCGCGTGACGAACTCGATCGCCTCCGGGAAGTCGGATGCCGTGCCGAGCGCCCGCCGCCGCGGGGACCCCGCGGGCAGCGCGGTGCCGGTGATGTCGCGCGCGTAGAGGTGGTTGAAGGCCTTCACGACCTGGGACTGGGGCAGGTGCTCCTGCAGCAGGCCGGAGGTCGTCGCCTCGCCGCGGTCGAGCTCGGGGATGTGGCCGCCCGGGCCCGCGGCCCGAGCTCCTCCACGAGCGTCGCGAGGGTCTCGGGCCCGCGCGAGTGCCCCGGCGTTCGCGCATTCCCGCGCCGCTCAGGCGGGCCACACGCCGATGATGACCGCCATGATGAGCACCGTCACGAGCTCGTGCGCGCAGTTCAGCACGGTCAGGCCGACGGGTCGGCGGTCGAACTGGTCGTGCGTGATGAACCGCGCGGCGGTGAACCCGGCCCACAGGATCACGGAGGTGAGCACCGCGTTCCAGAGGAAGCTTCCGCCGTAGAACTCGAACGAGAGCCGGGCGGCCCCCGCGAGCACCCACGCGGTGATGAAGCTCACGAGCAACGTCACGATCACCGGCCGCAGGAAGGGCGCACCGCTGCCCGGCTCGATGCCGGACTGCTTCATCCAGTAGGTGCCGAACACCTTCGGCGTGTACCACACGGCCCCCACGACCATGCTCGACAGGGCGGCGAGCACCACCGCGATGTAGTTGATCTCCGGCACGGTCATCGCTCGTCTCCCTCGACGGACCCCGGGGCGGGGTCGGATGCGGGCGATGCTAGTCCTGCCGCCCGCGCGCGGCGACCCCCGCCCGGCTCCGCCCGCCCACGGCGACCCGGCCCGACCCCCGCCGGTGGCCACGACGCGCGGATCGGCTCTCCCGCGCCGTCGGCCGCCGGTGCCAGAGTGTGCGGGTGCCCACCCCCGCGCTCGACGAACACGACCGCGTGCGCGCCGCGATGCTGCAGGCCGCGCGCGACGCGGGTCTGCTCATCGCCGCCTACATCCCGTTCGGGGTCGCGATGGGCGCGGCGCTCGCCACGACGGGCGTCGAGCCGTGGCTCATCGTCAGCTCCTCGGTCGTGATCTTCGCGGGCGCAGCCCAGCTCGCGGGCATCGAGCTGCTCGGCGCGGGGGCGAGCGTCGCCCTCGTCGTGCTCACGATCACGGTCATCAACGCGCGGCACCTGCTCTACAGCGCCTCGCTCGAGCCGCACCTCGCGGCGTGGCCGCGGGGTCTGCGGATGCTGGGCGCCTTCCTGCTCGCCGACCCGATCTACGCGCTCGTGATCGCGCGCTTCGAGCGCCCGGGCGGTGCGGGGGCGCGGCGCGAGCAGTACGCCTACGTCTTCACCTCGGGGCTCGTGTGCCTCGTCGGCTGGACGACGCTCACGGCGGTCGGCGTGCTCGTCGGCGGGCTCATCCCCGACGGCATCCCGCTCGAGCTCGCGGTGCCGCTCACCTTCCTGCTGCTGCTCCTCCCGCTCGTGAAGGACTCGGCGGGCGCGGTCGCGGCGATCGTCGGCGGCGCGGGCGCGCTCCTCGCGAGCGGGCTCCCGCTCGGCCTCTCGACGCTCGTCGGCGCGGCGGCCGGCCTCGTCGCGGGCGGCGTCGTGCTCTCCCTCACCCAGGGCGGCGACGCCGGCCGACCCGGTGCGACGGATGCGGGGGCGAGCCGTGCTTGACGCCCTCGCGATCCTGCTCGGCGCGGTGACGACCTACGTCACGCGCGTGCTGTTCCTCGTGTCGAAGAAGCTGCGGCCCCCGCGCGCCGTCGCGCGCTACCTGCCGCTCGTCGGGCCCGCGGTGCTCGGCGCGATCGCGATCCCGGGGCTCATCGCCCCCGGCGGCGAGCTCTCGTTCGCGGCCTCCGTGCCGTCGGTGCTCGCCGCGCTCGCGGCGTGGGGCGCGTGGCGCCTCGCCCGCCGGCAGATGGTGGTGGGCCTCGTGGTGGGCCTCGCGGTGTGGTGGGCGCTGTACTGGGCGGTCGCCCAGCTCGGCTGGTGACCGCCCGGTACAGCGCCTGATCCCGCGCGGTCGTCAGGCCGTCTGCTCGGCGTGCTTCCCCTCGGCGATCTCCTCGACGACCTTCTCGCAGAAGGCCGGAAGGTCGTCGGGGTTGCGGCTCGACACGAGCCCCGCGTCGACGACGACCTCCTGGTCGACCCAGTGGGCGCCCGCGTTCGTGAGGTCGGTCGTGAGCGACGGGTAGCTCGTGATCGTGCGGCCGTCGACGACGCCCGCCTCGATGAGGATCCACGCGCCGTGGCAGATCACGCCCACGGGCTTGTGCTGCTCGAAGAACGTCTTCGCGAACTCGACGGCGTCGGCGTCCATGCGCAGGTGGTCGGCGTTGACGACGCCGCCCGGCAGCACGAGCGCGTCGAACTGGTCGGCCACGACGTCGGCGACCTGACGATCGATCGTCTGCGTGTGACCCTTCTCGCCCGTCACCTCGCCGCCCTTCGGCGCCACGAGCACCGCCTCGCCCTCGTGCTCGGTCACGGCCTTCCAGGGCTCCGTGAGCTCCGAGTCCTCGAACCCGTCGGTGAGCAGGAAGGCCACCGTCTTTCCGGTCAGATGCGACATGATGCTCCTCTTTCCTTCGTCGATCCCTCCACGCTAGGAAGGCCTCGCGAAGGCGTCACGGGGGTTGCCGCCCGGATGCCCGTGCGCTACTCCGGGTCGAGTCGCGCCCGTCGCTCCTCGGCTCGCGCGACCGCGTCGGCCGCCTTCTCGAGCTCGCGCTCGAACCGCGGGGCGTCGCGCCCGACGGCGCGCAGCTCGGCCTCGGCGTCGTCGAGCCGCCGCTTCGCCCCGGCGAGCTCGGTCTCGAGCCACCGCACCTCGTCGATCTGCTCGTCGCGGTCGGCGCGCACCGACGCGACGCTCTCCTCGTGCGTGCGATGCGCTTCCTCCGCCTCGTCGAGGCGGGCGCGGGCGTGCGCGAGCGCCTCGTCGGCCTCGGCGCGCGCCCGGGCGAGCTCGGCGTCGGGGTCCTTCACGACGCGCAGGCGCGGCCGCGGGGGAGCGGCGGGGGCGTCGGCGTCGAGCGCGAGGGCGCCCTCGAGGTCGACGGGGTCGAAGCCGACCGGCTCGAGCGCCCGCACGAGCAGCCCCGAGCGCACGGCGGATGCCGCATCCGCGACGCCCATCGCCGCCTGCAGCGTCGCGGCCACGTCGTCGAGCACCCTGCGGCTCGCCTTCACGCCGTGCTCCTCGGCGATCGCCGCCGCGGCCTCGTCGGCCAGCGTCCGCGCCGCCATCGGCTACTTCCGCTTCGGCGCCCGTAGCCGCAGGAAGCGCTGCTGCCCCTCCTCGCGGAGCTCCACCTGGCCCGAGCGCGACTTCACGAACTCGGTGAAGCTGTCGAAGCCGAGGGTCTTCTCGGCGAACTGCGGGTTGAGGCGCTTCATCTGCGTCTTCACCGCGCTCGCATTGCTCCAGCCGTCGGCGTCCTTGGCGGTGAGGCCGATCGCCTTGATGAGCAGCTTCGACGCGCCGGGCCCGCCGATCGCCTGCCCGGCCGCACCCGTCTCGGCGGGCTCGGGGGCGGCATCCGCCTTCCCGGGCTCGGCGACCTCGGGCTCGTCGGCGGCGCGCGTCGCGCGCTCCTCCTCCTGCACGACCTCGTCGTAGTACTCGAACTCGTCGCACGCCGAGATGAGCGCCCGGCTCGTGCCGCCCACGACGCCGATGCCGACCACGACGCGGCCGAGGCGGCGGCAGCGCTGGGCGAGCGCGATGTAGTCGGAGTCGCCCGCGACGATCACGACGTGCGTGATGTCGGGCAGGCGGAAGAGGTCCTCGAGCACGTCGACGGAGAGGCGGATGTCGGCGCCGTTCTTCGTGCCCGACGCCGGGAAGAGCTGGGTGAGATCGATCGCGCGGTCGACGAGCTGGTCCTTGTAGCGGGCGTTCGCCGCGACCGACCAGTCGGCGTAGGCCCGCGTGACGGCGACCGTGCCGAACGACGACGCGTAGTCGAGGATCGCGCCCACGTCGACGCGCGCCTCGTCGAGCTTCTTGACGACCGCCGGACCGGCCTTCCAGGCGTTCGTCTTCCGCCACGAGCCGTCGCCGTGCAGCTGGTCGAAGCGGGAGATGACGATGTTGTCGAAGTCGATGTAGACGGCGACGCGGTCGGTGTCCGTGAGCTCCGGCATCCGGGCCTCCTTCGGTTCGCTCCCGACACTACCGCCGGGCGGTCGCGGGCTCAGGGGGTCGCCGAGAGGAAGAGAAACGCCGCGAACAGCACGAGATGCACCGTGCCCTGCAGGCGCGTGGCGCGTCCCGGCACGATCGTGAGCGTCGCGACGGCGACCGTGAGGAGGAACAGCACGATCTGCACGGGACCGAGCCCGAGCGTGAGCGGCGTCGGCAGCCAGATGGAGGCGACGGCGATCGCCGGGATCGTGAGACCGATGGACGCCATCGCCGAGCCGATGCCGAGGTTGAGCGAGGTCTGCAGGCGGTTGCGGGCGGCTGCTTTCGTCGCGGCCATGCCCTCGGGCAGCAGCACGACGAGGGCGACGATCACGCCGACGAAGGTCTCCGGGATCCCGGCCGCGTCCACGACGCCCTCGATCGCGGGCGACATGGCCTTCGCGAGCCCCACGACCGCGACGAGCGAGACGAGCAGCAGGCCGAGGCTCACCCACGTCGCCTTGTTGCTCGGCGGGTCCATGTGGGTGTCCTCATCGATGATCTGCCCCGACTTGCCCACCGGCAGGAAGAAGTCGCGGTGGCGTCCCGTCTGCAGCAGGATGAACGCGCCCCAGAGCACGAGCGAGGCCACGGCCACGAACGCGAGCTGGAGCGGCGTGAACTGCGCGCCCGGCTCGGAGACCGTGAACGAGGGCACGATGATCGTGAGCGTCGTGAGGGTGACGACCACGGCGAGCGCACCGCCCGCGCCCTCCGAGTTGAAGCGCGGGGTGTTGTGCCGCAGCGAGCCGACGAGGATCGAGAGGCCCACGATGCCGTTGATCGTGATCATGACGGCGGCGAACGCGGTGTCGCGCGCGAGGGTCGAGGCGTCCTCGCCCGCCTTGCCGAGCATGAGTGTGATGATGAGCGCGACCTCGATGACGGTCACCGCGACCGCGAGGACGAGCGAGCCGTAGGGCTCCCCGACGCGGTGCGCCACGACCTCCGCGTGGTGGACCGCCGAGAGCACGACGCCCACGAGAACCGCGCCGACCACGATGTAGGCGAGCACGGGCAGCTCGCGTTCCCAGCTGAAGACGAGCGCGGCCACCCCGAGTATCGGCACGACCCACACCCAGGACTGGAATACGCGTCGCATGGTCGGGGTCGGGGTCGTCGCAGCGGCGGCCATTCACACATTCTCGCAGAGGCATGCTGTGCCGCGCCCGGGGTTGACGTGCGGGATGGGGGCGCGTTCGGCGTCGGTGCCGGATGCGCGCGCGCCGGGCGGTAAGGTGGTCGCTATGAAGGTCGTCGTCTTTGTGATCGCGCTCGCGATCTTCGTCGCGTCTCTCTTCGCGTTCGCGTACTCGTTCCAGATCGGCGAGGAGAACGGGCTGGCGGCGATCGCCCTGTTCTTCGCGGGCATCCTCGGCGTGTCGGCGTCGTACGCGATCCCGTTCCACCTGCTGCCGGCGACGGACTGACCCGTCCCGACACGCCGCCCTCGGCGGCTCCTCACCCCGCGGCGTCGAGCACCTTCGACGCGAACGCGTCGAGCCTCCGCAGGAGCCCCGCGCCCCGATCGGCCACGACCGTCTCCGGGTTCGGGTCCCACGGGCTCCCATGCGGCGCGATCCGGATGAGGTGCGAGCACCCGAGGTCGGCGCAGATGTAGGTGCCGACGCTGTCGCCCGCGTCGCCCGCATCCCCGGCGCGCGGGGCGGAGAACAGCCGCACCTGACCCGCCGGCTGGGCGATCTGGCACAGCGAGCACATCGCCGCGCCTCCCGCGAGCCGCGTGGTCGCCGCGCGCAGCACCATGCCGACGGCGCGGCCGTCGCGCCAGTACACGAGGTAGCCCCGGTTCGCGGTCGAGCCGTCGCGCCACCCGAGGAACTCCCGCTCCTCCCACAGCACCTCGTGGAGGCCGGGCAGCGGGATACGCTCACGGTCCATCGACCCCGCGTTCACGAAGGAGTCGCGGATCTGCTCGGCGGTCAGGGGAAGCATGTCCCGCCAGGCTAACCCGTGCGGTCGGCCGGCCGCTCAGATGCCGCGGACGACCATCTCGACGACGCCGCGACCCGCCATGACGCGCACCTCCTCAGGGAGGTCGTGCAGCGGCCCCTCGAGCAGGAGCATCGCGAGCCCGTGCACGGCAGACCAGGCGAGCAGCTCGGCGCCCTGACGGCGCTCCGGGGGGAGCACGCCGAAGCGCGCGAGGTCGTCGAGCGCCCCCGCGAGGAGGCCGTAGGGGCTCGTACCGCCGGGCCCCGCCTTCTCGGCGACGAACGCGCGGTCGAGGCCCCCGGGGACGCCGAACGCGGCGCGGAAGAGCCCCGGCTCGTCGCGCGCGAAGCGGAGGTAGCCGATGCCGACGGCGCGCAGCCGCTCCTGGGCGCTCGCGGCATCCGTCGCCTCGGGGACGGTGGCGAGCTCCGCCTCGATCGCGGCCGCCGCGGCGCCCTGCGCGGCGTCGCTCACGGCGCCGACGAGCGCGGCGCGGTCGGCGAAGTGGCGGTAGGCGGCGTTGGGGGAGACCCCGGCGCGTCGGGTGGCCTCGCGCAGCACCACGGCGTCCGGTCCGCCCTCGCGCGCGAGCTCGATGCCGGCCTGGATGAGGGAGCGGCGGAGGTCGCCGTGCCGGTAGGTCGCGCGCGCGGTGCTCATGACGCCGTGGCCCTCCTCGTCCGGGTCGCGTCGCCCGCGACGCTCGATTGTGGACAGTGTATACATGGTTCGCGGGGTCCTCGCGCGTCCGCCATCATCGGATGGTGACCGCGCAGCCCGAGACGACCCGCGAGGGCGAGACCGCCCGCGACCGGCTGCCGCGCGCGCTGCGCCCCTTCCGGTTCGGACAATACCGGCTGCTGGCGGTCGCGCTGACGCTCTCGCTCTTCGGCGCCGGCGTGTGGCTCATCGCCGTCGTCTTCCAGATCCGCGGGACGGGCGGCGGGCCCGTCGAGGTGTCGTTCGTCGCGACCGCGAACGCGATCGGCCTGCTCGTGGCCGTGCTCGTCGGCGGCGCCGTCGCCGACCGCGTTCCGCAGAAGCTCATCCTGCTCACGGTCGAGATCGTGAAGGGCGTGCTCGTCGCCGGCGTCGCCGCGCTCGCCCTGACGGGCGGCCTCGAGGTGTGGCACCTCGCGGTCGTCGGGTTCGTGCTCGGCGTCGCCGACGGCTTCTTCATGCCCGCCTACTCGGCGATGCTGCCGTCGATCCTGCCCGAGCAGCAGTTGCTCGCGGCCAACGGCTTCGAGGGGATGCTGCGCCCCGCCATCCTGCAGGCCGGCGGCCCCGCGGTCGCCGCGGGACTCATCGCGCTGTGGTCGCCCGCCGCCGCGTTCGCGATCATCGCCCTCACGCAGCTCGGCGCCATCGCCCTCCTCGCCGTACTGCGCCCCACGGCGGTGCGGCGCGACGTGCCGACCGGTCGGCATCCCGCGATCGAGCTGCTCGTCGACGTGCGCGACGGCTTCCGCTACCTCATGCGCACGCCGTGGCTGTTCGCGACGCTCGTGTTCTCGTGCGCGCTCGTGCTGCTCATCATGGGGCCCTTCGAGGTGCTGCTGCCGTTCGCGGTCACCGAGCAGACGGGCGGGGACGCCGGCAGCTACGCGCTCGTGCTCGTCGCCTTCGGCGTGGGTGGGGCGATCGCGGCGATCGCGGTGGCCTCGTGGCGGCTGCCGCGCCGCTACCTGAGCGTCATGACGCTCGCGTGGGGTTTCGGATGCCTCCCCCTGCTGCTCGTCGCGGCGACGACCTGGCTGTGGGTCATGATCGTCGCCGCGTTCGTGGTCGGCATGGTGTTCTCGGGCGCGAGCGTCATCTGGGGCACGCTCCTGCAGCGCCGCGTGCCGCCCGAGATGCTCGGCCGCGTGTCGAGCCTCGACTTCTTCGTCTCGCTCGCGCTCATGCCCGTCTCGACGGCGGTCGCGGGGCCGCTCGGCGCGGCCATCGGCTACGGACCGGTCTTCGTGATCGCGGCGGTCGTGCCTCCCGTGCTGGCGGTTGTCGCGGTGCTCGCGGCCCGCATGCCGCGTGACGAGCTCGCCCACCCGCTCGACTGAGCCCCGCGGCGAGGCACGAGAATGGAACGATGATCCCCGCCCTCCGCGCCGACCTCGAGGCGGCCCGTTACCGCGTCGACCGGCTCGGCGAGCTGTGGGGCGCCGCCGCCTCGGCGGCCCTCCAGCGCGGCAACCGCGTGCCGGCGTCGCGTGCCCTCGCGGCATCCGCCGACCCCGCCGCGGTGCTCGCGCGCGTGTTCGTGCTCGGCGAGCGCGTCGAGGCGACGGTGCTCGCGTCGGCGCTCCCGACGCTCGGCGTCGCGGGCGCCGTCGAGCTCGGGCTCGTCGCCGTCGCGGGCGCCGAGGTGCGACCGCTGCTCGACCTGCGACCCTACGCGTTCGTCGACCCGCACGGCGCGGGCGAGTGGTGGATCGCATCCGACCTCGGCGAGCTCGCCACGGGATCCGCGCTGCGGGTCGACCACGTGCTCGGCGTCGGGGGCGCCTCGACGACGCTCGCGTCGCTGCAGTTCCCCGACGACGTCGAGAGCGTGCTCGACCTGGGAACCGGATGCGGCATCCAGGCGCTGCACGCGCGCCGCTTCGCGCGGCGGGTCGTCGCGACCGACATCTCGCAGCGTGCCCTCGACTACGCGCGGTTCAACGCCGAGCTCAACGGCGTGGACGGCATCGAGTTCCGTCTCGGCAGCCTCTACGAGCCGGTCGCGGGGGAGCGCTTCGACCGCATCGTCTCGAACCCGCCGTTCGTCATCACGCCGCGCACCCCGGGCGTCCCGGAGTACGAGTACCGCGACGGCGGGCTCGAGGGCGACGCGCTCGTGGCGTCGGTCGTCGCGGGTGCCGCCGAGCACCTCGTGCCGGGCGGCACCGCGCAGCTGCTCGGCAACTGGGAGTACCGCTGGAACGCCGACGGCCTCGAGCGCGCCGCCGACTGGGCCGCCGACGTCGG
>RDDZ01000087.1 GCA_003852775.1 Microbacteriaceae bacterium | reverse complement strand
GTCGCGCGAGCGCAACGTCCAGCCGTCCTTGTCGGTGTAGATCTCGTCCGTGCCGCGCATGAACCACGGCTCGATCGCGATCACGAGACCCGCGCGCAGCGGCAGCCCGCGCTTGCGGCGGCCGTCGTTCGGCACGTGCGGGTCGCCGTGCATCGTGCGGCCCACGCCGTGGCCGCCGAAGTCCATGTTGACGAGCAGGCCGGCCGCCTCGGCGATGTCGCCGATCGCGGCCGAGATGTCGCCCATCCGGTGGCCCACGGTGGCCTGCGCGATCGCCGCGTCGAGCGCACGCTCGGTCGTCGCGATGAGCTCGAGGTCGGCGGGGTCGGGCTCGCCGACCACGATCGAGAGCGCCGAGTCGCACACCCAGCCGTCGACGGAGGCCGCGAAGTCGAGCGAGAGCAGGTCGCCGTCGCGGAGCTTGTAGTCGTGCGGCAGGCCGTGCAGCACGGCGTCGTTGACCGAGGTGCAGATGACCTTGCCGAACGGCGAGGCGCCGAAGCTCGGGTGGTAGTCGATGTAGCAGGACTCCGCGCCCGCCTTCGTGATCATCTCGTGAGCGAGCGCGTCGAGGTCGAGCAGGTTGACCCCGACGTCGGCGGCGTCGCGGGTCGCCTCGAGCACGCTCGCCACGAAACGGCCGGCGGGCTTCATCTGCTCGATCTCAGCGGGAGTCCGGAGTTCAATCATCTTTCGAGCGTAGCCTTGGCTGATGGTCGTCCGCCGCGTGGTCTATCGAGCGCTGTTCCCGCTCGCGGTGCTGCTTCCTGTCTGGGTGCTCGTCAGCCGCGGCATCCTGCTCGACGGCATCGGGTGGGGCTTCCTGGGCTACCTCGTCGTGACCCCGATCCTCTTCGTGCTGCTGCTCGTCATCGGCGGCATCATCGTGTGGCGTCCCGGTGTGCGGCAGGACCGCGCCGTCTCGACGTGGGACGCGCTCGTGCTCGGAGCGCTCTGGCTCGTGCTCATCGCAGCGGGCTTCATCGCGCACCCGGCGATCGTCGCCGCCGCGGTCGTGCTCGTCATCGGCGCCTTCTGGTTCGCCGTGTGGGAGTTCGCGACCGAGAGCAGACGCCGCTTCCGGGCGGCGATGGACGACATCGACGCGACCCTCGCGGGGGCCCGCGCCTCGGCGCCGCAGCAGCAGCAGCGGACGATCGACATCGGTGAGGTCATCGTCGTGACGTCGACGGATGTGACCGATCCCGACCCGGACCGCCCCGCTTCGTGACGACGCGCATCCTGGCGATCGAGACGGCGACACCGCCCGCCGTCCTCAGCCAGGAGCGCGCCCGCGACATCCTGCTCGCCCAGCCGGGGCTCTCGCGGCTCGGCGCCCGCCTCGTGACGACGGCGTTCGACGGCTCGGGCATCGAGCGCCGCGCGACCGTCGTCGAGGCGCTCGTCGACGGGGGCGCCTCCGAACTGCTCGAGGCGGACGACCGCATCCGCCCCGCGTCGACGGGGGAGCGCAACGGGCTCTACGCGCGTCACGCCTCGCCGCTCGCCGTCGAGGCGGGCGGTCGAGCGCTCGCGGCGGCGGGCGTCGATCCCGCCGAGGTGACGCACGTCGTGACGGCGTCCTGCACGGGGTTCGTCTCGCCCGGGCCGGATCTGGCCCTCGTTCACGGTCTCGGGCTCCGCGCCGAGACGGCGCGGCTGCACGTGGGCTTCATGGGATGCTCGGCCGCGTTCCCGGCGCTCCGCACCGCCGACGCGATCTGCCGCGCCGACCCCGGGGCCGTCGTGCTCGTCGTGTGCGTCGAGCTGTGCACCCTCCACCTGCGGGCGGTCGACGACCCCGAGCAGATCGTCGCGATGTCGCTCTTCGCCGACGGCGCGGCCGCCGCAGTCGTGGCCTCCCGCCCCGCGTCCCGTCCGGCGCTCGCGCTCGACGCCTTCCTCACGGGGGTGCTGCCCGACTCGATCGACGAGATGCGCTGGACGATCGGCGACGGGGGCTTCCTCATGCGCCTGTCGAGCAGGGTGCCCGGCATCATCGGCCGCGGCATCCGCGAGGCGATCGCGCCGCTGCTCCCGGAGGGGCGGGACGCCGTGGCCGGCTGGGCCGTGCACCCCGGCGGCCGCAGCATCGTCGACCACGTGCAGGACGCCCTCGCGCTGCCGGACGCCGCCGTGCGCCCCTCCCGCGGCGTGCTCGCCGACCACGGCAACATGTCGAGCCCGACGGTGCTCTTCGTGCTGCGTCGGCTCCTCGCCGAGCGGACCGAGGGCACCGTGTGCGCGATGGCCTTCGGGCCGGGGCTCACGCTCGAGGCGGCGCGGATGCGGCTCGAGGGGGTCACATGAGCGCCCTGCGCGAGCGCGAGACCGAGGCGCGCGAGCGGATGGACGACCCCACGTGCGACCTCGAGCTGCTCGAGAGCACCTACCGCCAGTTCCGCGTCGTGAACCGCGCGGTCGCCGGCTGGCGCCGCGTCTACGTGCGCCGCATCCGCCCGCTGCTCGGCTTCGAGCCGCCGTTCCGCCTGCTCGACATCGGCTCGGGCGGCGGGGATGTCGCGCGGGCGCTCGCGCGCTGGGCCCGGGGCGACGGTGTGCGGCTCGAGATCACGGCGATCGACCCCGACCCGCGCGCGCACTCCTTCGCCTCCCGCACGCCCGACCCCGACGTCGAGCTGCGGGCAGAGTCCACGGGCGGGCTCCTCGCGCGCGGCGAGCGCTTCGACCTCGCGATCTCCAACCACGTGCTGCACCACCTCGACGAGGCGCTGCCGACGTTCCTCGCCGACAGTGCGGCCCTCGCGCCCCGCGTGCTGCACAACGACATCCGCCGCTCGGGCACCGCGCTCGCCCTCTACACGGTCGCCACCCGGCCCCTCGCTAGGCGGTCGTTCCTCTACGACGACGGGCGGCTCTCGATCCGCCGCAGCTACACCGCCGACGAGCTGCGCGCCCTGGTCCCCGACGGATGGCGCGTCGAGACCGCGGCGCCCTTCCGGCTGCTGCTCACGCGGGGGATGGGGCGCCGATGATCTCCCGCGCCCTCACGATCGCGGCCGCGTGCTCGTACCTCGCGAGTTGCACGCTCGGCCTCGGGGTCGCGACGAGGCGGCTGCACACGGGGCGCGCCCGCTGGCTGCACCACGCGCTCTACATCTCGACCGCGGGCATCACGACCGCGGCGGCCGTCGCCCTCGTCGCCGAGCGGGGGAGGCGGGGGGCCGTGCTCGCGCCTGCGCTCGCACCGCTCGCGGCGATCCCCTTCGCCGGGACCCGCGGCTGGCGGCATCCGGGGCTCGCGGCCTCGGTGGGCCCGTTCATCGCCGCGGCGCTCGCCGTGGTCGCCCGACCGGCACCCGCGACGACGACGAGGGGCGGACGCCGTGCCCGCCCGAGGAGAGGAGCTGGCTGATGGACTTCCTCGAGGTGGTGCGCCGCCGCAGGACCACGAACGGGCCGCTCGACCCGAGACCCGTGTCGGAGGAGCACCAGCGGCTGCTCATGGAGGTCGCGAGCCGCGCGCCGTCGCAGCTCAACAGCCAGCCCTGGCGCTTCGTGCTCATCGAGGAGCGCGAGACGATCGAGACGGTCGCGCGCATCAGCGGCGAGTCGATGACGGAGGCGATGTCGAACGGCACCTTCTTCAAGCGCTACAAGCCCTACTTCCGCTTCTCGAAGGAGGAAATGGCCGAGAAGCGCAGCGGGATGCTGTTCGACAAGCTCCCTGCGCCGCTGCGGCCGTTCACGAGCCAGGTGTTCACCACGCGCGGGCAGAAGCTCATGAACACGATGCGCGTGCCCCAGCTGCTCGGCGAGGAGAACCGCAAGCTCGTGGCGGGCGCGCCCCTCCTGCTCGGCGTCATGCTCGACCGCTCCGAGTACCGGCCGGGCGAGCTCTCGTCGTTCTACTCGGTGTTCTCGATGGGTACCGCGATGGAGAACGTGTGGCTCACGACGACGATGCTCGGCATGGGGATCCAGTTCATCTCCTTCCCGATGGAGGTGCCGGGGCGGTGGGACGAGATCGTGCGCCTGCTCGAGGTGCCCGACGAGCTCGAGCTCATGGCCGTCTACCGGCTCGGCTACCTGCCCGAGTCGCAGAAGCGGCCCGCCATCGACTGGGTGAGCCACGAGCGCAAGCTCCCGTCGCAGTACGTCTTCCGCGGCACGTGCCGCACGCCCGAGACACGCTGGGACGATCCGCCCGCCGAGGCGACCCCCGCGGGATGAGGCCGCGGTCGCCGCAGGCCCCCCGATATGGCAGAATTGTCGATTGTGCTTCCGCACGGCCCTGCCACAGGGGGACCGTCGCAGCGAGAAGCGCGACCCACGTTCTGATTTCCGTATACCCGCGTTCGACCTGTGGCGGGCGCAGAGAGCGAAAACCCATGCACATCCTCGACGACGTCGACGCCGCCTCGCTGCGTTCCGACATCCCCGAGTTC
Source organism: Microbacteriaceae bacterium (assembly GCA_003852775.1). GTDB lineage: Bacteria > Actinomycetota > Actinomycetes > Actinomycetales > Microbacteriaceae > Homoserinibacter. The sequence goes on along the minus strand of RDDZ01000087.1, from coordinate 151 downwards.
CGCCCCGGCGACACCGTCAAGGTGCACGTCAACATCATCGAGGGCAACCGCTCCCGTATCCAGGTCTTCCAGGGCGTCGTGATCGCGCGCTCGGGTGAGGGCGTCCGCGAGACCTTCACGGTCCGCAAGGTCAGCTTCCAGGTCGGCGTCG
>RDDZ01000074.1 GCA_003852775.1 Microbacteriaceae bacterium | reverse complement strand
GGGCTCGGAGGCCTCACCCCCGCCCAACGCGTTCACAACCTCACGGGGAAGAACATCTAGTCGACCGCGACCCAGTCGCGGATACGCCACCCGGCCTCGCTTCTCATCAGCAGGAGCGAGGCCGGAGCCGTCTCCGGGCCGAGCCGCACGATCGCGCCGTCCCCCAGGCGTTCGATGAGCCTCGGCTCCACCGGCTCGACGGCGGGGAGCACCGGCTCCGCACCCTCCCGTAGCGCGACGATCGCCGCACGATCCTGTGCGAGGGCGACGGAGCCCGCCTGATCCACCTCCTCGAGGCAGAGCACCGAGAGCTGCGCGACGCACGCGTCGCGCCGGGCGAGGAGGGCGATCGCCGCCGCGACCGGGTCCTCTCCCGCGATCGCGGCATCGAGGGGCCCGACGGGCTGCCCGGTCGATGGCGGCTCGTCCGGTCGCTCGGGCGCCACCGTCCATGAGTTCGGAGGCTCGGCACCCGCGTCGGCGCGCTCGACGCCCGACGGCACGAGCGCCAGCATGACGGAGGCTGCCGCCAGCGCTGCTCCCCCGCCCACGAGCAGGCGGCGTCGCGAGGCCGACAGGCCCGCGAGCCGGGCGCCCGCACGTGCGATTCGCAGCCGCAACGGGGCGAGCGCCCCGCCGTCGGCCGTGCCCTCTTCCTCCCCCGCGACGACCGGCAGCATCCGCGCTGAGGCGTCCACGCTGCGCGCCGCAGGCTGCGGGGGCGACGAGTCGACCGGCGTCGGGGATGCGAGCTCCGCGAGCCCGACCGCGAGCCTCGACAGCAGCTCGCCGCCGGGGACGGCGACGGCCTCCCGGGCGAGCTCGCGCGCGGCGGACGCCCGGGCACCGTCGACCCTCCCGAGGACGTGTCCCGCGAGCTCACGGAGGGCGTCGCGATCCGCTCCCACGGCGGGGAGGCGCTCCCGGACGACCTCGGGCGCGCCGGGTGCGAAGAGCTCGGCGCGGACGAAGCCGTCGAGCACGGGGCCGCGCTCGGTGACCACGACCCGCGCGCCCGAGACACCGCCGTGGGCCACTCCGCGTGCGTGAGCACGATCGATCGCCGCGACGAGGGGCCCGAGCACCCCAACGACCTCGCCCGCGCGCCAGCCGGGGCGCTCGGCCACGAGCTCGGCCAGCCTCGGTCCCGCGAGTCGCTCGACGAGGGCCGACGGGGCCACCTCGTCGTCGAGAGCGTCGAGCACGCGGAGCACCCCGCTGCCCGCCGCGCGGTCAAGCGCGGCGAGCTCGCGCCGCCGGGCGCGCGCCCCGAACTCGTCAAGAGCGCGCAGGAGCACAGCCGGGCACGCCTCCTCATGGCCGAGCCGCACGAGCAGCGCCTCCGTATGCGCGTCGCGTTCGAGCACCCGCACGACGCGGATGCCGGGGCGCTCACGGAAGCTCGTCACCCGACGATCGTGCCGTGCGTGCCCCGCCGAGCGCACCGCGGCGCTGTCGTCTCGGGACACACGACACGCCGACCCGGTGGGGACGACCGGACTGCGCATAGGGTGGACGGGTGGTCGACTACGTCGACGCGGGGCTAAGCGCCAACTCCGTGTCGTATTTGACGGCCCTCGAACGCCAGCGTGCCCTGCACGCCGACGTCGTGAGCGGTCGGGCGCCCGATACCGTGCTCCTCCTCGAGCATCCCTCCGTCTACACCGCCGGGAAGCGCACCGCACCCGACGAACGTCCCGACGACGGCACTCCCGTCGTCGACGTGGACCGGGGCGGCAAGATCACCTGGCACGGGCCCGGACAGCTCGTCGGCTACCCGATCGTGCGCCTCGCGGATCCCGTCGACGTCGTGGCCTACGTGCGCCGCCTCGAGGACCTCCTCATCGGCGTGCTCGCCGACCACGGCCTCGACGGCGTGCGCGTCGAGGGGCGCAGCGGCGTGTGGATCGCACGTCCGGGTGGCCCCGCCGACAAGATCGCGGCGATCGGGATCCGCGTCGCCGACGGCGTCACGATGCACGGTTTCGCCCTCAACTGCAGCAACGACCTCGAGCCGTTCGACCGGATCGTCGCGTGCGGCATCCGGGACGCGGGGGTCACGACGATGAGCCGCGAGCTCGGCCGCGTCATCACCCCGTCCGACGTGGTTCCCGACGTCACGCGCCGCTTCGAGGACGCGCTCGCCGGCAGCCTCGCCTCCACCCGGCAGGGGGTGCCCGCATGAGCGCCTCACCTGCCGGCCGCAAGCTCCTGCGTCTCGAGGTGCGCAACGCGCAGACGCCCATCGAGCGCAAGCCCGAGTGGATCAAGACCCGCGCCAAGATGGGCCCCGAGTACACGGCTCTGCAGTCGCTCGTGAAGAGCGAGGACCTGCACACCGTCTGCCAGGAGGCCGGCTGCCCCAACATCTACGAGTGCTGGGAGGATCGCGAGGCGACGTTCCTCATCGGCGGCAGCCAGTGCACCCGCCGCTGCGACTTCTGCCAGATCGACACCGGCAAACCCGCGGAGTACGACACCGACGAGCCCCGTCGGGTCGCCGAGTCCGTCGCGCGGATGGGCCTGCGCTACGCGACCGTCACGGGCGTCGCCCGCGACGACCTGCCCGACGAGGGTGCGTGGCTGCACGCCGAGACGGTTCGCGCGATCCACGCGGCGAATCCCGGCACGGGCGTCGAGATCCTCGCGACCGACTTCTCGGGCGACCCGTCGCTGCTCGCCGAGGTCTTCGACAGCCGCCCCGAGGTGTTCGCGCACAACGTCGAGACGGTGCCGCGGATCTTCAAGCGCATCCGCCCGGCGTTCCGGTACGAGCGCTCGCTCGGCGTGCTCACGGCGGCTCGGGATGCGGGCCTCATCACCAAGTCGAACCTCATCCTCGGCATGGGCGAGGAACGCGACGAGGTGAGCCGGGCGCTGCGCGACCTGCGCGACGCGGGGTGCGACATCATCACGCTCACGCAGTATCTGCGCCCCTCGCCGCGACACCTGCCGGTGGCGCGCTGGGTGCGTCCGGAGGAGTTCGTGGAGCTCAAGCAGGAGGCAGAGGAGCTCGGCTTCCTCGGCGTCCTCGCGGGCCCGCTCGTGCGCTCCAGCTACCGCGCGGGGCGCCTGTGGGCGCGTTCGATGCTCGCGAAGGGGCGCGAGATCCCCGAGGGGCTGCGCCATCTCGCGGAGAGCGAAGCGGCGTTCGCACAAGCAGTGTCGTAGCACGCCCTAGGCTGGAAGCTATGGCACGCAGCACTTCCGAGAAGGAACCCGGCCGCCTCAAGCAGATGTGGCAGGTCTTCCAGATGACCCGCCGGTACGACCCGGCCATCACCTGGCTCCTCATCCTCGCGTTCATCGCCCCCATCGGGGCCTCGATCGTGCTCTCGCTGCTCTTCTTCGGCGACAACTGGCTCGGCATCCTGCTCACGATCATCACGGGCGTTCTCGCCGGCCTGCTGCTGCTGCTGCTCGTGCTCGGTCGTCGCGCCGAGCGGGCCGCCTACGGGCAGATCTCGGGCCAGCCGGGTGCTGTCGGCGCCGTGCTCAAGAACGGCCTCCGCCGCTCGTGGATCGGCAACGAGGAGCCCATCGCGTTCAGCCCCAAGTCCCGCGACGCCGTGTACCGCGCGGTGGGCCGCGCGGGCGTCGTGCTCATCGGCGAGGGCCCGCGTTCGCGCACCCAGCCGATGGTCGAGAAGGAGCGTGCCAACGTCGCGCGCCTGCTCCCCAACGTCCCTGTCCACCTGCTGTACGTGGGCCCGGACGTCGACTCGGTCGCCCTCCACAAGATCTCCTCGCAGCTCAACAAGCTGCCCCGCAAGCTCACCAAGGCCGAGGTCATCCAGGTCGACAAGCGCCTCACGTCGGTGGCGAAGGTCAAGGGATTCAAGATCCCCGGCGGCATCGACCCGCTTCGGATGCGGGCTCCCCGCCCGCGCTGACGCTCGGCGCCCCGACGCGTCACGCGCGCTGCAGCAGCCACACCGCCATGTTCGAGCTGCTGCCGCCGATGCACGTCTGGTAGTAGCCCGCATACCCGCCGGGCACCGCCGACGCGTTCGAGCCGTAGGCCAGCCCGCTGACGATCCCGGCCACCCGGAAGGTGCCGTAGCCCGGGAACTCGACGAGCGCTCCCGTGCCGATGCGGCCCCACGTGCTGCCCCCGCAGCCCCAGTGCTCGGCCGCGTAGAACGCTCCCCCGAGGTAGCCGGCGACCGCGGGCACGTTGACCGAGCCGCGGCACGCGTCGATCTCGGCCTGGCTTCCCGAGGTCCAGATCCCCTCGATGTGCACGATGCCGGCACCCGCGGCCGGGGCCGGGCCGCCGACGCGGGTCCGCGGAGCTGCCGCAGCAGCGGCGGCCGCCGCGGCACGCGCCGCCTCCTCTGCCGCGATGCGGGCCTGCTCGGCCTCCCAGGTCTCCACCGCGGTGGCGAGGTCCTCCTGTGCGACCACGAGGGCCTGCTCCACCTCCTCGAGGCTGAGCACGGCGTCTTCGGCGACCGCGGAGCGTAGCGAGGCGTCCGGCCACACGAGCACGGCGTTCGCCTCTCTGAGAGCCTGCTCCGCGAGCTCGACCTGGGCGATGAGCGCCGTGCGTGCGGCCTCGTCGAGTACGCGGCCCTCCGCGGTCGTGTGCGCGGTCGTGGCCGCCGCGATCGCCGTCTCGAGGCCGTCGATGCGATCCAGGAGAGCGGTGCGCGCCGCGGCGGGCGCGGTCTCCGATTGCGACGCGGGCACGGTCTCCGCTGGAGGGAACGGCGCGATCGGCGGTTTCACGACCGCGACCGCCACGACCGTGGCGAGGGCGAAGAGCGCCAGACGTGCGACGACCGCGACGTGAGACGTGTGCACGGCACCGTCCGCTCCGAGCTGCCGCGGTCCCATCGTCGCGCGGTGCCAGCCGTGTCCGAGGGTCGTCATGCCCGTACCTCGCCATCCGTCAACCGGTGGTGCGGCGTCGGGTACGCCTCGCTATGTCGTCGATTCTCCTCCGGATTGTCCCCCAGGCCAAGTCGTCGGGGTACACCCGGTCAGACGCGGACGAGGACGGTGCCGGCGGCCTTGTCGTGCAACCCGCGTTGGTCGCGATCCCAGATGAGAGCCGGGATCGCGAGGCACAGCAGGAGGGTGCGTACGAGCGGGCGCCAGAGACCGAGATAGCCGCCGCGGAGGGGCACGACGCGCAGACGGAGCAGGAGGTGGCCGACGCTGCCGTTGACGACGATGAGGAAGAGGTACTGCAGCGCGGCGAAGATGCCGAGCGTGATGAACGGGTCGGTACCGAGCTCGTCGACGCGGAAGAAGGCGAAGGAGAGCAGATAGGCGATACCCCAGTCGATGAGGATCGCCGCGAGTCGTCGCCCGAACCGGCCGACCGAGCGGGGACCGTGCTCCGGGAGCCCGAGGCGCTCCCCCGGCCAGCGGTTCTCGACGGGCGAGGTGGATGCGGCGCTCACCCTCCAACTCTAGGGTTCGCGGTGTAACACGCCCGAAACAATGCGGTCATGGTCGGGAAATGCCGCCCCCATACCCTTTCGAACGGCTGCACCCGCAGCCGACACGTTCCACGCCCTTGGAGTAATCCCCTATGTCCAAGCCTCTGTTCAGCGACTCCTCCGAGGTGCTGAAGTTCATCAAGGACACGGATGTCAAGTTCATCGACATCCGTTTCACCGACCTTCCCGGTGTGCAGCAGCACTTCACGATCCCGGCGTCGACCGTGGATGAGGACTTCTTCACCGTGGGCCAGCTCTTCGACGGCTCGTCGATCCGCGGGTTCCAGTCGATCCACGAGTCCGACCTCCAGCTCATCCCGGACATCTCGACGGCGTTCGTCGACCCGTTCCGCACGGAGCGCACGCTCGTCATCATCTTCGACATCTACAACCCGCGTAACGGCGAGATCTACGGTCGCGACCCGCGTCAGGTGGCGAAGAAGGCGGAGAAGTACCTCGCGTCGACCGGCATCGCCGACACCGCGTACTTCGCCCCCGAGGCCGAGTTCTACATCTTCGACGACGTCCGCTACGAGGTGAAGCAGAACAAGTCGTTCTACGAGGTCGACTCCTCGGAGGGCGCGTGGAACTCGGGGCGCGTCGAGGAGGGCGGCAACCTCGCCAACAAGACCCCGTACAAGGGCGGCTACTTCCCCGTCACGCCGGTCGACCAGCACGCCGACCTGCGCGACGACATCGTCCTGAAGCTCCAGGAGGTCGGCCTCGAGGTCGAGCGCGCCCACCACGAGGTCGGCACCGCAGGCCAGGGCGAGATCAACTACAAGTTCGACACCATGGTCCACGCCGGTGACGACATCCTGAAGTTCAAGTACGTCGTCAAGAACACCGCGCTCGAGTGGGGCAAGGTCGCGACCTTCATGCCGAAGCCGCTCATGGGAGACAACGGCTCGGGCATGCACACCCACCAGTCGCTGTGGAACGACGGCAAGCCGCTGTTCTACGACGAGCAGGGCTACGGCGGCCTGTCGGACATCGCGCGCTGGTACATCGGCGGCATCCTCAAGCACGCCGCGTCGCTCGCCGCGTTCACGAACCCGACGGTCAACTCGTACCACCGCCTCATCCCGGGCTTCGAGGCCCCGGTCAACCTGGTCTACTCGGCCGGCAACCGCTCCGCCTCGATCCGCATCCCGATCACGGGTACCAACCCGAAGGCCAAGCGCATCGAGTACCGCGCGCCCGACGCCTCCGGCAACCCGTACCTCGCGTTCGCGGCCCAGCTCATGGCGGGCATCGACGGCATCAAGAACAAGATCGAGCCGCACGAGCCCGTCGACAAGGACCTCTACGAGCTCCCGCCGGAGGAAGCCAAGAACATCCCGCAGCTGCCGGGCTCGCTGGCCGAGGCGCTCGACGCGCTCGAGGCGGACCACGACTACCTCCTCGAGGGTGGCGTGTTCACCGAGGACCTCATCAACGCGTGGCTCGAGTACAAGCGCGAGAAGGAGCTCCTGCCCTTCGCGCAGCGTCCTCACCCCTTCGAGTACGAGCTCTACTTCGGGGTCTGAGCCGACCTGCACCCGCACAGCAACGGACGGGCCGTCTCCTTCGGGAGGCGGCCCGTTCCGCGTCTGCGGAGTTCGCACTGGTTCCTTTGGAGACTGCGGGCATCAGACCGTGGCCTGCGGCCAGAGTCATAACGCCGAGGTAGATTATTATGCGTATGCTTAGAAATGCATAATCTGACAGCCTGCTCTTATGAGTTCACCCTGGCCCCCGGTCGACTACGAGACTCAGACCTGGATATCGGCAGCAGCAGCGTCGGGTGACAAGTCAGCGTCACTCGAGCAACTGACCGCCCACTACGACGCGGCGATACCGCCGTACATCGCCCGGCTGACGCCCGAAACCTCAACTCATGTAGCCGGGCTCGCATCCGACGCGCTTCTTGAGCTCTCACGCTTCGACGCGGAACTAGGCGAGCGCGTCGCCGCGTTCGCTCCGGTGCTATTGCGCTCTGAAGCGGCCGCTTCGAGCCAGATCGAGAACCTGACCGCATCTGCGTGTCAGATCCTGACCGCAGAGCTCGGCGCGCGCGCGTCCTCACACGCTCTACAGATCACTGCGAACACCCGAGCCATGAGGGTGGCACTATCCCTCGCGGACGAACTTAGCCCGGCGACTATCCGCGAGATGCACAAGATGTTGCTCGAAGGTCAGCCTCGCTTCTCCCCTGGTGAGTTCCGAAAGGAGGCGGTGTGGATCGGATCACGAAACGACTCACCCGTGGGCGCGACATTCGTCCCGCCCGTTTGGACACGTGTGCCCCAACTCGTCGATGACGTTGTCGCGTTCGCTGGTCGACGGGACGTGTCGCCTCTTGTTTCGGTGGCAGTAGCTCACGCACAATTTGAGACAATCCACCCGTTCTCGGATGGAAACGGGCGAACTGGTCGCGCTCTTGCACAATCGATGCTGCGGCGCAGTGGTGTGACGAGGACGGTCGCCGTTCCTGTGAGCGCAGGGCTCCTCGCCGACGTCGACGGCTACCACCAGGCGCTCATGGACTATCGCGAAGGTCACGTCGACCCCATTGTGCGTGCCTTCGCTTTGGCCGCGCTACGGGCCGTGGCGAATGCGCGTCAGCTCATCTCGGATATCGACGCAATCCGGACTAGCTGGAACACACGCCTCACCGCCCGCCGACAGTCAGGCGCATGGCGGCTGCTCGACGTCATCGCTCGCCGTCCGGTCCTGGACGCTAAGACCGCGGCCGCAGAACTCGACGTCCAGGTTCCAAATGTTTATCCTCCGCTTCGCAAGCTGGTCGAGGATGGCATCCTTCAGTCAAAGAACGAACACCATTTCGGTCGTGTCTGGCGATCCACGGAGCTACTAGACGCGATCGATGCATTCGCCGAGCGTGCGGGTCGGCGGCAGTTGGCGAGTTGAGCGTCTCAGCCCAGAACAAGCTTCCGAATCGGACCAGCAGGTTCTGAGTCCGCACAGCCGTGTGGCGGCTAGCGAATACCGGTCGCCGATGTCCTAAACGCGTGTTCTAGAGCCGCGAGCCGTAGAAGAGGCGCTCGAAGACCTGGCGCGCGAGGCGCGTCGTGCGGAGGTAGTCCTCCTCGAGCTGCGTCGCCGAGTGCGGCGGGTACTCCATGATGCGGGCGACGCCCTCGAGCGCACGGCGGTCGGTGGGCAGCACGTCGGCCGTCTTCGCGGTCCAGAGCGTCATCGCGGAGCGGGTGCGCGAGGCGATGATCCAGGCGGCGCGCAGGCGGTCGGCATCCGGCCTCCCCACGAGGCCGGCCTCGGCGGCGGCGTCGAGGGCCTCGAGCGTCGAGGGGGTGCGTAGCCCCGGCACCTCATGGCCGCGCTCGAGCTGCCACAGCTGCACGAGCCACTCCACGTCGGAAAGCGAGCCGCGCCCGAGCTTGAGGTGCCGGGCGGGGTCGGCGCCCTGCGGGAGCCGCTCGGACTCGACGCGGGCCTTGATGCGCTTGACCTCGCGGACGGCGTCCTGGGTGATCTGGGCGGGGTAACGCACCTCGTCGGCCATCGCCTCGAAGTCGGCGAGGAGGGTCTCGTCGCCCGCCACCCCGCGGGCGCGCAGGAGCGCCTGCGCCTCCCAGGTGAGCGACCAGCGCTGGTAATAGGCGCGGTAGCTGTCGAGGGAGCGCACGATGACGCCGTTCTTGCCCTCGGGGCGCAGCCCCAGGTCGAGGTCGAGCGGCAGGCGCAGGTCCTCGGTGAGGCGCTTGATCTCGTGCACGATCTTCTCGGCGCGCTTCTGCGCGACCTCGGGCTCGCATCCGGCCGGCCGGTAGACGTACATGATGTCGGCGTCGCTGCCGAAGCCGAGCTCCGCTCCCCCATATCGCCCCATGGCGATGATGCCGAACTCGACCTCGTCGCCCCATTGGTGCGCGAGGCGCAGAGCGCCTGTCAGGATCGCCGTCGTGATGTCGGAGAGGGCGTGCCCGATCTGCTCGATGCGGAGGAGCCCCACGATCGCGCCGAGGGAGATCCGCAGCACCTCGCGCCGCCGGGCAGTGCGCAGGGCCTTGGCGGCCGCATCCACGTCGTCCTCGTAGCGGGCGATGGTCGCCTCGGCCTCCTCCAGCAGCTCGGAGAGCGGGCGCGGGGACAGCTCGGCGTCGTTCTCGAGCCACGCGGCGGCCTCGGGGAACCGCTCGAAGAGCGCGCCGACGAAACGCGAGCTCGCGAGCACGTGCGTGAGCCGCTCCGCCGCGCCCGAGGAGTCGCGCAGCATGCGCAGGAACCAGTAGGCCTCGCCGATGTCGTCGGAGAGGCGGCGGAAGGCGAGGAGGCCGTAGTCGGGGTCGGCCCCGTCGGCGAACCACTGCAGCATGACGGGCAGGAGCGTGCGCTGGATGGCGGCGCGGCGCGAGACGCCGCCCGAGAGCGCGGCGATGTGGCGGAGGGCGCCGCGCGGATCCTGGAAGCCGATGGCGGCGAGACGGGCCTCCGCCTGCTCGCTCGTGAGGGCGTAGCCGTCCTCCGGCAACGCCGCGACCGCGGAGAGCAGCGGGCGGTAGAAGAGGCGCTCGTGGAGGCCGCGCACCTCCTGCTGCACCTCGCGCCACGCCTCGATGAGGCCGTCGGCGGTCGTCGCGAGCCGGGAGCCGCGGGCGATCGCCCGCTGCTCGGATTCCCCGCGCGGCATGAGATGCGTGCGACGCAGTCGCGTCAGCTGCAGGCGGTGCTCGACGAGGCGCAGGAAGCGGTAGTCGCGCGCGAAGCCGGCGGCCTCGACGCGCCCGATGTAGCCGCGCTCGGCCAGCGCGTCGAGGGCGTCGAGGGTCGAGCGCTGACGGATCTCGGGGTCGGCCTGACCGTGCACGAGCTGCAGCAGCTGGATCGTGAACTCGACGTCGCGCAGACCGCCCGGCCCGAGCTTGAGCTGCACGTCGACCTCGTCGCGCGGGATGTGCTGCATGACGCGCTCGCGCATCTTCTGCACCGACTCGACGAAGCCCTCGCGCGACGAGGCCGACCACACCTTGGGCGTGACGCCCGCCACGAACTGCTCGCCGAGCTCGAGGTCGCCCGCCATGGCGCGGGCCTTGAGCAGCGCCTGGAACTCCCAGTCCTTCGCCCAGCGGTCGTAGTAGGCCAGGTGCGACTCGAGCGTGCGCACGAGCGCGCCGTCCTTGCCCTCCGGCCGCAGGTTGGCGTCGACCTCCCACAGCGGCGGCTCGACCGCGAGCTCGTGGATGGCGTGCATCGTGTCGACGGCGAGGCGCGTCGCGATCTCGATCGCCCGCACATCCGGGATGCCGTCGCCGGCGCCCACGAAGATGACGTCGACGTCGCTCAGGTAGTTGAGCTCGCGCGCACCGGCCTTGCCCATGCCGATGATCGCGAGGCGCGTGGCGGCGACCTCCTCGGCGGGGAACCGGGAGTCGGCGCGTGCCACGAGCAGCGCGGCGTCGAGGGCGGCGGCCGCGAGGTCGGCGAGGGCCACGGCGACGACCGGCACGACCTCTATGGGCGCCGCCTGGTCGAGGTCCCACGCGGCGAGGCGCGTGAGCTCGCGACGGTAGGCGATGCGGAGCGCATTGCGGCCGTCCTCGCCCGCGAGCCCGTCGACGGCGGCCGAGAGCACCGCACGGTAGTGAGACACCGCGGGCGGGGCCGAGTACGGCTCCTGGAGCACGACCAGCTCACGCGGATGCCGCACGAGGAAGGCCGCGAGGCCCTCGGATGCGCCGAGCACCTCGACGAGGCGGCGCGCGCTCTCCGAGTCGGCGAGCACGGCATCCGTCTGCTCCTGGGCCTTCTCGCGCAGGGCGATCAGGTGGCGGAGCGCCTGGTCGGGGTCGGCGGCCGACGAGAACGCCGGCAGGACGTCGTCGGGGACCCCCGGGAGCGCCGCTGCGGCTCCCCCCAGGTCCGCGAAGCCGAGCCGCGCGAGCTCGGTGAGGGTCACCGCGCTGCGGGTCAGAGCGCCTCCAGGTTCGCTTCCAGCTCGAACGGCGTGACCTGGGAGCGGTAGCCCGTCCACTCGCGCCGCTTGTTGAGCAGCACGTAGTTGAAGACCTGCTCGCCGAGCGTCTCCGCCACGAGCTCCGACTCCTCCATGAGGCGCAGGGCGCGGTCGAGGCTCGACGGGAGCGCCTGGTAGCCGAGCGCGCGACGCTCGGCGCTCGACATGTTGAAGACGTCCGAATCCGCCTCGGGCGGCAGCTCGTAGCCCTCCTCGATGCCCTTGAGGCCCGCGGCCAGCAGGAGCGAGAAGGCGAGGTAGGGGTTCGCGGCCGAGTCGATGCCACGGTACTCGACGCGCGCGCTCTGGCCCTTGCCGGGCTTGTAGAGCGGCACGCGCACGAGCGCGGAGCGGTTGTTGTGGCCCCAGGTCACGTAGCTCGGGGCCTCGTCGCCGCCCCACAGGCGCTTGTACGAGTTGACGAACTGGTTCGTGACGGCCGTGATCTCCGGAGCGTGCTGCAGGAGGCCCGCGACGAACTGGCGGCCGATCTTCGACAGCTGGTACTGCCCGCTCGGGTCGAAGAACGCGTTCGTGTCGCCCTCGAAGAGCGAGACATGCGTGTGCATGCCCGAGCCGGGGTGCTCCGAGAACGGCTTCGGCATGAACGTCGCGTAGACGCCCTGCTCGATCGCGACCTCCTTGATCACGGTGCGGAACGTCATGATGTTGTCCGCCGTCGTGAGGGCGTCCGCGTAGCGCAGGTCGATCTCGTTCTGCCCGGGGCCCGCCTCGTGGTGGCTGAACTCGACCGAGATGCCGAGGTCCTCGAGCATCCGCACGCTGCGGCGGCGGAAGTCGTGGGCCGTGCCGCCCGGGACGTTGTCGAAGTAGCCGGCCGAGTCGACGGGCACGGGACGGCCGTTCTTCAGCTTGCTCGACTTGAGCAGGTAGAACTCGATCTCGGGGTGCGTGTAGAAGGTGAAGCCGCGGTCGGCCGCCTTCGCGAGCGCGCGCTTGAGGACGTTGCGCGGGTCGGCGACGGCGGGCTGGCCGTCCGGCGTCGTGATGTCGCAGAACATGCGCGCGGTCGGGTCGACCTCGCCGCGCCACGGCAGGATCTGGAACGTCGTGGGGTCAGGGTGCGCGAGCACATCCGCCTCGAACGCACGCGTGAGCCCCTCGATCGCGGAGCCGTCGATGCCGACGCCCTCCGAGAACGCGCCCTCCACCTCCGCGGGGGCGAGAGCGACCGACTTGAGCGTGCCCACCACGTCGGTGAACCACAGTCGCACGAACTTCACGCCGCGCTCCTCGATCGTGCGCAGAACGAAGTCTCGCTGCTTGTCCATCCGGGTCCCTTCCTCGGCGCAACGCGCGCTCGTCTTAGGCTAGCGGCACGGCCGCTCCCCGGAGGGCAACGACGTCATGTTCCCCGCGCTCGGATACCATGGCTGGTGACCGACCCCGCAACACGTCTCGTCGGTCTCGTATCGACGCGCCGTGCGCCGCCGCATCCGACGATCTCGGACACGGCCCGGCCGACACCGCCGTCTCATCTCCCCCGAGCTGCGCGCGCACGTGCCGCTCCGCCCCTCGCACAGAAAGCTCCACCCTCGTGCTCCAGGCCTACATCGACAACGTCTACCGCACCGCCGTCGCCCGCAACGCGGGCGAACCCGAGTTCCACCAGGCGCTCCATGAGGTGCTGCAGAGCGTGGAGCCCGTGCTCGCGCAGCACCCCGAGTACATCGAGGCGGGCATCCTCGAGCGTCTCGTCGAGCCCGAGCGGCAGATCATCTTCCGGGTGCCGTGGGTCGACGACTCGGGCACGGTGCAGGTCAACCGCGGCTTCCGCGTGCAGTTCAACTCGGCGCTCGGCCCCTACAAGGGCGGCCTGCGGTTCCACCCGAGCGTCAATCTCGGCATCATCAAGTTCCTCGGCTTCGAGCAGATCCTGAAGAACGCGCTCACGGGCCAGGGCATCGGCGGCGCGAAGGGCGGCAGCGACTTCGACCCGCACGGCCGCAGCGACCGCGAGATCGAGCGCTTCTCGCAGAGCTTCATGTCGGAGCTCTACCGTCACCTCGGCGAGCACACCGACGTGCCCGCGGGCGACATCGGCGTCGGCGCGCGGGAGATCGGGTACCTCTTCGGCCAGTACCGCAAGATCACCAACCGACACGAGTCCGGCATGTTCACGGGCAAGGGCGTGCAGTGGGGCGGTGCCGAGGTGCGCACGGAGGCCACCGGCTACGGCGCGGTGTTCTTCCTCCAGGAGATGCTCGCCCGCCGCGGCGAGGACCTCGAGGGCCGCACGGCCGTCGTGTCGGGCTCGGGCAACGTCGCGATCTACGCGATCGAGAAGCTCGCGCAGCTCGGCGCGAAGGCCATCACGGCGTCCGACTCGACCGGCTACGTCGTCGACGAGGCGGGCATCGACGTCGAGCTGCTCAAGCAGCTCAAGGAGGTCGAGCGCGCCCGCATCTCCGTGTACGCGGAGCGCCGCCCGTCGGCCCGCTTCGTGCCGGGGCGCCGCGTGTGGGAGGTCCCCGCGCACTTCGCGATCCCGTCGGCCACGCAGAACGAGCTCGACGGCGACGACGCGGCCGCCCTCATCCGCGGCGGCGTGGTCGCCGTGAGCGAGGGCGCCAACATGCCGAGCACCCCGGAGGCCGTCGACGCCTTCCAGGAGGCCGGCGTGCTCTTCGCGCCCGGCAAGGCCGCCAACGCGGGCGGCGTCGCGACCTCGGCGCTCGAGATGAGCCAGAACGCGTCGCGTCAGCACTGGGGCTTCGAGGACAGCGAGGCGCGCCTGCGCGAGATCATGCGCGACGTGCACGACGCCGCCTATGCTGCCTCCGAGCGCTACGGTCGCCCCGGCGATTACGTGCTCGGTGCCAACGCCGCCGGTTTCGTCCGCGTCGCGGACGCGATGCTCGCCCAGGGGTTGATCTAGAGGATGCCGAGAGTCCCGCTGCTGCTGGGGGCCTTCGCGCCCTTCGTCGTGGTGTCGGGATTCCACCTCGCGGTCAAGGTCGCCGGGCTCGTCGAGCTCGACCGGGCCACGAAGGGGCTCACGGTGCCCGCGCTCCTGCTCGGCGCGCTGCTCGTGCTCTGGTTCGGCAGGCTCGCGCTGCGGCCCCCCGTGCTCGCGCTGCTCGTCGCCGGGCTCGCGCTCTCGTGGCTCGGCGACATGATGCTCGTGTTCTTCGAGCTCGGCGTCGTGTTCTTCCTCGCGGCCCAGCTCGTCTACGCGGCGATGTTCGTCGTCGCGTTCCTCCGGCGCCCGTCCTGGTGGGCGGTCGGCCTCGTCCCCTGGTACGCGGGCCTCCTGCTCGCCCTGTGGCCGTTCCTCGGCGACCAGGCCACGATCGTCGCGGTCTACGGCGCCGCCCTCGCGCTCATGGCGGCCGCCGCGACCCGCGGGAACGCGCTCACGACGATCGGCGGAGCGCTCTTCGTGGGCAGCGGGTCGCTCATCGCGTTCCGGATGTTCACGCCGCTGTTCCAGTCCCCCGCCGAGGACGCCATCATCATGGGCCTCTACCTCCTGGCGCAGTTCTGCGTCGTCGGGGGGATGCTGCGCACGGCCGTCCGGCGCGCGCCCCGCCGGAAGCCCGCGGCGGCCGCGGCCTAGACTGGCCGAATGGCAGACGAGGTCGTCAAGAAGGTCCGCACCCGGCATTTCCAGAATGCCAAGAGGAACGGCATCAAGATCACGGGGCTCACGAGCTACGACCAGCTGACCGCCGCGATCTTCGACAGGGCCGGCATCGACTTCCTGCTCGTCGGGGACTCCGCGGGCAACAACGTGTTCGGCTACGACACGACGCTCCCGGTGACGATCGACCAGCTCATCCCGCTCACGCGAGCCGTCGCCGGGGCCGTGAGGCGCGCGTTCGTCGTCGCCGACATGCCATTCGGCTCCTACGAGACAGGGCCCGACGAGGCCCTCCACACGGCGTTCCGCTTCATGAAGGAGACGGGAGCCCACGCGGTCAAGCTCGAGGGCGGCGTGCGCTCGGCCGAGCAGATCCGCCGCATCGTGTCGTCGGGCATCCCCGTCATGGCCCACATCGGCTTCACGCCGCAGAGCGAGCACCAGCTCGGCGGCCACGTCATCCAGGGCCGCGGGGCCCAGGTCGAGCAGCTGCTCGCCGACGCCCGCGCCGTGCAGGACGCGGGCGCCTTCGCTGTCGTGCTCGAGATGGTGCCCGCCGACGCCGCCCGTCGCGTCACCGAGGAGCTCGAGATCCCGACGATCTCGGTCGGCGCCGGGCCGCACACCGACGGCCAGCTGCTCGTGTGGACCGACTGGGCAGGCCTCACGACGGGGCGCATCCCGAAGTTCGTCAAGCAGTACGCCAACCTCGCCGAGATCCTCACGGACGCCGCGAAGGCCTGGACCGCCGACGTCGCCTCGGGCGCGTACCCCGGACCCGAGCACTCCTACGACGACTGATCGACCATGGCCGAGGCGCGGGTGGGCATCTCCGGATGGACCTACGCGCCCTGGCGGGGTGTGTTCTACCCGAAGGTCTACGGCAGGCGGACGAGCTCGCCTGCGCAGCCGAGCGGATGACGTCCATCGAGCTCAACGGCTCGTTCTACTCGCTGCAGAAGCCGACGAGCTGGCGGAGGTGGCGCGAGGAGCCGCTCGCAAACTTCCTCGCCTCGGGGCTCCTCGGCCTCGGCCCGAAGCTCGGCCCCATCCTGTGGCAGCTGCCGCCGAACCTCGAGTACGACCCCGAGCTCATGGACCGCTTCCTCGCCCTGCTCCCCCGCGACACCGACGCCGCGCTCGCGGTGGCGCGTCGGCGAGGTGAGCGGATGCGCGGGAAGGAGCTGCTCGAGATCGACGAGGCGCGCCCGCTCCGCCACGCGATCGAGCCGCGGGCCCACAGCTTCGACGACCAGGAGTTCGCTGATCAGGCCGCGGCGTCGGGGGTCGCGGTCGTGCTCGGCGACTCGGCGGGCCGGTGGTCCCGTCTCGACTGGGTGACGGCCGACTTCGCCTACGCGCGCCTCCACGGCGACGAGGAGCTCTACACCTCGGGCTACGACGACGCCGCGCTGGACGCGTGGGAGGAGTGGACGCGCGATCACCTCGACCACGACCGCGACGTGTACGTCTGCTTCGACAACGACCAGAAGGTGCGCGCCCCTGTGGATGCGATGGCGCTTCTGGAACGACTGGTCGGGTGACCGAGCCCGTCGCCCCCGCAGCGTCCTCGCCGTCCCGCCTGCCGCCCGCCGAGAACGAGTGGTTCGCGGGCCGTTGGGGCGACGAGTACGACTACGCGATCCTCGCGCGGGAGTG
Organism: Microbacteriaceae bacterium; assembly: GCA_003852775.1. Lineage (GTDB taxonomy): Bacteria > Actinomycetota > Actinomycetes > Actinomycetales > Microbacteriaceae > Homoserinibacter. Next base: position 10,777 of record RDDZ01000074.1, on the reverse strand, counting down.
GACGGTCCGCGGCTGAGCGCTCAGCGCTCCGCCTCCTCCTCCGCCGCCCATTTCCGCGCGCGCTCACGCGCGATCTCGGGCGCACGCTGCGCCTCCTCCCGCGTCGCGAACGGGCCGTCCCGGTCGGAGCCCAGCGACTGCGGACCCTCCTCGACCTCACCGGTCCTGTGGTTGTACCACCACTCGGTCATCGGCCCCTCCTTCCGCTCGGTACGCTTGAGCCTATGCCTCGCGACGCCGCCGGTCACCTCGTCCCGGGCTTGATCTCGCCGCCGCGGCCGGTGCCGAAGTCCATCCCCCGACCCGAGTACGTGGGTCGCCCCGGCCCGCGCCCGTTCGAGGGCTCCGACGTGTACACGCCCGAGGAGATCGAGCGCATCCGGGTGAGCGCCTGCATCGCCGCGCAGGCCGTCGAAGCGGTCGGCGCGGCCATCCGTCCGGGCGTCACGACCGACGAGCTCGACGCGATCGCGCACGACTTCCTCGTCGCCCACGACGCGTACCCGTCGACGCTCGGCTACCGCGGCTACCCGAAGTCGTCGTGCACCTCGCTCAACGAGGTCATCTGCCACGGCATCCCCGACGACACCGTGCTCGAGGACGGCGACATCATCAACATCGACATCACGGCCTACAAGGACGGGATGCACGGCGACCTCAACAAGACGTTCCTCGTCGGCGACGTCGCACCCGAGGTGCGCGACCTCGTCGAGCGCACGCACGAGGCCATGATGCGCGGCATCAAGGCCGTCGCGCCCGGTCGGCAGATCAACATCGTCGGTCGCGCGATCGAGAGCTACGCGCGCCGCTTCGGCTACGGTGTCGTGCGCGACTACACGGGTCACGGCGTGGGCCGCGCGTTCCACACGGGGCTCATCGTGCCGCACTACGACGCGGCACCCCTCTACGACACCGTGATCGAGCCGGGGATGGTGTTCACGATCGAGCCCATGCTCACCCTCGGCACACCCGAGCACCCCGGCACCTCCGACTGGGACATGTGGGACGACGACTGGACCGTCGCGACCCGCGACCGCAGCGTCACCGCCCAGTTCGAGCACACCCTCGTCGTCACGGAGACGGGCGCCGAGATCCTGACCCTGCCCTGACCTGTACGACGCACGGAGGACCCATGAGCAAGCTGGCCGTCGGAATCGACATCGGAGGCACGGGCATCAAGGGGGCCCTCGTCGATGTCGTGAAGGGCGAGCTCGTGAGCGACCGCGTCAAGGTCGCGACCCCCGAGGGCGGTGACCCGGATGCCGTGCTCGCGGCCGTCGCGGAGCTCGTCGAGGGTTTCGGGAAGAAGGCCGAGGGCGTGCCGCTCGGCGTGTGCTTCCCCGCGATCGTGCGCCACGGCCGCACGATGTCGGCCGCCAACGTGTCGAAGCGCTGGATCGGGCTCGAAGCGGAGAGCCTCTTCGAGCAGACCCTCGGCCGCGACATCCACTTCGTCAACGACGCGGATGCCGCGGGCGTCGCCGAGGTGCGCTTCGGTGCCGCGGGCGGCTCCGACGGGCTCGTGATCATGACGACGCTCGGCACCGGCATCGGCAGCGCCTTCATCTACGACGGCGAGCTCCTCCCCAACACCGAGCTCGGCCACCTCGAGCTCGACGGCGCCGACGCCGAGACGCGCGCGTCCTACGCCGCGAAGGAGCGCGAGGACCTCGACTGGGCGACGTGGGCCGCACGTCTTCAGCGCTTCTACGCGCACGTGGAGTTCCTCTTCTCCCCCGAGCTGTTCATCGTCGGCGGCGGGGTCTCCAAGAACCACGCGCAGTTCCTGCCGCTCCTCGACCTCGCGACGCCCATCGTGCCGGCGGTCCTGCGCAACAACGCGGGTATCCTGGGTGCCGCGTGGCTCGCCTCCGGCGGCTCCCGAGACTGAGCAACGCTTAGGTTTCAGTTCTGGGAAATCTGTCGAAACCCCTGCCGGGGGGCGTGGCGCGTGCACTAGGTTGGGCAGACGCCCCCGAGCTGGGGGGCGCATTGCACCAGAAGAAAGCAGTCACATGCCCAGTGGAACCGTGAAGTGGTTCAACGCCGAAAAGGGATTCGGCTTCATCACCCCCGACGACGGAGCTCAGGACGTCTTCGCCCACTACTCGGCGATCGACTCGAAGGGCTACCGGACCCTCGAAGAGGGCCAGCGCGTCGAGTTCGAGGTCACCGAGGGTCAGAAGGGCCCGCAGGCCGCGAACATCCGCCTCGCCTGAGGCGGACCGCCTCGCGAGAGGTGGATCCACCATGAGGAAGCGCCTCCGGGGACGATCCCGGGGGCGCTTCCTCGTGGGGCGAACGGGCCGGCCGATACGCCGGGTTCTGTCAGCCGGCCCGAGCCGACCGGACGGCCATCTCTCTCGGGGATGCGTCACCGCAGCCCTCTAGCGGTCTACCCGGTGCCTCGGCGAGCAACCTCATCGGCACCTGTCTGACCTTGCTCCGGGCGAGGTTTACCCAGCGAGCCCGATCACTCGGGCCCCTGGTGGTCTCTTACACCACCGTTTCACCCTTACCCCGCCGCTCGCGCGACGTGGCGGTCTGCTCTCTGTTGCACTTTCTCGCGGATCACTCCGGGTGGGTGTTACCCACCGCCCTGCTCTGTGGAGCCCGGACGTTCCTCGGCGCGTGCCTCGCAGCACGCGACGCGACCGTCTGGCCGACCCGTTCGCGACCCTCAGCGTAGCGCGTGGAGGGTCAGAGGCCCGACTCCGCGGTGCGCACGAGGATCGCGCTCGACTCCGGGCACAGCAGGACGTCGTCGGGCGCGGCCGCGCGGACGACGCCGAGGTCGGTCGCGTTGAGCATGACACCGCTCGCGGTCGAGACGCCGGCCCGCAGGTGCGAGGCCCCGACGCCGTAGCGGGCGCGCTGCTTCTCGTAGAGGGCGAGCAGCTCGTCGGGCACGCGCGCCGCGATCGTCTCGCGGTCCTTCGACACGTGCGCCTTCTCCTGCTCGAGGGACGCCGCGGAGGCGTCGCGGGCGGCGGTCGTCTCGGCGATGCGCGCGTCGACCGCGGCCAGGGCCTCGCGGGCCGCCGTGACGCCGCCCTCGAGCTCCTCGACCTTCTCCATGACCACGAGCTCGATCTCCTCGAGCTCGTCGCGACGGCGCGCGAGGGCCGCGAGCTCCTGCTCGAGCGCCTGCACGTCCTTGACGGACGACGTCCCCTGGAGCCGGTCGCGGTCGCGCTCCATACGCGCCTCGACGACCTTCACATCCGCCTCGACGCGGCCGAGCTCCGCCTGGGCGTCCTCGAGGGCGCCGGTGCGCTCCACGAGGTCGCGACGCAGCGTCTCCGACTCCTTCGCGAGCTCGGCGAGCTGGGCCGTCTCGGGCAGGTTGCGCAGCTTGTGGTCGAGCTGCTGCAGCCGGGTGTCGAACTCCTGCAGCTCGAGCAGCAGCGCCTGGTCTTCGGGTGCGGCCTTGAGGCCCATGCGGTTTCCGTTTCTGTCGGTGTCGGGAGTCAGACGAGGGCGAAGTCCCACGGGTCGGTGCGCAGCTCGCTCACCGTGACCGTGAGCTCGGGGAGCGCCTCGCGGAGCTCGGCGGCCGCGGCCTCGAGCCACAACCACTCCGCCGCCCAGTGCGAGACGTCGAGCAGAGCGGGGCCACCCGCGACGCGCGCCTCCTCGCGCGCCTCCGACGCCGGATGGTGCCGGAGGTCGCTCGTGATGTAGACGTCGGCGCCGCGCACCTCGGGGTGCGCGAGCAGCGAGTCGCCGGCCCCCGCGCACAGGGCGACGCGGCGCACCTCGGCGTGGTAGTCGCCGGCGCCGCGGATGCCCTGCGCGGTGGCCGGGAGCACGCGCTGCAGGCCGCGCGCGAGCTCGCCGAGCGTGACGGGCTCCGCGAGCTCGCCGACGCGTCCGAGTCCCAGCGCCGGATCGGACGCGGACGGGACGAGCGGGCGCACGTCGCGCAGGCCGAGTCGCGCCGCGAGCACCGCCGAGGTGCCGTCGGCGACGATGTCGGCGTTCGTGTGGGCGGCGAGGAGCGCGCAGCCGCCGCGGATGAGCCGCGCGAGCACGGCGCCTTTGTAGCGGTCCTCCGCGATCGAGGTGACGCCGCGCAAGAGCAGCGGGTGGTGCACGAGCAGGAGCTGGGCGCCGAGCTCGACCGCCTCGTCGGCCGTGTCGAGCACGGCGTCGACCGCGAGATGCACCGTCCTGACCTCGGCCGCGGGGTCGCCCGCCAACAGGCCGGGCGCGTCCCAGGGCTCGGCGCCGGCGAGAGGCCAGAGGGTGTGCGCGACCTCGGTCACGCGCGCGAGGGAGGGGGCCACGGCCTCAGTCTATGAGGGGCGCGGCGTCGCTCCCGGTCGCAGCCGACGAGATCTCCTCGCGATCGCGCTCCTGCGCGCGGATCGCGGGGATGCCCGCGACGAGCGGCAACAGGAGTCCGAGCCCGAGCGCCACGAGCACGCCGATGTCGGTGCCCGCGAGCGGGGTGTCGGCGTCGACTCCGAGCGGCCCGAACAGGTAGCCCTGCCATGTGAGACCCGCGACCTCGGCCGTCGTCAGGCCGTAGCCGACGCCGGTGATGACGAGGAGGCCGATGAGGTTGACCCAGCGCACCGCGGGATAGACGCCCCCGCGCTCGAGGAGCGACGGAGCGTGGAAGCGCCGGAGCCGGATCATCATCTCGGCACCGAAGATCCCGGTCCACGCGGCGACGGGCACCGCCACCGTCGTCGCGACGTCCCACACGATGTCGCGCGTGTCGGCGCCGATCAGCAGCAGGCCGGCGCCGAGGGCCGTGACGAGCACCGCCGCGATGACCGTGGCCGCCGCGCGCGGGGCGCGCAGGCCGGTCGCGCCGATCGAGAGGCCCGCCGAGTACATCGCGACGATCGCGCCCGCGACGAGGCCGAACGCGGCCGCCGCGAACAGCGGGATGAGCAGGACGTCCGGCACGAGGTCGAGCAGCGCCGCGAGGGGCGCCCGGGCGAGGGACTCGCCCAACCCCGGATCGGAGGCCGCGAGCACGGCACCCCACGAGAGGATGGCGAGCGTCGGCACGATCGCGCCGAAGCTGCCCCACAGCATGTTGGCCGCACCCGAGCCCGCGGGGTTCTGGTAGCGGGCGAGGTCCGAGCTCGACTGCGCCCACGCGAGACCCACGACGCTGAACACCGTGACCGCGCCGCCGAGCGCGAGCAGCCACGAGCCGTCATCGGTGCGCAGGGCGGCCTCGAGGTCGACGTGCGAGGAGGTGAAGACGATGACGACGACGAGGAGTGCCGTGGAGAGGATGCCGAGCACGCGCTGCACGCGGTGCAGCAGACCGTAGCCGAGCACCGCGACGATACCCGCGAGCACCGCACCGACGGCGAGGGCGACGAACGCCGTGACGCCGACCCCCTCACCCGGTGCGAAGAGCGACCCGGCCGTGGCGGCGAGCAGCCACAGGAGAACCCCGCCCCACAGCACGCGTCCGATCACGGAGAGGATCGCGGGGAGCACGTTCCCCACGAGACCGAAGGTCGCGCGGGACACGACCATCGTGGGCTGCCCGCTCCACTTGCCCGCGAGCGAGCCGAGGCCGAGCGGCAGCGCCGAGACGGCGACACCGGCCACGATCGCGACGAGCACCTGGCGCAGGCTCATGCCGAGGGCGAACAGGCTCGCCCCGACCGCGAGCATGACGACCGAGGAGTTCGCGGCGAACCACAGCCAGAAGAGGCGGGCGGCGTGACCGGCACGGCGCTCGATGGGCGTGGGCTCGGAGGCGGAGGCCTCCACCGCCATCGCGGGCAGGTCCGTCGGCGCCTCGGGTGGGAGCGGCTCGCCGACGGCCACGACCGTCGCGGTCGACAGCGGCACCGGGGCGACGGATGCGACGCCCGCCTCGTCGACCGGGATCGGTGCGGCGAGGTCGGCGCGGTCGAGCTCGTCGATGCCCTCGACCTCCGGGTCTCCCGGGTACGGGGCCGGGGCTCCCGTGAGCACGATGGCCTCGGCGGACGGCGGGGGTGCGTCGTGGAAGTCGCCGGGCGCTGGTGCCGCCGACGCCGCGGACGGCGGCGGCAGCTGGGAGAAGTCCACGGGTGCGCCCGGATCGACCGCCGAGTCGGGCGGCGGGAACACGGGAGCCGGGAGATCCGACACGGGCGGCGGCGTGAGCGCCGAGGTGTCGAGGACGGCCGGCTCGGGCGCGGGCGGCTCGACGAGCGGCGGGGGCGCGTACGCGGGCGGCGGCGCCGTGAGCCATGCCTGGTCGCCGGGCGACGGAGCATCGGGTGTCGCGAACGGCGGCTCCGACACGGTCGGCGGCGTCGTGCCGCCGAAGGCCGGGGCGTCGAACGCGGTGGGCTCGGCCGCCGGCGGCTGGAGGTCGGGCGCAGGCGACTCGTAGGCGGGTGCGGGCGCGTCGTACGTCGGCGCGGGGGGTGCGAACGCGGACGCGGGAGGGGCGAACGCCGGTGCGGGCGACTCGTACGCGGGCGGCGGCGCGTCGGCGAGCGACACGGGCGTCTCGGGCCCGGGGTACGGCGCGTCGACGGAGGCGGGCGCGTCGGAGGCGGGCGCGTCGACGTCCGGGGCCGCGAAGACCGGCCCTCCCGATGCCGTCTCGTCGTCGGGGAGCTCGTAGACCGGGACGTCGTCAACCGGCGCGGTGAGGGCGGCGTCCTGCGGCGCGATCGGGGGCGGGTAGGACGCGAGGTCGCCGTACGGGGCGGCGGGCGCATCCGTCGGCTGCGACGGGCCGAGGTCCCACGCGGACGGCGCGGCGTCCTGCGGGGCCGACGGTGCGAAGGCGTCGAGCGCCTCGCCCTCGCGCGCGGGGTCGGGCGCGTCGACCCAGCCGGGAGGTGCGGAGTACGCGGTCTCGGGGGCGGGCGGCGCAGGCGGGGTCGTGCCGAACTGCGCGGTTCCGAAGACGGCCCCGGCCTCCGCGGGCGGCTCCCCCGTCTCCTCCGTCGGCGGGAGGCCCTGGCGGCGGCGCAGCTCGTCCTCGAGCCGGAGGATCGCGTCGAGCGTCGAGCCGTGCGCGGCCTCCTGCTCGATCGTGCGGCCGAGGTCCTCGTCGGCGAGAGGCGCCTCCGGTGCGGAGGGCTCCACGGCGGGCGCGCTCGCGGCGGCGGGCACGGCGGGCGGCGTGTCGCCGTAGACGAAGACGGTCGGCGGGGCTTCAGCCACGGGGGCGTCCGCCGCCGGCACCTCCGCCGCGGGCACCTCCGCCGCGGGCACCTCCGCCGCGGGCGCTTCGAAGGCCGGAGCGGGCGGCACGTAGGCGGGCGCGGGAGGCTCGGACGGTGCGGCGGCGGGGGCAGGGGCGTCGACCACCGGCGCATCGACGGCCGCGACCTCGACGGGGCCGGTGAACTCCGAGGGCGCCGGCCAGTCAGCGACGGGCTCCGGCAGCACCGGATCCGCAGCTGTCACGACGGAATCGGGGGCCGCCTCGGGGTCCGAGGCCACGACGTCGGGGGCGATGTACTCCGGCGCGGGCGGCGGGGGCGGGACGGGCACGGGCGGCAGCGCGGGCTCGGCTGCTGCCGGAGGCGGGACGTCCGCCTTCACCTCGCCCGGGTCCGGCCGGAAGACGGGGTCGGAATTGAGCACGGGGAGAGTGATCGGCCCCGTGTACATCGCGGTCTGCGCGGCGAGGGCCGCCGCCAGCTCGTCGTCGCTCACGGTCGACGCGCCGCCGTACGGCGGCGGGTACTCCGCGGCTGCGGGAACGAACCCGGGGGTCGTCCCGTCGGCATCATCCCGCGGCGAATCTCCGCCCCGCACCTCGGTCATGCGTCGGATTCTAGGGGTGCTCGGGTCTCCGACCGGGGAGGACGGGCCGTCACGAGCACGATGATCCCCGCGAGGATCGCCGCGAGTCCCGCCCAGGCGAGCGGTTCGAGCCGCTCCCCCACGATCACCACGGCGAGCACGGTGGCGAACACCGGCTCGAGCAGCGCGATGACCGTGACGGTCGACGAGCGGAGCGCACGCAAGGCGACGCCCACGAGGAGGTAGGCGACCAGGGTGGGGCCGAGCGCGAGGTAGGCGGCGATGCCGATCGAGCGCGCATCCGTCAGGAGCGGAGCGCCCAGGGCGAGCAGCACGGGCAGCAGGAGCACCGCCCCGCACCCGAACACGGCCCCCATCGCCCCGCGCGAGCTCCCGCCCGACGTGACGATGCGGCCGGACGCGTAGGTGTAGAGCCCGTAGGCGACGCCCGCGAGCAGCCCGAACAGCACGCCGGGCAGCACGGCGCTGCCCGATTCGCCGGGGTGGCGCACGGTCGACACGAGCACCATGCCCCCGAGCGCGAGCGCCGTGGCCACGGCCCAGCGCACCGACAGCGGATGCCGATCGACGAGCCACTCCAGCAGCGCGGTCACGATCGGGCCGGTGCCGAGGGCGACGACGTTGCCGATCGCGACGCCGGCGAGGTCCATGCCCGTGTAGAAGGCGAGCGGGTACACGAAGACCCCGATCCCGCCGATGGCCGCCCAGTGCCGCGTCGCGCGATCGCGCAGCACGCCGAGGCTCAGGCGCGGTGCGGTCGCGAAGAGCAGCAGGCCGCCGACGCCCATCGTCGCGGCCCCCGTCGCGAAGGGGCTGACGCTGTCGGGCAGGAAGGTCGCGGTGGTGCCGGTGGTGCCCCAGAAGAGCGACGCGAGGACGATCGCGAGCGCGGCTTGCCCTCTTCCGATCTGCACGTGGGCGCTGAGGGACTCGAACCCCCGGCATCTTCGGTGTAAACGAAGCGCTCTACCAGCTGAGCTAAGCGCCCGGACCCGACGATGCTACCGGGGCGGGCGCGATGCGACGGCCGCTCAGACCGAGACGGGGAGCACCTCGTCGAGGGCCGCGCGGTACTCCTCGATCGAGCGCGCCTGGCCGGGCGCCGTGATGAAGGAGGCGCGGATGATGCCCTTGGCGTCGATCACGAAGGTCGCGCGGTTGGCGAAGCCCTTCTCCTCGAGGAAGACGCCGTACTCCTTCGCGACGGCGCCGTGGGGCCAGAAGTCGGCGAGGAGGGTGAAGTCGTAGCCCTCCTGCTCGGCCCAGGCGCGGAGCGCCGCCTTCGAGTCGACCGAGATGCCGATGAGCTCGACACCGTGCCGCTTGAAGTCGTCGAGGTTGTCACGCAGGGCGCACAGCTCGCCCGTGCAGGTGCTCGAGAAGGCGAGCGGGAAGAAGACGAGGGCGACCGGCTTGCGGCCACGGAAGTCGCTGAGCCGGACGTGCTCGCCGTACTGGTTCGGCAGGTCGAAATCGGGGGCCTGCGTGTCGTTCTCCAGAGCCACGAGCGACGATCATACGCCGCAGTCCGGGTATGTGCCGGTGGATCGTGCGATGTCGGAACTCGGCGGGCACTCGGGCCTAGACTCGTCGATGGCCATGACATGATCAGGAAGAGGTCAAGGGTGACGGTGAACGACCAGGATCCGTACTCGGTGAACAACACCGACCAGGACCCGGAGGAGACCGCCGAATGGCAGGAGTCCCTCGACGCGCTCGTCGCGGACAAGGGGCACCAGCGTGGTCGCGAGATCATGCTCAGCCTGCTGAAGCGTTCCAAGGATCTGCACCTGGGTGTGCCCATGGTGCCGACGACCGACTACATCAACACGATCGCCCCCGAGAACGAGCCCGCGTTCCCGGGCGATGAGGAGCTCGAGCGCCAGTACCGCCGGTGGATCCGGTGGAACGCCGCCATCACGGTGCACCGCGCGCAGCGTCCCGGCATCGCGGTCGGCGGTCACATCTCGACGTACGCGTCGAGCGCCTCGCTCTACGAGGTCGGCCACAACTGGTTCTTCCGCGGCCAGGATCACCCGTCGGGCGGCGACCAGATCTTCTACCAGGGCCACGCCTCCCCCGGCATGTACGCCCGCGCCTTCCTCGAGGGCCGCCTCACCGAGCAGCACCTCGACGGCTTCCGTCAGGAGAAGTCGCGTGCGCCGTACGGCCTGAGCTCCTACCCGCACCCGCGGCTCATGCCGGAGTTCTGGCAGTTCCCGACCGTGTCGATGGGCCTCGGCCCCATCAACGCGATCTGGCAGGCGCAGAACAACAAGTACCTCACCAACCGCGGCATCATCGACCGCTCCGACAGCCGCGTCTGGGCGTTCCTCGGCGACGGCGAGATGGACGAGGTCGAGAGCCGCGGCGCGCTCCAGTGGGCCGCGAACGAGAAGCTCGACAACCTGACGTTCGTCATCAACTGCAACCTGCAGCGACTCGACGGACCCGTCCGCGGCAACGGCAAGATCATCCAGGAGCTCGAGAGCTTCTTCCGCGGCGCCGGCTGGAACGTCATCAAGGTCATCTGGGGCCGCGAGTGGGACGACCTCCTCGCGCGCGACAACGGCGCCCTCGTCAAGCTCATGAACGAGACGCCCGACGGCGACTACCAGACCTACAAGGCCGAGGACGGCGCCTACGTCCGCGAGAATTTCTTCGCGCGCGACCCCGAGGCCCTCAAGCTCGTCGAGGGCTACACCGACGAGCAGATCTGGAACCTCAAGCGCGGCGGCCACGACTACCGCAAGGTCTACGCCGCGTTCAAGGCCGCCGTCGAGCACGAGGGCCAGCCGACCGTCATCCTCGCGAAGACGATCAAGGGCTACGGCCTCGGCAAGAGCTTCGAGGGCCGCAACGCGACCCACCAGATGAAGAAGCTCACGCTCGACAACCTCAAGCAGTTCCGCGACGAGCTCCGCATCCCCATCACGGACGCGCAGCTCGAGGAGAACCCCTACCTGCCGCCGTACTACCACCCGGGCGAAGACGACCCGGCGATCCAGTACCTGCAGGAGCG
>RDDZ01000028.1 GCA_003852775.1 Microbacteriaceae bacterium | reverse complement strand
CACCGACCCACCTTCACGCCCGCCGCCTTCGGCACCCGATGCACACCGCCGAATGACGGAGCCGTCAGCGTCAGCAGGTAGAACCGGAACGCCACGGGGTCGCAGTCGAAGATCCCGGAGCGAGCAATCGCAGCCCAGTCACCTCGGTAGAGCTCGGCGCAGCTCGGGCACTTCGACTTCAACCGCGACTGACACCGCACATACTCGCCCGACTTCAACCGGTACGGGCGCGAGCAACCGGGGGGAACAGCATCCGAAGCATCCGCCATAGCCTCCGGCTACGGGGAGAGCGGAACTCATAATCGTGAGGTCGCGGGTTCGAGTCCCGCCTCAGCTACCACGACCCCTCTCGTCGTGACGGTGCGTCTCACCCGACGGCGGCCAGGATGCGCTCGGCCGCGACCTCGGCGCCGGACGGCAGGCCGCGCAGCCGGCGACCGGTGGCACCCGCCCGGGCGCGGAGCGCAGTGTCGTCGAGCAGCGCGGCGACGGCGTCGCGAACGGCGGTCGGCCGCGCGTTCTTGGGCAGCCACTGCCCCACGCCGGCGGACTGCAGCGTCGGCCCGATGAGCCGCTGATCCGCCGTCGGATTGACCGGCAGCACGAGCAGCGGAACCCCGTGGGCGAGCGCCTTCATCGTCGTGGAGTGCCCGCCGTGCCCCACCACGAGGTCTACGGTCGGCAGCAGCTCGGCGTGGGGTGCCCATCCCCGCACCTCGACATTCGGCGCCGCCGCGAGCTCGCCGCCGAGGTCGACCCCGCCGGTGGTGACGACCGCATCGACCGGCAGGCCCGCGAGGGCCTCGACGATGCGGCGGTAGACGGGCAGCATCCCCGGCCAGGAGGACGAGCTGAGCGCCACGAGGATGCGGGGGCGCGTCCCCCGCGGAAGCGGACCGGCGCCGACCTCGGTCGTGCCGGTCCACGTGCCCGAGAGCCGCGCATCGCCCCCGGCCGGATCCAGCTCGGCGTCGGTGAGCAGCAGCCGGTCGGCGCACTGCGCCCACAGCCCCATCGGTCGCAGCCCGCGCATCCCGAGGATACGGCCGGTCGCGCCGCCGTCGAAGGTGTCGACCCAGTACGCGCCGAAGGTGTGGAAGAGCGCGACCGTGGGTGTGCCCGTCTCGAGCGCGCCCCGGAGCGGCGCGGGCGTCATGCAGTCGGCGACCACCACGTCGGGGCGGCGGTCGGCGACGAGCCGCCGTGCCTGCTCGCTCGTCGAGGCTCCCGCCATGAGGCGGGCGAGCGCCCGCATCCCCCGGGCGCCGCTGCCGCTGTTCGTCCCGGTGGCCGCCTCGGCGGGGGGAACGGGATCGAGCGTCCGCCCGCGCGCGCCGACCCGAGTCCCGCGATGTCGACCTCGTGTCCGAGCCGGGCGAGAGCGTCGGCGACCGCGAGCGTGGGCGGCACGTTGCCTCCCAGGTCGGCGGTGAGCACGAGCGTCCTCACGGCGCCTCCCGCGTCGTGCCCGTTCCCGTCGCGTCGTGCGCGACGTCGACCGCCATGCGTCGAGGGTAGGCCCTCCTGACGCTGCTGGCGAGCGGTTCGCACGAGCCGCTCTCGTGGGAGCTGGCCGTCGGGTGCGATGTCCTCGGAGGCCTAGGCTCGAGTCATCGCGCATAGGCCGGGCCATCGTGCCGGGCAGGGGGGAGGTGCGCGAGTCCCCGCTCCAGAGCGCGTATCGACGCGCGCCGAGCGTCGTCGAAAACACTCGTTCGCCCGTATTGCGCAACCCGAAGGTGCGCGCTATGTTGCTTGCTTAACGAACGACCGTTAAGCATAGGAGCGCGGTGAGCAAGTCGATCTGGATCGTCGGCGCGGGCCACATGGGCCGCAGCGCGCTCGCGATCCTCGCGGAGCACGAGCCCCAGTGGAGCTTCACGGTCGTCGATCGGGATGCGCAGTCCCTCGCCGCGGCGGCGCAGGTCGACCCCGCGAGGGTCCGCCCCCTCCAGGTCGATGTGAGCCGCGAGGCGCTCGCGATCGAGGGCGCCGATGTCGTGCTCAATATGGCGGGCCCGTTCTTCGCCGTCTCGACCCGGGTCGCCGAGGCGGCGCTCGCCGCCGGCGTGCCATATCTCGACATCGCCGACGACGTCGAGGCGACCGAGTCGATCCTCGCCCTCGACGAAGCCGCCCGCGCCGCGAGCACGAGCCTCGTGACCGGCGCGGGGCTCTCGCCGGGGGTCTCCAACTGGATGGCGGCGACGCTCGTGGCCGAGTACCCCGAGGCGGACGAGCTCCGCGTCGCGTGGGCGACCCACGAGCCGGACCCGGGCGGCCTCGCACCCCTGCGACACATGCTCCACATGGCCGTCGTGCCGGCGCTCAACATCGAGGACGGCGAGCCGCGCGAGAGCGTCGGATTCCGGCCGGAGACAGCCGGGGAGTACGACTTCCCCGCGCCGCTCGGTCGCATCGAGGCCTACGACACGGCGCATCCGGAGCCCCTGACGCTGCATCGCCGCTTCCCCCACCTCCGTCGGATCGTCTGCCAGGGATCGCTGCGGCCGGCCTGGGCCAACGCGGCGTTCTCCACCCTCGGGCGCATCGGCTTCGGCTACGGCGAGCCGGTCGAGATCCACGGCGTGAGCATCGAACCCGCCGAGTTCCTGTGGCAGCTCATGTGGCAGCGCCACCGCGCACGCAACTCGGCGCCGTCCGAGACGACCACCGCCGTCCACGTCGTCGCCCTCGCCGACGGCGAGGAGCTCGGTGCGCGATCGGTCATCGACCACGACGTCATGGCCGTCGGCACCGGTCTCGGCGCCGCCGCGGCGGTGCTCGCCGCGATCGAGTCCGGCATCCCCGACGGGGCGCACGGCCCCGAGGCCATCGACGCGGGAGTCGCTCTGGCCCACTTCACCACCCTCGCCGCACGTCGCGGCGCGTTCACGGAAGGGATCCTCGCGCGATGACGACGAGCGACCTGTTCGACATCTCCACCCTCACTCCCGTCGTCGGGGGAGAGGAGTACACGAAGGGCACCGCCACCGAGGTGTTCGAGCCCGCCACCGGCGAGGTGATCGGCGACATCCTCGACGTCGGCGCCGAGGGCGTCGACGCAGCGGTCGCCGCGGCCCGCGCCGCACTGCCCGGATGGCGCGGCCTCACCCCGAAGGACCGTGCCACGGCCCTCATCCGACTCGCCGACCTCGTGGAGGAGCACGCGGAGGTGCTCGGCGAGCTCGAGTCGCGCGACGTGGGGAAGCCGCTCGCCGACGCGGTCGCCGAGATGAAGTCGGCTGCCGACAAGTACCGCTTCTTCGCGGGCGCCGCGCGATCCCTCACGGTCCCGGCGACGGGCGAGTACAAGCCCGGCATCACGAGCATCGTCCGCCGCGAGCCGGTCGGCGTCGTCGCCGCGCTGGCGCCGTGGAACTACCCGATGGGCCTCACGAGCTGGAAGATCGCCCCCGCTCTCGCGACCGGCAACACGGTCGTGCTCAAGCCGCCGACGGAGGCCTCGCTCACCTCGCTCTACCTCGCGCGCCTGGCCGCCGAGGTCTTCCCGGCGGGCGTGCTCAACGTCATCACCGGACGCGGGGGAAGCGTCGGCGGACCCCTCGCCGACCACCCCGACGTGGGGCTGGTCTCGCTCACGGGCGGCACCGGCACCGGGCGCACGATCATGCGCAACGCCGCGGCGACGATCAAGCGCGTGCACCTCGAGCTCGGGGGCAAGGCACCCGTGCTCGTCTTCGACGACGCCGACCTCGACAAGCTGACCGCGACCATGACCGGGGCCGTCTACCGCAACTCCGGTCAGGACTGCACGGCCGCGACGCGCATCTACGCGCACGAATCGATCCGGGACGAGGTCATCGACCGGCTCCGGACGGTCGCCGAGTCGCTCAAGGTCGGCAACGGCTTCATCGACCCCGAGGTGCGGATGGGGCCCGTCGTCTCCCGCCGCCAGCAGGAGGTCGTGGCGGGCTTCGTCGAGCGCGCGGTCGCCGGCGGCGCGCAGGTGGTGACGGGCGGTGCGGTCCCGGAGATGGAGGGCTCCTACTACGCGCCCACCGTCGTGACCGGCGTGCAGCAGGGCGACGAGATCGTGCAGGAGGAGATCTTCGGGCCGGTCGTGGTCGTGAGCTCGTTCAGCAGCGACGACGAGGCGCTCGCGAAGGCCAACGACATCGCTTACGGCCTCGCGGCATCCGTGTGGACCCGCGACGTCTCGCGTGCGATCGGCGTGTCCGCGCGTGTCGAGGCGGGAACCGTGTGGGTGAACGACCACGGTCCCACGGCGGCCGAGATGCCGTTCGGCGGATACAAGCAGTCCGGGATCGGGCGGGATCTGTCGATCAAGGCGCTCGAGGACCACACCGAGCTCAAGCACGTCGCCATCAGCCACGGCCTCACGCTGTAGCCCACCCGAATCCAAGGAGGACTGCAATGACGCAGTACGTTCTCGAGGTCGAGCCCGACGTCGACGAGAGCTCGCGGCGGCTCGCCGAAGAGCTGCTCGACGAGTGGGGGATCATCCCCGCGGGCGAGACCGTCCGGATCGCGCGCCTGTCCGGTGGTGCGAGCAACGTCAACCTGCGCATCAGCGCGGGGGAGAGCACGTGGGCGCTGCGCCTGTGCGACCCGCTCGGCGAGCGCTGGGGCGTGGACCGCGCCGCCACGATCCAGGCGCAGAACGATGCCGCCGAGATGGGGCTCGCGCCGCGAGTCGTCGCGCAGAAGATGCCCGCCGGCCACTTCCTCTCCGAGTTCGTCGAGGGGACGACCGTCACGTCGGAGTACGTGCGCGAGGCTGACCTGCTCGAGCCGATCGCGCGGACGCTGCGCGAGCTCAACGCCGGCTCGACGACCGGTCGCGTGTTCTCGCCGTTCCGCGACCTCGGCACCTTCCTCGAGTTCGGGGACGGGGACGGGGTCGGCTTCGCACCGCAGATCACCGACGAGCTCGCGGCCGTCACGCGCATCCGGGCGCTCTTCGAGACGCGTCCCGCCCCGCGCGGCTTCTGCCACAGCGACCTCGTGCCGCAGAACTTCATCCGTCACGGCGACACCCTCTCGCTCGTCGACTTCGACTACGCGGGCACGGGCTGGGTCGCGTTCGAGCTCGCCTCGTTCTCGTGTCAGGCCCAGCTCGACGCGGAGGAGACCCACGCGTTCTTGAGCGCCTACGACCCCGACTACGACGAGGGACAGGCGGCGCGCGTGGAGCTCATGCGCGCCATCGCGGGCATCCGGGAGGCGTGCTGGGCCTACATGGCGGAGCCGATCCTGTCCGGGTCCACGGCGCCGCTCGACGGCTGGACCTACCAGGGCTACGCGGCGAACAACCTCGCCCAGGCCCGCGGCGTCCTCGCGGACGGCCGCCTCGAGCAGTACCTCTCGGCAGCCCGCCACGTCCGCCCGGGGGCGCTCTTCTGATGATCGCGACGACTCGGCAACCGGAGGCGGTGATCGCCGACGGGACCCTGCTCGACGGACTCCGCCTCTGGGCGCGGAGCACGCCGGACACGCCCGCGCTCACGGAGGGCGGCACGACACTCGGCTACCGCGCGCTGCTCGACGCCGTGGAGCGGGCAGCCGCCGCGCTCCCCGAGCGCGGGGTCCGTGCCGGCGATCGGGTGATCCTCGTCGGGGAGAACACCTGGCAGTGGGCGGTCGCCTACCTCGCCGTCATGGCGGCGGGCGCGATCGTCGTGCCCGCGAACACGCGGCTCTCGCCCGCGCAGTTCGCGGCGCAGGCAGAGTTCGTCGATGCTCGTCTCGTGCTCGTCGACGAGCGCTTCGCATCGCTCGCGGAGGGCGTCGAGCGTCGCGTCGAGCGGATCGACCTCCCGGGGTCCTTCCTCGACGGCACCTCGGCCGCGGGGGAGCTCCCGGCGCTCGAGCTGGACGCCCCCGCCCTCATCAGCTTCACCTCGGGCACCACCGGGACCCCCAAGGGGGCGCTGTTGACGCACCGCGCCCTCGCGGAGGGCTCGCGGGTCTTCGCCCGCGTGCTGGGGACCTCGCGCGACGACAGCACCGTCGTCCTCGTCCCGATGTTCCACAACACGGGCTTCGTGGACCAGCTGGGCCACATGATCCTCGTGGGCGGGGAGACGGTCCTCCTGCGCTCGTTCCGCACACAGGCGGCGGTGGACGAGCTCGCCCGCCGGCAGGTGACCTACATCACCGCCGTGCCGAGCATCATCCGGCTCGTGATGACGCACGAGCAGGCGGACCGCGCGTTCGCCCGTGCGCGCAGCGTGCTCTACGGCGGCTCGCCCATGCCCGAGGCGTGGTCCAACGAGCTCGCCGAACGCTGGCCCGCCCTCCGCCTGTTCCACGGCTACGGTCTCACCGAGTTCACGTCGGCAGTGTCGTTCCTGACGCCCGATCGTGCGGCGAACCGCGAGTCCGTCGGCTCGCCCGCCCCCGGTGTCGAGGTGCGGATCGTCGATCCGGACGGGGTCGACGTGGCCGACGGCGCGACCGGCGAGCTCATCGCGCGCGGTCCCACGATGATGTCGCAGTACTGGGGAGCGCCCGAGCTCACGGCTCGCAAGATCGTCGACGGCTGGCTCTGGACGGGCGACCTCGCCCACCGGGCGGACGGTCTCCTCTTCCTCGACGGCCGCGTCGACGATGTCATCAACCGCGGCGGCGAGAAGGTGCTGCCCGCGTTCGTCGAGTCGAAGCTGAGCGAGATCCCCGGCGTCGCGGAGGCCTGCGTCTTCGGTCTCGACGACCCGATCCTCCAGAGCCGGGTGCACGCCGTCGTCCGTCCGCGTGACGGCGAGACCGTGCCGGCTGAGGCCGACATCCGCGCTCGGCTCGCGGAGCAGCTGCCCGACTACGCCGTGCCGGAGACGGTGCGGGTCTGGGACGACCTGCCGCGGGGGGCGTCAGGGAAGGTCGACCGCCGAGCGGTCGTCGCGAAGCGCAAGCAGGAAGGGGAGGCACGGTGACCGATCCCACGTGGGACGTCGTCGTCATCGGCGCGGGGGGCTCGCAGGCGCAGGCGATGCTCGAGGCATCCGCCCGGGCGGGGTCGCTCGAGCGCTGGCTCGGGATCGACATCCGATGGCGGCCGGAGGCGGAGGCGCGGGCGCGGCAGCTGGGACTCCAGACGCGCACGCTCGACGTGCTCGGCGACGCCGCGGAGCTCACGGCGATCCTGCGCGACGCGCGCCTCGTCGCCAATCTCGCGGGCCCGTACTACCGCACGGGCGTCACGGTGCTCGACGCCGCGATCGAGGCGCGCACCGACTACCTCGACATCTGCGACGACACGGATGCCACGCTCGCCCTGCTGGAGCGCGAGGCCGCCGCCCGCGATGCGGGCATCACCGCCCTCGTCGGCATGGGCTCGTCGCCCGGGACGAGCAACGTGCTCATCCGGGCGGCCCACGACTACCTCGGCGGCGCCGACGAGGTCGACATCTACTGGTCGGTCGACGTCGCCGACATGACCGCGGCCGCCACGACCCACTTCTGGCACTGCTTCAACCTCGTGGCGCCGGACGGGTCCGTCGAGCCGGTGCCCACGTGGGACGCGCTCGATCTGCGCGAGGTGGAGTTCCCCGGCACCGTCGGACGGCAGACGCTCGTCCGGCTCGCGCACCCCGAGCCGCTCACCGTTCCGCGCTTCCTCGGGGTCTCGCGTGCGAGAAACTACGGGGTCATCACGCCGTTCGAGGCGACGCGTGTCGCGTGGGCGCTCGCCTACTCCGTCGACCCGCTCCGTCCCGCGGACGGCGACCTGCAGGCGACGACGCGCGGGGCGGTCGACGTCTTCCTGCGCTACCGCGACACTCTCGCGGACGCGCCGCGTGTGGGCAGCGGGCTCATCATCGACGTCCACACGGGCGGCAACGGCATCCGCTTCGCTGCGGGGGCCGAGACCGAGATGTCGGAGGCGACGGGCGTCCCCGCCGCGGCCGGCGTCCGGGTGCTCTTGGACGGCGCCGCGCCGGGCCTCGGCATCGCGCCGCCGGAGCTCCTGCGGCCTGCCGACTTCTTCGACGCGCTCGGGAAGGTCAGCCGTGGCGGCGGCGGCCTCAAGGTCTACGAGCTCGTCGACGGCGAGCAAGGCGAGCGGGTGCGGATGCGGCACCTGCTCGGAATCCAGAAGGGAGAGGTCGCCTGATGCGACTCGACGGCAAGCACATCCTGATCACCGGCGGCGGTCGTGGCCTCGGCTACGCGTTCGCCGAGGCCGCGCTCGGGCTCGGCGCGAGCGTGTCGATCACCGGACGCTCGGAGACGAAGCTCGCCGAGGCCGCGGAGCGGCTCGCGGTATCCGGCGGCGAGGTCTCGATCCACCCCGGCGACGTGTCGAAGTCCGCCGACGTCGCCCGCGCGATCGACGCCGTGCTGGAGCGATTCGGACGGATCGACGGCGTCGTCAACAACGCCGGCATCGCCGACGAGGCCGCGTTCCTCGACATCACCGAGGCGGGCTGGCGGGAGGTCGTCGACGTCAACCTGACGGGCCCGTTCCTCGTGACCCAGGCTGCCGCGCGCGTCATGAGCGGCGGCGGTTCGATCGTCAACATCGCGTCCGTCGACGCCTGGGGGGCTGACGGCCCGTACGCGAGCTACGTCGCCGCGAAGCACGGCCTCGTCGGCCTCACGCGCGCCGCGGCCGCCGAGCTCGGTTCGCGTGGCATCCGCGTCAACTCGGTCAGCCCGGGCTGGACGATGACCGACATGGCCGCCGAGTCGGTCACGCCGGGCGTGCTCGCGCAGATGAAGTCCGCCTTCCACCGCGCCGCCATCGGGCGCGTCGTCGAGACGACGGAGGTCGCCGCTGCGGTCACCTTCCTTCTCTCGGACGCCGCGAGCGGCATCACGGGGATCGACATCCCCGTGGACGGTGGCACGCTCGCCAACCTCTATATCCTCGAGACCTTCACGGACGGTGAGTGACGTGGTGCTGCGCATCGCGGTGATCGGCGCCGGGACCGTCGGCGTCGGCGCCGCCCGTCGGGCCGCCGAGCTCGGGGCGGAGGTGACCGTCGTCGACCGGGAGGGCCCGGCGAGCGGTTCGTCCGGCCGTTCCGCGGCGATCTACAACGTGCAGACGGTCGACCCGTTGCACGTCGAGCTGCGCACGCGGGCGCGCGAGCTGTTCTTCGAGCTCGAGCGCACGCGAGGACTCCCGCTCCGCAAGATCGGCAACCTCCGGGTCGCGTGGACGGACGCCGACCTCGAGGTGCTCCGCGGCGTCATCGACGTCCAGCGCGGGCTCGGCCTCACCGAGGAGGACTCGGTGATCCTCGATCGCGACGGCATCCAGCGGCTCGTACCCGACCTGGTGACGCGCGACCTCGCGGGCGGGCTCTTCGGCCCGCGCGACGGGGTCATCGACGGGGTGTACCTGAGCCACACGCTCCTGCACTCGGCCATCGACCGCGGCGCGCGCTACGTGAAGGCCAGGGTGCTCGACCATCGCAAGCGCGGCTCCGAGCACGTGCTCGTGACGGAGCAGGGCGAGATCGTCGCCGACGTCGTCGTCAACGCGGCGGGGGCCTGGGCCGGGAAGGTCGGCGCGATCCTCGGCATCGAGGTTCCGGTCATGCCGCAGGTGCACGACATCGTCAAGGCGCGGCTCCCGGAGGCCCGCCCGTACACGGTGCCGATGGTCAACCTCTACATGCCGGGCAGCGACGGCGAGGCGCTCTACTTCCGGCAGCTCGACCCGACGACCCTGCTCGCGGGCTTCCACACCTACGAGGTGCTCGAGGACCAGCCGATCGTCGACCCGGATGACTTCCGGCAGGTCGTGGAGCCCTCCTACACGGAGGCGGTCCGTGCGGCGCTGGCCGAGCGGTTCCCCGTGCCGGGGATCGAGGTCGTCCCCGGTTGGACGGGCCTCTACCCGCTCAGCCCCGACGGCGAGTTCATCATCGGCCCCGAGACGGGCGATCCCACGATCGTGACCGCGACAGGGCTCGGCGGGGTCGGGGTCACCTCGGGCTCCATGGCCGGCTACCTCGCCGCCGAGTGGGCCGTGCTCGGTGAGACCACCACCATGACGGGCGTCGAGCGGTGGCTCCCCTCCCGGTTCGAGACGAAGGGAGCGGTCGCGTGACGATCCTCATCTGCAACGACGACGGAGTGCAGTCGGAGGGGCTCCACTCCCTCCGCGAGGGGCTCATCGGCGCCGGCTACCGCACGGTCGCCGTCGCGCCGCACGAGCCGCGAAGCGGAACGTCCCGCTCCGCGACCTTCCGTCGTCCCGTCACGTATTGGCAGGTCGGAGGCACGGACGAGAACCCTGTCTACGCGTGCGACGGCACCCCCGTCGACTGCGTTCGGGTAGCGCTCATGTCCGACCTTGTGCCCGATGCCCGACTGGTGATCTCCGGGATCAACGAGGGCGCGAACCTGGGCGACGACGCGACCTACTCGAGCACCGTGGGCGCCGCGATCGAGGGAGCGCTCTTCGGCCTACCCGCGATCTCGACGTCGCAGCAGTCGACCGACGGCCTGTTCCGGCTCGTCGACCTCTCCGGCTACGACTGGCGCCCGTCGGTCGAGTCCACCGTCTGGCTCGCCGGACGCGTGCTCGAGCGGGGGATGCCTCCGCGCACCGTGCTCAACCTCAATGCCCCCGGAGTTCCCGCGGACTCCATGCGGATGAAGGTCACGCGCCTCGGTCACCGCACCTGGCGTCGACGCAGCCTGCAGGTCGAAACCAACGACCACGGCACCGGCTACTTCCTGTTCGACGTGAACTCGCCCGGACACCACCCGTACGAGGAGGCCGAGGGCACCGACTTCGCGGCGCTGGCGGCGGGTCACGTCTCCGTATCGCCGCTCTCCGTGCACTGGGCCGACGGTCTGGCCGGCACCGGATGGATCGAGGACCTCGGTCTCGACGACTTCGCACCTGTAGGCGACTGAGTCGCACTACCGCCCGCCTGGCGGGCACCCCACCCCGCAGATCAAAGGAGATCCACATGACAACTCAGCAGGAAGCGGCGGCCGACGTCGCCGAGCGGCCCAAGCGGCTGAGCGGCAAGCTCGGAACGCTCGACATCGTCTTCACCGTCCTGGCGTTCAATGCGCCGATGTCGGTGTTCATCGGGTACCTGACGGTGATCATCGGCGCCGGCAACGGCTTCGGCGCCCCCATCACCTACTTCGCGTGCGGCGCGCTTCTGCTCATCTTCGCGGTGGGCTTCACGTCGATGAGCCGCCACATGCGCAACCCGGGCGCCTTCTACGCCTACGTCACCGCGGGACTCGGCCGGCCGGCCGGCCTGGGCGCGTCGTTCGTGGCGGTCATCTCGTACTACTTCATCCTGCTCGGCGGTTACGCGCTCGGCGGCGTGGGCCTCGGGGCGTTCGTGCACGACGTGCTCGGCGGCCCCGAGCTGCCGTGGTGGCTCTGGGTGGGTGTGCTGATGGCGGTGGCGGGCACGCTCGGCTACTTCAACATCAACATCTCCGCCAAGGTGCTGCTGGTCTTCATGGCGGCCGAGGTCGTGCTCATCGTGGCCTACGACACGGTGGTGTTCGCGACGGGCGGCGCGGAGGGCTTCACGGCCGCACCCCTCGCGTTCGACAACATCCTCTCCGGCAACATCGGCATCGCGCTCCTGTTCGGCATCGTCTGCTACTCGGGCTTCGAGGCGACCGCCGTCTTCCGCGAGGAGGCGCGCGACCCCGACCGCACGATCCCGCGCGCGACCTACATCGCGGTGCTCTTCCTCGCCCTCGCCTACGGCATCTCGACCTGGGCGGTCATCGTCGGCGTCGGTCCGTCGACCGTCCTCGAGGAGTCGGCCGCCGACCCGGCGGGCACGGTTCTCGCGTCGGTCGCGACCTACCTCGGCAAGCTGGGATCGGATGTCGTCACCGTCCTGCTCGTCACGAGCGTCTTCGCCGCCAACCTCGCCACGCACAACGTGACGTCGCGGTACGCGTACTCGCTCGCGGTCGACGGGATCTTCCCGAAGTTCCTTTCGAAGGTCCACGGCAAGCACGTCTCGCCGTACGCGGCTTCGCTCGTGACCTCGGTCATCGGCGCGCTCTTCCTGACCGTGCTCGTGCTGCTCGGGCTCGAGGGCAATGCGATCTACTCGGTGCTCATCGGTATCGGCGGCTACTCGCTCATCATGCTGCTCGTGATGACGAGCGTCGCGGTGATCTGGTACTTCTGGCGCCGTCCCGAGATCCAGCTGTCCTACTGGAAGCGCCTCATCGCCCCCGCACTGGCGACGATGGGTCTGCTCGTGGCGCTGTACCTCGCGACGATCCACGTGGCCGACATGATCGGCGGCGACCAGGTGCTCGCGACGGCGATCATGCTCACCTTCTACATCGCGTTCGTCGGCGGCATCGTCGTGGCCTACGTGCTGCGCGCGAAGAAGCCGGCGATCTACGAGCGCATCGGACGGTCGGTGGACTGATGGTGACGGACCAGGTCGCATTCGTCACGGGTGCCGCGAGCGGCATCGGGCGTCAGGTCGCGCTGCGCGCCGGACTCGAGGGGTACCGGCTGGTCGCGGTCGACCGTGACGCGGACGGCCTCGCCGAGGCCGTGCGCGGATTCGAGGCGCGAGGTGTCACCGCGCTCGCGGTCGTCGCCGACGTCTCGGAGCCCGACGCCCTCGAGGCCGCCGCGCAGCAGGCGCGGGCGGTCCACGGGCGTATCGACCTGGTCGTCGCCGCGGCCGGCATCGAGGTCCTCGGCACCGTCGCGGACCTCGATGCCGCCGCCTGGCGGCGCTCGCTCGACGTCACCCTGTCGGGCACGTTCTTCACCGCGCGAGCGACGATCGCCTCGCTCATCGAGACGCGCGGCTCGTTCGTCGCGATCTCGTCGGACGCCGGCACGACCGGTGCGCAGGGCTACGCGGCGTACGCCGCAGCGAAGCACGGCGTCGTCGGTCTCGTGCGCTGCATGGCGCTCGACCACGGCCCGGCGGGTGTGCGGAGCAACGTCATCTGCCCCGGGTTCGTCGACACCCCTATGGCGCGACGGCTGTTCGACAGCTCGCCGGAGGGAACGGAGGAGTTCTACCGGGACGCGATCCCGCTCGGGCGCTTCGCGACCCCCGACGACGTCGCCGACGTCGTGCTCCACCTCGCGTCGTCGCGCTACGCGAACGGCGTCGTGTACGCGCTCGACGGCGGGTCCACGGCCGGCTACTTCGTCTCGGGAGACGCGGCGTGACGCGCGGCACGGCGGTCGTCACCGGAGCGCACGGCGGACTCGGGGCGGCGATCTCGCGCGCCCTCGTCGACGACGGGTACCGCGTCGCCGTGCTCGATCGCGACCAGGAGCTCGCGGATGCCGCCGCGGACGCGCTCGCCGCGCCGGACCGGGTTCGAGGGTTCGCCGCGGACCAGGAATCCGCGGAGGCCGTGGAGCTCGCCTTCGCCGCGGTTCGCGACTGGAGCGGCGCCCCCGACGTCACGGTCGCGAACGCGGGGTACGCCAAGTTCGGCGCACTCCTCGACATGCCGGCGCGCACCTGGAACCGTCACGTCGCGATCAACCTCTCGGGCACGTTCTTCACGGTCCAGGCGGCCGCTCGGGCGATGGTCGCCGACCGTCGGTCCGGCGCGATCGTGGTCGTCTCCTCGAGCCTCGCGCGTGCGCACAGCGATCAGGTCGGCGCCTACTCCACAACCAAGGCGGCCCTTCTCCCGATGGTCCGCTCGTTCGCCGCGGAGCTCGGGGTCTACGGCATCCGCGTCAACGCCGTGCTGCCGGGAGTGATCGAGACGCCCATGACGAGCCCGATGCTCGACGAGGGAGCCACCCGTCAGTCGCTGCTCAATCTCACACCGGCCGGTCGCCTCGGGCGCCCTGCCGATGTCGTGGAGGCGATCCGGTTCCTCACCGGAGAGGCCTCCAGCTGGGTGACCGGAACGGCGCTCGACGTCGACGGCGGCCAGTCGATTTACGGGGAGCCCCGCTGGATCGTCCAAGACAGAACGGTGCCGGGCGAGCCCGCCTGGGTGCCGAATCACGCCACGAACAAGGAGAAGTGAGCACATGGTCAACGTCGACTGGGACCGCGTCAACGACGGGCTGGAGCGCTCGCGCCACCGGATGATCTGGAAGCCCTTCGGCGCACCCGAGATCCTGTCGCTCGAGCACACCGCCTTCCACGATGGGGTCGTATCTCAGCCGTGGGACATTCCGGAGCCCATGATCGTGTCCGTCGCGATCACGGGGGCGTTCTTCCGCAAGGACCAGAACCCCGATCAGCCGATCAGCCCTCAGGAGATCCTCGACGCCGCTCGCGAGGTGGCCGACGCCGGCGCGAGCAGCATCCACATCCACGTGCGCGACGACGAGGGCTACAACGTGCTCTCCCCGAAGCGCTTCCACGACGTGATCGCCCCGCTTCACGAGGAGTACCCGACGATGGCGATCGACGGCTGCATGGTGCCGGCGCTCTCCGGGGAGTGGGAGAAGATGATCGCCGTCCTCGACACGGGGCTGCTCGATGCCGCCCCCGTGAACACGACCGCGACGTACATCGGCGACTCCCTCTTCGCGAAGCCGATCCCGGTGATCATGGAGAAGACACGGCTCATCGTGGAGCGCGGGGGCACGCCAGAGCTCGCTGTGTACACGGATGCCGACGTCTCGATCGCTCACCGCTACCTGCTGGCGAGCGGCCTCGTGTCGACGCCCGCCAAGTGGGTCGTGCTGCCCGGCCTCCCCGGCGGGAGCCCCATCGACAACACCCGCCAGATGATCGAGGGACTCACCCGCATTATCAACGCGATCCGCGACGTGGACCCCGAGGGCGTCATCATCGTGTGCACCGCCGGTCGCGGGGCGATGCACATGGCGACGTTCGCAGCCCTCATGGGTGTCCACATCCGCGTCGGTATGGAAGACACCTACTTCAAGTGGCCGCACCGCACGGACCGTCTGACCTCCAACCTCGAGGCGTTCCAGCTCGGCAAGCAGATCGCCGAGGTCGTCGGACGTCGAGTGGCCACGCCGGAGGAGACCCGCGCGATCATGGGCCTTCCCGAGCGCCACACCTTCAATGGGGATTCCGATGCCCTCATCGCGCTCGGATGACATACTGGGCGCCGTCAGGAGGGAACCGTGACTGAAGCGTCGGTGACCGTCGGCTCCAGCGGCTCAGCCTTCGCGGCCCAGCTGGGCGACGGGCTCTCGGAACCCGTGAGCACGGCGCTGGCTCGGCTCGAGCTCGTCGACCCCGACGTGGGCGAGAAACGGTCGGACACCCGCGAGCGGATCCTCACGACCTCGCTGAGGCTGTTCGCGACCGTCGGCTTCCAGGCCACGTCGATTCGCACGATCGCGCACGAGGTCGGCATCAAGGCGCCGGGCGTCTACTCGCACTTCGACTCGAAGGAGACGATCCTCGCGGCTGCGCTCGCACGAGCGCTCCGCGACTTCCTCCTCTTCGTGACGAGCCCCGACACGGGGTTGGGGGAGGCCGACCTCCTGGAGCTGCTCGTGCGCAAGCACGTCCGGTTCCAGATCGCGAACGCCCAGGTGGCGATGCCGAGCGACTCGCTCATCGCGAACGTGCAGTTCCTCCAGGAGATCGAGGCGCGCCACCTGGAGGCTCTGCGCGACGCGCAGCGCGCGTACGTCGACCTCGTCACCGCCGGAGTCGCGGCGGCGCAGCATCCATCCCCGTCGCTGCCCCGCACGCTGGCCCACGTCGTGATCACCATGTGCGACGGTGTGAACAAGTGGTACCGCGAGGGGGGACGCCTCGGGGCGGACGCCGTCGAGGACTTCATGTGGGACCGCGTTCGGGCGGTGATCGCCTCCTAGGCCGCGCCCGAACCTTCAACTCCCAGGAGGCGATCGGGGTGCAAGGCGGCGCCCCGCGTTTACCGTTCGTCGCGCCAGAAGCACCGCTCGTCGCGGCGGCCTCCCCCGCCAGAGTTGGGGAATGCCCCAGGTGAGAGGCACTCGCTAGCCTTCACGCATGGCACTCCCGACGCGCGACGACGGCAGCGCGGTGCGGGGGACGGACGCCGTCACGATCGACGGGCTCTGGATCTTCCCCCTCCGCGAGGCCGCCGTCACCACGAGATCCGCGCTCATCACCGCAGGTACGGCGATGAACCTCGTGCTGTTCGCCGTGCTCATCCTCCAGAGCGTGCTGCTCATCGTCGGCGAGCCGGGCTCCGTCGTGCCCTGGCTGCTCGTGCCGCTCCTCGTGCTCACCACGTGCGAGTTCCTGGCGTGGAGGTTCGACCCGCTCAGCATCCGTCTCTACATCCTGCTGACGGTCATCGCGCTCGCGGGCTTCTCGGCGCTCACGGTCGCTGTCGCCGAGTCGCCGGCGCAGGCCTACGCCGGCACGGCGGGCTTCCTGCTCTCCGTCTCGAAGAGCCTCGGCGTCATCACGTGGGCCACCGCCGACCGCTGGACCGGCGGCATCGCGGGCGGCCTCTTCGGCTACATCGCCACCGAGAGCACGACGGTTGCCACCGCCTTCGTCGTCGGCCTGCCCTACCGCTTCGACGCCCCACCGCTGCTGCTCGCCATCGGCCTCGGGGTCTGCTACGCGTCGTTCCCGCTCGCCCGAGCCCGCTCGCGCGGACGCTCGGACACGCTCGCCGCGGCCGACCGCCGGATGCGCGTGCGCCGCGTGCGCGAGCGCGAGGGGCGCGAGTCCATCGCGCGGCTGCACGACACGATCCTCGGCGCGCTCGCGGCGCTCTCCTCCCGCGAGCCCGGCCCGCTGACCGACGCGGAGCGTCTCATGATCGAGCGCGGGCTCGAGTCGAGCGCCATGCTGCCGGCGCTGCGCGCGGATGCGGCCCCCGACCTCGCGTCGGGCGCCTGGATCCGCGCGGTCGGCGAGGCCGCGGGCCTCCGGGTCGCGATCGAGGGCGACCCCTCGGCGCTCGCGACGCTCCCGCCCTCGGCGACGGAGGCGCTGCGCGGCGCCGTCGAGCAGTGCCTCGTCAACGTCGCCCGGCACGCGGGGGTCTCCGATGCCTGGGTCACGGTCGCGCGCGACGGCGACGGAGTGAGCGTCACCGTCATCGACGAGGGTGTCGGCTTCGACCCCGACACGGTGCCGCACGACCGGCTGGGGCTCAGCGAGTCGGTGCGTGGACGCATCGAGCGCCTCGGGGGTCGCGTGCGCGTGTGGAGCAGCCCGGGGTCCGGGACCTCGGTGCACCTGTCCGTGCCGTACGCGGCGGAGGGCGGAGCATGACGCGGCCGACGCCCCAGCGCCTCGACCCCCTCGCCGGGGTCACAGCGCAGCTGTTCGTCTGGGCGCTCACCGCGGCGGCGTTCATCCTCGCGGTGACGCTCAGCCTCATCCACCGCGCCGAGTACCACGACGGTCCCGTGCTCGTGCTCGCCCTCGCGGCCATCGCGGGTGCGTGCCTCGTCACGATCTTCGCGAGCTCGCCGCGCCGGGCCCCCTTCTCGTACACCCACGCGGGCTGGCTCCACACGCTCTGCATCATCGCGGTGCTGCTCGAAGCCGCAGCGCAGTGGGGCACCAACGCGACCGTCCGCTCCGACTGGGCACCCATCGCCTACGCCCTGCTCGTGCTCGTCACCGGGTGCTACCGGCCGGCCCGCGAGATCCTCGTCATGGGCGTCGTCGACACGGTCGTCGTCGGCGCGGTCACCGTCGCGGGGCAGATCGCGTACGGCTCGGAGCTCATCCCCCTCGTGTACGCGGGCCTCACCGCGGGACTCGTGCTGGGTGCCAGCGTCGGCGCCGCCACCTTCTCCCACGTGCTCGTCCAGCGGCTCGTCGGGTGGCGCGAGGACTCCCGCGAGGCACGGGCCGACCTCGCCGACACGCTGCGCGACGAGGTCCGCGAGCAGCTGCGCGAGGAGCGCATCGCGCTCGTCGAGGCCGAGATCGGGCCGTTCCTACGTGGCCTGCTCGAGCAGGGGAGTGCGGATGCCGAGGCGTCCGAGCGGGCGCGCACCCTCAGCGAGGCCCTCCGTCGCGAGCTCGTCGACGAGGTGGACGGCAGGTGGCTGAGCGACCTCGTGTGGCGGCTCCACGACCCCGACGATCTCTCATCGCACATGGACGAGACGCAGCACGCGACGATCGAGGCCGCGTGCGCGGCGCTCGCCGACCGTCGTGTGACCGCGCGGCTGAGCCGGAGCGGAGACGGTATCCGCTTCACCCTCGCGTGGGACCGCGTGGGCCGCGGGCGCATCGGACCCGAGCTGCAGGCGCTGATCCGCGCCGCCTTCCCGGGCGCGCTCGTGCGGCCGAACCGGCGGATCATCGCTGTCGACTTCGCGCCCAAGGACGCCCTGCGCGAGGTCTGATCGGCCCGACGGTGCCCGGGTCAGCGGGAGACGAACTCCGTCAGCATCGACTGCACCATCACCATGCTCCACACGAGCGACGCGATGATCAGGAGGACGTAGCCCGCGATGTGCGCCCACAGCGGCCAGCCCGTCGTGCGGCTCACCTTGCGCAGCACGACGTGGCGGCCGATGAGGTAGACGATCGTGTACGGGATGAACGCGAACGCCCAGTGGAACGGGCGGACGACGCCGATCGATGCGAGGTGCTTGTAGTCGCGGTACGCCGCGAACACCGTGAAGCCCCACGCGACCCAGCTGAGCGCCGTCAGGAGCAGCACGCCGCCCATGTAGCCCGTGATCGCGCCGGAGAGCGTCGCGGTGCTCCCCGAGACCTCGGCGTCCATGACGGCCCGCATGTAGCCGCTGAAGTCGAAGAAGAAGATCGGGAGCGCGGTCACGAGCGTCGCGAGCGACACGACCCACACCCACACGGTGTCGATGCGTGCGCCCTCCGGCAGCCGCGGGCGCTCGACGAGGTTGTTGAGCGCGGGCGCCGGGGCGGGGGCCGTGTGGTCGGTCCACCCGCGGCCGTCCCACCATCGCTGGCCGCCGGATCCGTCCGGGTACCAGCCGGGAGCGGCGGGGGTCTGGCTCATGTTGTGGTGGTCGGTCATGGAGCCTCCTCGGTCACCGATCCTAGGGGGAGGGCCGCCGCGATCAGACGAGCGACCCGAGGGCGGCGAGGCCCGTCGTGACGGTCGCGATCGCCCACACCGCGAACACCGTGTACCAGAGCACGTAGAGCGCGATCGAGGTCGCGAGCGGGGCGATCGGGGGTCGCGTCACCTTGCGCAGGACGACGTGCCGGCCGATCAGGTAGACGATGCCGGCGATCGCCGCGAAGCCCCAGGGGAACGGGTGCACGACCCCCGCGGCGCGCAGGTTCCGCGCGTCGCGCCACGCGAACAGGAGCGCGAGCCCGATCGTCGCGACCGAGCTCGCGAGGAGCACCCCGAGGTGCAGCAGGACGTGGCCGAGGGCCGCCTCCACGTCGTCGACCCACAGGGCGTCGAGCACGGCGCGGAGGTCGAAGAGGTAGATCGTGGAGGCGAGCACCCACGGGACGACGACGATGAGCCACACCCACACGCCGTCGACGCGCGTGCCCGGCGGGAGCCGCGGGCGCTCGCGGGCGGTGTGCATCTCCCGCGCCGCCGGGGGAGGGATGACGAGGCCGCTCACACCGGCGAGCGTAGCGGCGGCGCAGCCCTAGCATCGTCAGGTGGGAATGACACACGCCGAACCCCTCGACAGCCTGCGGCGGCGCATCAGCGAGAAGTGGACGGCGTACCCGTCCGACGTGCTCCCGCTCTTCGTGGCCGAGATGGACTACCCGCTCGCGCCGGCGATCGCCGCCGCCCTGCACGCGGCCGTCGACCGCAGCGACACGGGCTACGTGAACCCGGAGGAGCGCGGCCCCGTGGAGGCCTTCGCGGCGTTCGCGCGCGACAGCTGGGGCTGGGAGCCCGACCCGGCGCTGTTCGGCATGACGACGGATGTGAGCGTCGTCATCGTCGAGACGCTGCGTCGGCTCGCGGCGCCCGGCGACGGCGTCGTCATCACGCCGCCCGTCTACCCGCCGTTCTTCGAGCTCGTGCCGGAGGCCGGCGCGCGGGTCGTGGAGGTGCCGCTGCTCGACGACGGCTCCTCGTACGCGCTCGACCTCGCCGGGATCGACCGGGCGCTCGCGGCCGGCGCTCGCGGCGTGCTGCTGTGCAACCCGCACAACCCGCTCGGCCTCGTGCACTCGCGCGCCGAGCTCGAGGAGCTCGCGCGCATCGTCGACCGCCACGGCGGCTTCGTCGTGAGCGACGAGATCCACGCGCCGCTCGTGCACCCGGGCGTGGAGTTCACCCCGTACCTCACGGTGTCCGACGCGGCCCGTGAGCACGGCGTCGCGGCGGAGTCGGGCAGCAAGGCGTTCAACCTCGCGGGGCTCAAGGCGGCCTTCATCGTGCCGGCCTCCGAGCGGATGACGGAGCTCGTGCGCGGGCTGCCGCTCGAGGTGCCCTTCCGCACCGGCCTCTTCGGGCTCGTCGCGACCCAGGCGGGCTTCGCCGAGTCGCGGGAGTGGCTCGCCGACACGCTCGCCGCGATCACGGCGAACTTCTCCCTGCTCGAGTCGCTCCTGGCATCCGAGCTCCCGCTCGCGCGTCTGCGGCGCCCGTCCGCGAGCTACCTCGCGTGGATCGACCTCTCGGCGTACGGCTGGGGCGACGACCCGGCCGCCCACATCCTCGAGCACGCGCGCGTCGCCCTCTCGAACGGGCCCGCGTTCGGCCGCGAGGGTCGCGGATACGTGCGCCTCAACGTCGCGTGCAGCCCCGAGGTGCTCACGGAGGCGGTGGCCCGCATCGCGGCGCTCACGCGTTCCTGAGACCCGTCGTCCCGGTCCCGGGGGCCGCCGATGTCGGTGGCTGGTGGTGTGATGAAAGCGCTCGGAGAGTTCGATGCGCGACACGCCGAGACACAACATCTAGGGGAATGACATTCGTGGAATTCCCGTTATATAGTGGTGATCCACCAGGGCGAAAACCTTGGACCACTAGTTGAGACTTTTGAGGGAGGTTGCCATGAACGACGTCGACACCGTCGGTGGCTACGCAGTTCCGGTCGACCCGATGGACGACCTCTACTGCGAGTCCTGCCAGTAAGGCAGCACCACCGCATAGACCCCCTGGAACCCCGGCTGACCGCGACGGTCGCCGGGGTTCCTCACGTCTCGGCCCGCCCCCGTTAGGCTCGACGGGTGAGCGTCAATCCCGAGCTTCAGGGGCGGAGCTACCCGCCGACCGCCCCCTACCTGGTGGGACGTGAGAAGGTGCGCGAGTTCGCCCGCGCCGTGTTCGCGACCAACCCCCTCCACCACGACGTCGAGGCCGCCCGCGCCGCGGGCTACGCGGACGTCGTGGCGCCGCCGACCTTCCCCGTCGTCGTGCAGGAGCACGCGCTCGCGCAGCTGCTCGCCGACCCCGACGGGGGCATCGACTTCAGCCGCGTCGTGCACGGCGACCAGCGCTTCAGCTACAGCCGACCGATCGTCGCGGGCGACGAGCTCACGGCCACCCTGACCGTCACGAGCGTCAAGACCCTCGGCGGCCACTCGATGGTCACCGCCGACGCGCTCGTGGCCGACGCGGCCGGCGAGCACGTCGTGACCGCGACCTCCACCCTCGTCGTGCGAGGTGACGAATGAGCACGCCCGCCCTCTCCGACCTGACCGTCGGCGACGTGATCGCCGAGGCCGAGTACGCGCTCAGCCGCGACTCCCTCGTGCGCTACGCCGGCGCATCCGGCGACTTCAACCCCATCCACTACCGCGACGACGTCGCCGCGTCCGTCGGCCTGCCGGGGGTGCTCGCGCACGGCATGCTCACGATGGGGCTCGCCGTGCAGCCCGTCGTCGACTGGGTGGGCGACCCCGGCCGTGTCGTCGACTACCAGGTGCGCTTCACCCGCCCCGTCGTGGTCGACCCGGCGGACGGCGCCCTCGTGAACGTCGTCGCCAAGGTCGGCCGGATCGACGAGGACGCCGCGCGCATCGACCTCACGGTGACCTTCAACGGCGAGACCGTGCTCGGCAAGGCCCAGGCGGTCGTGCGTCTGGAGTCGTGACGGGCGTGGACGCCCCGCGTCTCGCCGAGCTCACGACGCTGCGCGTGGGCGGTCCCGCGCGCGAGCTCGTGGCCCCGACGACGCGCGACGAGCTCGTCGGCACCGCGCTCGAGGTGTGGCAGACGGGCGAGGACTGGCTGCTGCTCGGCGGCGGCTCCAACGTCGTGATCGCCGACGACGGGTTCGACGGCACCGTCATCCGCGTCGCCACCCGCGGTATCGACATCGCCCTCGACGCCGACGGCAAGCACGCGCGCGTGCGCGCCGCCGCGGGGGAGAACTGGGACGCGCTCGTCGCCGCCACCGTCGACGCGGGGCTCGCGGGCATCGAGGCGCTCAGCGGCATCCCCGGCACCGTCGGCGCCGCGCCCGTGCAGAACATCGGCGCCTACGGCCAGGAGGTCGGCGAGCGCCTCGTCGGCATCGACTTCCTCGACTACGAGACGGGTGAAGTGCTGCGCCTCGACGCACGCGACCTCGGCCTCGGCTACCGCACGAGCGCCCTCAAGCGCGGCCGCGCCGGCATCGTGCTCGCGATCGAGCTCGACCTCGACGCGGGGGGATGGTCGGGCCCCGTCGCCTACGCGCAGCTCGCATCCGCCCTCGACGTGTCGCTCGGAGACCGCGTGCCGCTCGCCGACGCCCGCCGCGCGGTGCTCGCGCTGCGCGCCTCCAAGGGCATGGTGCTCGACGCCGCCGATCCCGACTCGGTGAGCGCGGGCTCGTTCTTCACCAACCCGATCGTGTCCGAGTCGTTCGCGCGCACCCTCCCGCCCGAGGCGCCGCGCTGGCCCGTCTCGCCCGAGGAGGCGGACCGCGTGCTCGCGCCCGGCGAGGACGTGCCGGCCCTCGCCTCCGGGCCCTACGAGGTGAAGCTCTCGGCGGCGTGGCTCATCGAGCGCTCCGGCATCCCGCGCGGCTTCTCGCTGCCGGGGTCGGGTGCGGCGATCTCGTCGAAGCACACGCTGGCGATCGTCAACCGCGGCGGAGCGACGGCTGCCGACGTCGTGCAGCTCGCCGCGTTCGTGCAGATGCGCGTGCTCGCGCAGTTCGGTGTGCGGCTCCACCCGGAGCCCGTGTTCGTGGGGGTGAGGCTGTGAGCGACATCGTGGTGCTGGGAAGCGCCAACATGGATCTCGTCGTGCGGCAGCCCCGGCTGCCCGAGCCCGGCGAGACGATGTTCGGCAGCTCGTTCTCGACCGTGCCGGGAGGCAAGGGCCTCAACCAGGCGATCGCCGCGGCGCGCGTCGGCGGCTCGGTGGCGTTCCTCGGGGCGGTCGGCGGGGATGCGTTCGGGCGCGAGCTGCGCGAGACGCTCCAGGCGGCCGGGGTCGACACCGACGGCATCGCGCTCGTCGAGCGCCCCACCGGCACGGCGCACATCTCGGTGCTCGACGGCGGCGAGAACGCCATCGTCGTCGTGCCCGACGCGAACGGCGTGGAGCTGCCGCTCGACGACGTGCAGCGCGCGGCCATCCGCGCGGCCCGCCACCTCGTGGTGCAGTTCGAGCGGCCGCTGCCGCTCGTCGCGGAGGCCGTCGCCTTCGCGCGCTCCGTCGGCGTCACCACGGTCGTGACCCCGGCGCCCGTGCTGCCGCTGCCGGAGGACTTCCTGGACGCCGTCGACATCCTCGTGCCGAACGCGGGCGAGGCGCGCGAGCTCGCCGGCCTCGACGACGAGACGGATGCCGCGCGGGCGCTCTCGAAGCGCGCCGGCACGGTCGTCATGACGCGGGGCGCACGTGGGGCGCTCGTGGCGCGGGGCGGCGAGATCGTCGAGGAGGTGGAGCCGTACGCGGTGACGCCGGTCGACACGACCGGTGCGGGCGACACCTTCACGGGCGTGCTCGTGGCGCGGCTCGCGGCGGGGGCGTCGGATCCGGAGGCGCTGCGGGCCGCCGCGGTCGCCGCGGCGATCGCGACGACCCGCGCCGGCGCATCGACGTCGATGCCCACGTGGGACGAGGTCGAGCCGCTGCTCTAGCCGCTGGTTGAGTAGCGCCGCAGGCGCGTGTCGAAACCAGCCGGGGGTGGTGCGTGGGCTGGTTTCGACACGCCCGCTGCGCGGGCTACTCAACCAGCGGTGA
Organism: Microbacteriaceae bacterium; assembly: GCA_003852775.1. Classification (GTDB taxonomy): domain Bacteria; phylum Actinomycetota; class Actinomycetes; order Actinomycetales; family Microbacteriaceae; genus Homoserinibacter. The sequence goes on along the minus strand of RDDZ01000028.1, from coordinate 3,605 downwards.
TCACAGGATCCCGAGCTCCATCGCCCGCGTCACCGCGCGCGTGCGGTCGTTGACGCCGAGCTTGCCGAACGCCTTCATGAGGTGGGTCTTCACGGTGGCCTCGCCGAGGTGGATGCGCGCTCCGATCTCGCGGTTGGACAGCCCCTCGGCGACGAGCCGCAGCACCTCGAGCTCGCGCGGGCTGAGCTCGGGCCCCGCGGCCTTGGCGGGCTCGCGCGTGCGGGCCACGAGCATCCGGCTCACGCTCGGCGCGAGCGCCACCTCACCCGCCGCGACGGCGCGCACGCCCGCGAGCAGCTCCTCCTCGGGCGCCGCCTTGAGCAGGTAGCCGCTCGCGCCGGCGGCGATCGCCGAGAGGATCGCGTCATCCGTCTCGTAGGTGGTGAGGATGAGCACGCGCACGTCCGGGTGCGCCGCGAGGATGCGGGCGGTCGCCTCGTCGCCGTCGATGCCCGGCATCCGCAGGTCCATGACGACGAGGTCGGGCGAGGTGGAGGGCACGAGCGCGAGCGCCTCCTCGCCGCTCGACGCGGTGCCGACGATCTCGATGTCGGGGGCGTCGTCGAGCAGCGCCACGATGCCGGCGCGCACGACGGGGTGGTCGTCGACCACGAGGATCCGGATCACGCCGCACCTCCCGCGGGAAGGGTCGCGGTGATGGTCGTCGCACCGGGTGTGCCGTCGACCTCGAGCGTGCCGCCCGCGAGCCCCAGCCGGTCGCGGAGCCCCGCGAGGCCGAAGCCCGGCTGAGCCTCGGCGGGGAAGCCGCGTCCGTCGTCGCGCACCGTGAGCCGGGTGCCGTCGGCATCCGCGGTGAGCGCCAGGTGCGCGCGGGTCGCCTGCGAGTGCTTGCGCACGTTCGCGAGACCCTCCTGAGCGCAACGCAGCAGCACGACCTCGGTCGCGCGGTCGAGAGGTGCCCCGATCGCGGTCTCCACGGTCACCCGGATGCGCGTCTCGCGCTCGAAGCGCTCCCCGAGCAGACGGAGGGCGTCCGCGATGCCGCCCTGCGACAGCTCGACGGGTGCGGAAGACGCGACGAGCGCGCGGGTCTCGGCGAGCGCGTCGCGCGCGCCCGTCTCCATGAGCTCGAGGAGCTCGTCGTCGAGGGTGCCGTTGGCGTGATCGCGGCGGGCGCGCTGGGCGAGCATGACGAGGCCCGTGAGCGACTGGGCGACGGTGTCGTGCACCTCGCGCGACATGCGGGCACGCTCGTGCGTGACGCCGGCATCCCGCTCCGCCGCCGCGAGCTGGGACTGCGTGGCCTGCAGCTCCTCGAGCAGGCGCGCCTTCTCGTCGCCGAGCTCGGCGATGCGCGAGATCCAGAGGCCCATGATCGTCGAGAACCCGAACGAGAGCGTCTGACTCACGATCGCGGTGCCGATCGCATCCGGCCCGTCGCCGATGAGGAAGCCCGCGCCGACGGCGAGAGCGACGCCGAGGCTCGCGACGAGCGCCCACCGGCGACCGCTCGCGACGACCCACGCGAGCGGGAAGGCCACGGTCTGCGTGACGGCGAGGATGCCGTCGAGGCTCGTCAGGGTCGCCGCCCAGGCGATCGTCGCGACCGTCAGCACGAGCGCGTACCGGTTGCCCTCCTCGACGCGCGGGCGCAGCAGCAGGAACACCGCGGCGTACGCCGCGCACACGGCCGCCCCCGTCGCGATCTCCGCGACGGGGGAGCCGAGGATCGTCAGGAAGACGACCGGTCCGACGGTGGCCGCGGCGAGCACCAGCAGCCACCAGGGTGAACGGATCACTCAGCCATCCTTGCGGATCCAGCGGAAGGTGAGGCGCGTGATGACGAGACCCGCGACGAGCCAGATGCCGCACACGAGCGCGATGCCGACGAGGTTCCACTCGCCGCCCGCCTCGAGCGTGGCGTACTGCGCCGGGAGGAAGACCGACCGCATCCCGTGGGCGAGCCAGGCGAGCGGGAACAGGTTGGCGACGTTCTGCAGCCACTCGGGCAGCATCGTGAACTGGATGTAGACGCCCGACACGAACTGCAGCACGAGCACGATCGGGATGATCACGGCCGACGCGCTCTTGCCCGAGCGGGGCAGACCCGCGAGCCCGATGCCGAGGATGGCGCAGGTCGTGACACCCAGCAGGAACACCCACGCGAAGGTGCCCCACTGCTCGGCGGTCTCCGGCAACGGCACGTCGAAGGCGACGCGCGCGGCGACGATGAGCAGCGCCGCCTGGGCGAGGCCCGTCACGAGCACCTGGCCGATCTTGCCGATGAAGTAGCTCACGGGGGAGAGCGGGGTGCCGGCGAGGCGCTTGAGGGTGCCGTCGCTGCGCTCCGTTGCGATGTCGGTGGCCATGTTCTGCAGGCCCGAGAGCAGCAGGCCCGCCGCGAGCATCGCCGGCAGGTAGTACTGCGCCGCCGTCATGGGCGCGCCGTCGGGGGTGCGGCCGAACTCCGCGTCGCTGAACGCGACCGAGAAGATCGTGAGCATGAGCAGCGGGAACAGGAAGGTGAAGAACACCGTGTCGCCCTGGCGGAAGTAGGCGCGCAGCTCGTAGCCGACCCGCGAGACGCCGATGCGCACGGTGCGGGCGAGTCCGAACGACGGGGTGCGGACGGATGCGGATGCGGTGGCGGTGGTCACGCGAGGCTCCCTTCGAGAGCGGGGGCGTCGTCGGCCGCCACGGCGGTGCGGGCGTTCTCGCCGACGAGCTCCAAGTAGATGTCTTCGAGGCTCGGGCGGATGACCTCGAGCCGCTCCGGTTCGCCGGTCGCCGCGAGGCGGGCGACGAGGGCGCCGGGTTCGGTCGTGCGCTCCTGGCGGATGACGCCGCCCTCGACCCAGCGCACGATCGGGATGCGCGCCTCCGCTCCGCCGAGCTCGTCGATCGCCCCGATCGCCACGAGCTCGCCGCCGGCGATGATGCCGCCGCGGTCGGAGAGCTGCTGGGCCTCGTCGAGGTAGTGGGTGGTGAGGAGGATCGTGGTGCCCTCGTCGCGGAGCGAGCGGATGAGGGCCCAGAACTGGCGGCGCGCCTCAGGGTCGAAGCCCGTGGTCGGCTCGTCGAGGAAGAGCAGCTCGGGGCGCCCGATGATGCCGAGCGCGACGTCGACGCGGCGCTTCTGGCCGCCCGACAAGCGCGAGATGCGCGTGCGCGCCTTCTCCTCGAGCCCGACGGCGGCGATCACCTCGTCGACGTCGCGCGGGTTCGGGTAGTAGCCCGCGAAGTGGGTGAGGGCCTCGCGCACGGTCGCGGTGCCGGTCTCGCCGGTCGACTGCAGCACGATCCCGAGCTTCGCCTTCCAGGCGAGGTCGCCGCGGCGGGGGTCGGTGCCGAGCACGCGCACCTCGCCGCCCGTGCGGTCGCGGTAGCCCTCGAGGATCTCGATGGTGGTGGACTTGCCGGCCCCGTTCGGGCCGAGCAGGGCGAAGGTCTCGCCGCGGTGGATGTCGAAGTCGATGCCGCGGACGGCCTCGAAGCCGCCCTTGTACGTCTTGCGGAGTCCCCGCACCTCGACGACGTTCTCTGTGGTCATGCCTCCATGCTGGCGTGACCGCCGGGCCGTGCCCTCTCCCGCCCGGTGGTTTCGGCATCCCCCGTTCGGTGGATGCTCGCCTCCACCGAGGTGT
>RDDZ01000080.1 GCA_003852775.1 Microbacteriaceae bacterium | reverse complement strand
CTCGTCGATGCCGCTGTCCGAGCTGCACGCGACGAGCGACGCTGCGACCACCGCCCCGTTGCTGGTCATGCGGGGATCATATCTTTTCGATCACACGAATTGATATGTATGACAAATGCGTTTAGCATCGCGTCAGTAGGCAGATGTATAGGCGCACCTGCCGGGGCCGTGACAAAGAGGCACGGCAACTGATGGGAGATACAGTGAAGTACGGATCATCTGCCGTCCGCGCACTCGCGGCGGCAACTACAGCGGTGGTCGCAGCGTCGCTCGTCGCGTGCAGCTCGGACAGCGGCATCGACGAGGACGCGAGCATCGAGGGCACGACCATCCGGGTCACGCTCGCGAACCACGTGTGGACGGAGACCATCAAGGATCTCATCCCCGAGTTCGAGGAGCAGACCGGCGCGAAGGTCGAGATCACCCAGCTCGCGGAGGACCAGCTCTCCGACCAGTACAACGTCAAGCTCAACGCGGGTACGGACGAGATCGACGTCCTCATGTACCGCCCGCTGCAGGAGAACAAGCTCTTCGCCGACAACGGCTACCTCGCGGACCTCACCGAGCAGGTCGAAGGCGACGCCGAGTGGGACTGGTCCGACTTCCAGGAGGGCCCCGCTTCGCTCACCACCTACGAGGGTGAGGTCGTCGGCGTGCCGATCATCACCGAGCGCACCGTGCTCTACTACCGCAAGGACCTGCTCGAGGCCGCGGGCCTCGAGGTGCCCACGACGCTCGAGGAGCTCGAAGCGGCCGCCAAGGCCATCCACGAGGCCAACCCCGACGTCGCCGGCTACGTCGGCCGCACCGGCAAGTCCGCCGCGGTCACGCAGTTCAGCGCGTTCCTCTACAGCCACGGCGGCGACTGGTTCGACGGCACCGAGTCCTCGATCGGCTCCGACGAGGCGCGTGAGGCGTACAAGTACTACGGCCGTCTCATCAGCGGCTACACGAACGCCACGGTCAACCCCGAGATGAGCTGGCCCGAGGCCTTCGCCGTGTTCCAGCAGGGCCAGGCCGCCTTCATCGCGGACGCCGACAGCCTCTACAAGAACATGACCGACCCGTCGCAGTCGACGGTCGCCGACAACGTCGGATTCGCGCCGTTCCCCGAGGGCCCGGCCGGTTCGAAGCCCTACAACGTCGCGGCCTGGGCGCTCGCAATCAACGAGGAGTCGGCCAACAAGACCGCCGCGTGGGAGTTCATCAAGTGGGCGACCTCCAAGGAGACCGCCCTCAAGATGGCGAAGCTCGGCGTCTCGGGTGCGCGCACCTCGGTGTGGGCCGACCCGACCGCCAACGCCGACTACCCGGAGGAGCTCCTCGAGGCCATCAAGATCAACGGTGAGAACGGCGTCGGCTACGACCGCCCGCTCGTCATCGAGGTCCCCAAGGCCCGTGAGATCGTCGGCAACCCGATCGTCGCCGCGATCGCCGGCGGTGACGTCGACGCCGCGATCGACGAGGCGGACGCCGCGTTCACCGAGTTCCTCGCGCAGGACGCCCAGTAACACTCCATGAATGACGCCCGCCGTCGCCCCGGCCCTGTCGGGGCGGCGGCGGGCACAGGATGGACCACACCATGACCGCTGTTCAGAACCGGGCGGAACTGCCCACGCGCGAGCGCATCAGCCGCTGGGCGAACAAGCACCGCAAGTGGCTGTTCGCCGGGCCGTCGATGGCCTTCGTCGCCCTCCTGCTCGTCGTCCCGCTCGCGTGGACGCTGATCCTCAGCCTCACGGACTCGCGTCGCTCGGTGCGCCGCGACTTCGACTTCATCGGCTTCGAGAACTACCTCGAGGCCCTCACGGACACCGAGCGCTTCTGGCCCTCGGTCGGCCGCACCTTCGCCTTCACGGGCGGTGCGCTCTTCTTCGAGCTCGTGCTCGGCATGGTCATCGCGCTCCTGCTCTGGAAGCCGTTCCGCGGCCAGGGCGTGGTCCGCACGATCGTGCTCCTGCCCCTCGTCGCGACGCCCGTCGCCGTGGGCATGATGTGGCGTCTGCTCTTCGAACCCAACATCGGCTTCGTCAACGAGATGCTCAGCTGGTTCGGCATCCCCGCCCAGCCGTGGCTCGCCGACCCGAACACGTCGCTCGCGACCCTCACGTTCGTCGACATCTGGCAGTGGACGCCCATGGTGGCGCTCATCCTGCTCGCCGGCCTCACGAGCCTGTCCGACGAGCCGCAGGAGGCGGCCCGCATGGACGGCGCCAACGCCTGGCAGCGCTTCTGGTACGTGACGGTGCCGCTCATGCGCCCCGTGATCATCGCGGCCGTGCTGCTGCGCGGCATCGACGCCCTCAAGACCTTCGACATCCTCTACGCCACCAAGGGCAAGGGCGGCGGCGCGTTCCACGACGTGGAGACGCTCAACGTCTACGCCTACGGCCTGAGCTTCGACTACAACGAGTACGGCCTCGCATCCGCCGTGCTCATCCTGTTCTTCCTGATGATCCTCGCGGTCATCTGGGTGCTCCAGATGCAGAGAAAGGCCAAGTCGTGACCGCGCTCGCCCAGGGCCGCGCCACCGCGCCCGCCCGCCGCCGCCGTCCGTTCAAGTGGGGCCCGCTGGGCCGCGCGATCGGACTCGCCGTCATCGTCGTGATGTTCCTCGGGCCCATCGTGTGGATGGTGCTCGCGAGCTTCAAGTACAACGTCCAGATCTACGACTCGAGCAAGGCGATCTTCTTCGAGCCGACCCTCGACAACTACGGCACGGTGTTCGATCCGCGCCGCGGCAACTACCTCGTCTACATCTGGAACTCGTTCTTCATCGCGTTCATGGCGACGGCGCTGTCGCTCGTGCTCGCGGTGCCGGCGGCCTACGCCATGAGCCGCTTCGTGATGAACAAGTCGGCGACGGTCGTGCTGCTCGCGCGCATCATCCCGGGCGTCAGCCTGCTCGTGCCGTGGTACTACATCTTCGCCCAGCTGAAGATGACGGGCAGCTTCGTGCCGCTCATCCTGTCGCACATGTTCGTGTCGCTGCCGCTGATCCTCTACATCATGATGTCGTTCTTCGACCAGCTGCCCGAGGAGCTCGAGGAGTCGGCGCAGGTGGACGGTCTCACGCCCATCTCGGCGTTCTTCCGGATCACGCTGCCGCTCTCGGTGCCCGGCATCGCGACGGCGACGATCCTGTCGTTCATCTTCAGCTGGAACAACTTCATGTTCGCGCTCGTGCTGTCGGGCCCGTCGACGAAGACCCTCCCCGTGGCGATCTTCGACTTCATCGGCTACGCCTCGATCGACTGGGGTGCGCTCATGGCCGCGTCGGTCGTCGTGACGACGCCGATCATGCTCATCGCGCTCTTCACGCAGCGGTACATCGTGTCGGGCCTCACGGCCGGCGCCACGAAGGGCTGAACCGGGCATGGTGCAGGGACCCGTCGTCTCGATCGTCGTGATGGGGGTGCAGGGGGTCGGCAAGACGACCGTCGGTACGCTCCTCGCGGAGCGGCTCGGGGTGCCGTTCATCGACGGCGACCGGCTGCACCCGCCGCGCAACGTCGAGCTCATGGCCTCCGGGCGACCGCTGACCGACGAGGACCGCGAGCCGTGGCTGCGGCTCGTGGGCCAGTCGCTCGCCGACCACCGCGCGACGGGCGGTCTCGTGATCGTGTGCTCGGCGCTGCGCCGCAGCTACCGCGACCTCATCCGCTCCTTCGACCCCGAGGTGTTCTTCGTGGAGCCGTACGGACCCATGGAGCTCGTGGCCGATCGCGTCCGCACCCGCACCCACGAGTACATGCCGCCGGGTCTCCTCCAGTCGCAGTACGACACGCTCGAACCGCTCGCCGCCGACGAGCGCGGCCTGCGCGTGAGCGTCGAGCCCGCCCCCGAGGTCATCGTCGAGCAGGTGCTCGAGCACTACCTCCCGATCGTCCAGGAGAGCGCATGATCGACCAGCCGACCGAGAGCGGATCGCGGATCGCGCGAGTCGAGGTCTTTCCCGTCCCGCCCCGCTGGGTCTTCGTGCGCATCGAGACGGCCGACGGCCTCGTCGGCTGGGGTGAGGCCTCGCTCGAGGGGTACGCCGACGTAGTGTCGGCGGCCGTCGAGCAGTTCGCCGAGTACCTCGTGGGGCGCGACGCCGCCCTCATCGAGGACCACTGGCAGGTGCTCACGAAGGGGCAGTTCTACCGCGGCGGCCCCGTGCTCGCGAGCGCGGTCTCGGGTGTCGACCAAGCCCTGTGGGACCTGCTCGGCAAGCGCCTCGGCGTGCCCGTGCACCAGCTGCTCGGCGGCGCCGTGCGCGACCGCATCCGGGCCTACGGCTGGGTCGGCGGCGACGACCCGTCGGAGGTCGCCGACCACATCTCGGCGCAGCTCGAGGTGGGTCTCACCGCCGTCAAGATGAACGCATCGGGGAAGATGAGCCGCAACGGCTCGGTCGCCGAGCTCGACGGCGTCGTGGCGCGCGTCGCGAGCGCGCGCGAGGTGCTCGGCCCCGACCGCGACGTCGCCGTCGACTGCCACGGCCGCTTCACGCTCGCGACCGCGCGCCGGCTCGCCCCGCTGCTCGAGCCGCTGCATCCGTTCTTCATCGAAGAGCCCGTCGTGCCCGAGAACTCCCACGTGATCGGCCGCATGGTCGACGCGACGACGATCCCGATCGCGACCGGCGAGCGCCTCTACAGCCGCCAGGAGTTCCTGCCCGTGCTGCAGGCGGGCATCGCGATCGCGCAGCCCGACCTGTCGCACGCGGGCGGCATCTCGGAGGTGCGTCGCATCGCCGCGCTCGCCGAGGCGTACGACGCGGTCATCGCGCCGCACTGCCCGCTCGGCCCGCTCGCGCTCGCATCGTGCCTGCAGGTGGGGTTCGCGACGCCGAACTACCTCATCCAGGAGCAGTCGATCGGCATCCACTACAACAAGGGCGCCGAGGTGCTCGACTACGTGGCCGACACCGAGCCGCTCAAGTTCGTGGACGGATGCTTCGAGCGCCTCACGGGCCCCGGTCTCGGCATCGAGATCGACGAGGCCGCCGTGCGGACGGCCTCGGCGGGCTGGGAGCGCTGGCAGAACCCCGTGTGGCGCCACGCGGACGGCTCGGTGGCGGAGTGGTGACCGTCGACCGCGACGCCCTGCGCGACCGCGTCGAGCGGGAGCGCCTCGTCGCCATCATCCGCGGCACCGACGTCGAGGCGACCGTCGCGTCGGCCCTCACGCTCTTCGCGGAGGGCGTGCGCGTGCTCGAGATCCCGCTCACCCTCGACAGCGCCGTCGACGCGATCCGCGAGATCGCGGCGGCGGCCCCCGCGGACGCCGTGGTCGGCGCCGGCACGGTGCTCACCGAGGCGCAGGTCGACGCGTCGGTCGAGGCCGGGGCGCAGTTCATCGTGACCCCGAGCCTCAGCACCTCGGTCGCGTATGCGATCCGCAACGGGGTCGGCGCGCTGCCGGGCGTCTACACGCCCACCGAGATCCAGACCGCGCTGGACCTGGGTGCGGCCGCCGTCAAGCTCTTCCCGGCGTCCGCCCTCGGACCCCGGTACCTGCGCGCCGTGCGGGACCCGTTCCCGGATGCGCGCATCCTCCCCGTCGGCGGCGTCTCGCTCGACACCGTCGAGGAGTTCTTCGCGGCGGGCGCCTTCGCCGTCGGCGTCGGCGGGCCGCTGCTCGGCGACGCCCCCACCCGCGGAGGCGACCAGGCGGCGCTCGCCGAGCGCGCCCGCGCCTTCCGCGCCGTCATCTCGTCCCTCGGCCTCGGCCGCTGACCGTCAAGGAGCACCCATGATCATCGACAAGGCGGAAGTGATCGTCACGAGCCCCGACCGGAACTTCGTGACGCTCAAGCTGACCACCGACGAGGGCCACACGGGTCTCGGCGACGCGACGCTCAACGGCCGCGAGCTCGCCGTCGTGTCCTACCTCAAGGACCACGTCGTGCCGCTCCTCATCGGCCGCGACGCGCACCGCATCGAGGACACCTGGCAGTTCCTGTACCGCTCGGCCTACTGGCGCCGCGGTCCCGTCACGATGGCCGCGATCGCCGCCGTCGACATGGCGCTGTGGGACATCAAGGGCAAGGCGGCGGGCATGCCGGTGTACCAGCTGCTCGGCGGCGCCTCGCGCAACGGTCTGCTCGCCTACGGTCACGCCTCGGGCAAGACGCTGCCCGAGCTCTTCGACTCGGTGCGCGCGCACCAGGAGCAGGGTTACAAGGCCATCCGCATCCAGGCGGCCGTGCCCGGCCTCAAGTCGATCTACGGCATCGCGTCCAACGCGACCTACGAGGCGAACTCGGGCGTGCGCTACGACCACGAGCCGGCCCAGCGCGGCGGGCTGCCGAACGAGGAGGACTGGGACACCCGCTCGTACCTGCGCCACATCCCGACGGTGTTCGAGGCGGTGCGCAACGAGTTCGGCCCCGAGCTCCCGCTGCTGCACGACGGCCACCACCGCATGACCCCGATCCAGGCGGCGCAGCTCGGCAAGTCGCTCGAGCCGTACGACCTGTTCTGGCTCGAGGACTGCACCCCGGCGGAGAACCAGGAGGCGCTGCGCCTCGTGCGTCAGCACACGACGACGCCGCTCGCGATCGGCGAGATCTTCAACACCGTGTGGGACTACCAGCAGATCATCCGCGAGCAGCTCATCGACTACGTGCGCTCGGCGGTCACCCACACGGGCGGCATCACGCACCTCAAGAAGGTGCTCGACTACGCCTCGCAGTACCAGATCAAGTCCGGCATGCACGGCCCGACCGACATCTCGCCGGTCGGCATGGCCGCGGCGATGCACTTGGGCCTTGCGATCCACAATTTCGGCATCCAGGAGTACATGCAGCACGGCGAGAAGACCAACCAGGTCTTCCAGCAGTCCTTCACGTGGCAGGACGGCATGCTGCACCCGGGCGACAAGCCGGGCCTCGGCGTCGAGCTCGACGTCGACGAGGCGGGCAAGTACCCGTACGTGCAGGCCTACCTGCCGTACAACCGCCTCGCGGACGGCACCGTGCACGACTGGTGACCACCGCCGCGCGGTTTGTGAATATGTAATGACAAAGCTAGGCTAGGGGCATGACGGAGCAGTCGAGCAGCCCGGAGACCGGGCCCTTCGAGGTGGTCGCACTCGGGCGTTCGGGTGTCGACCTCTACCCGCTGCAGGATGGCGTGGGGCTCGCCGAGGTGAGCACCTTCGGCAAGTACCTCGGCGGCAGCGCGACCAACGTCGCCGTGGCCGCCGCGCGCCACGGCCACCGGGTCGCGCTCATCACGCGCGCGGGGGAGGACCCGTTCGGCGACTACGTCGTCCGCGAGGCCGCGCGGCTCGGCGTCGACACGCGTTTCATCTCGCGGGTGGCAGGCGTGCCCACGCCCGTCACGTTCTGCGAGATCTTCCCGCCCGACCACTTCCCGCTCTACTTCTACCGTCAGCCCACGGCCCCCGACCTCGAGATCCGGGAGGAGGAGCTCGACCTCGACGCCATCCGCGAGGCGCGCATCTTCTGGGTGACCGTCACGGGGCTGTGCAAGGACCCGGCCCGCACCGCGCAGCTCGCCGCCCTCGAGGCCCGCGGCCGCCGGGGCACGACGGTGCTCGACCTCGACTACCGTCCGATGTTCTGGGCCGACCCGTCCGAGGCGAGCGGCTGGGTGGGTCGCGCGCTCGACCACGTCACGGTCGCCGTCGGCAACCAGGAGGAGTGCGAGGTCGCCGTCGGCGAGACCGACCCCGACCGGGCGGCGGATGCGCTGCTCGAGCGCGGCGTCGAGCTCGCGATCGTGAAGCAGGGCCCCCGCGGCGTGCTCGCGAAGACCGCCGACGAGCGCGTCGAGGTCCCGCCGTGCCCCGTGGACGTCGTCAACGGCCTCGGCGCGGGCGACGCGTTCGGCGGCGCCCTCCTGCACGGCCTGCTCGAGGGGTGGAGCCTCGACCGCACGCTGCGCTTCGCCAACGTCGCCGGCGCGATCGTCGCGGGGCGACGCGAATGCTCGACAGCCATGCCCTTCACCGACGAGGTGCTCGAGCGGCTCGGGGAGGCGTCGTGACCGACCTGAGCGTGCTCGACCGCTGGCGGGCCGAGCATCCGGAGAGCGCGGGGGAGCGCTACGCGGCGCGTCGACGCCGTCCCCTGCTGCCCGACGACGGCCGGCTCTTCATCGTCGCCGCGGATCATCCGGCACGCGCCGCACTCGGGGTGGGCGACGACCCGCTCGCGATGGCCGACCGCCGCGAGCTCATCGCGAAGCTCGTGCGCGCCCTCGCGCTGCCGGGTGTCGACGGCGTGCTCGCGACCGCCGACATCCTCGACGACCTCGCCGTGCTGGGCGTGCTCGACGACAAGATCGTCGTCGGATCGCTCAACCGCGGTGGTCTGCGCGGCGCGTCGTTCGAGTTCGACGACCGCTTCACGGGGCCCGACGTCGACGAGATGGTCGAGCGTGGCTACGACATGACCAAGCTCCTCCTGCGCATCGCGCGCGAGGACGCGGGCACCGCGCGCACGCTCGAGGCCTCCGCGCGCGCGGTGAGCCGCGCGGCGGCCCGCCGGCTGCCGATCATGCTCGAACCGTTCCTGTCGCGCCGCGTCGACGGCCGCGTCGTCAACGACCTGACGCCGGATGCTGTCATCGAGTCGATCGCGGTCGCATCCGGTCTCGGCGCCTCGAGCGCCTACAGCTGGCTCAAGCTCCCCGTGGTCGACGACATGGAGCGCGTCATGCGCTCCACGACCCTGCCGACCCTGCTGCTCGGCGGCGACGGCGGCATGCCCTTCGCGGACCTGCTGGAGAGCTGGAAGGCGAGTCTCGCGCTCCCGGGCGTGCGCGGTCTCGTCGCCGGCCGCTCGCTCCTCTACCCGGCCGACGGCGACAGCGACGCGGCCGTGTCCGCCGCCGCGACCGCCGTCCACGGCTGACCGCGGCGCGGAGGGCGACGCGTGTCCCGCACGACGCTTCCGGTGGGCCGGGCGGCGTCCTCGTCAGCGCTCGACGAGGGTGACCTCGAACGTGTAGGTGTCGGGCACGTAGCTGTGAGAGCCGATCTCGACGGTCGCGCCGGAGTCGTCGAAGACGACGCGCGCCATCGTGAGCACGGGGTCACCCGGCGCGAGCCCCAGCAGCTCGGCCTCACGACGGTCGGCGCCGCGCGCTCCGATCGTCTGGCGGGCGACGCGCATCGAGACCCCCCGGTTGCGGAGGATCGCGTACAGGCCGCCGTGCTCGAGCTGCTCGGCCGTGATGTCGCTCAGGCCCGGCGGCAGGAAGTTGTCGAGCACCGCGAGCGGGGAGCCGTCCGAGTAGCGCAGGCGGCGGATGTGCAGCACGTCGATCCCGGGCTGGATGCCGAGGTCCGCGGCGACGGCCGGGCTCGCCGGGACGAGCTCGTGCAGCAGCACCTTCGTGGCCGTCGCATGGCCGGCGCGGGTGAGGTCCTCATGGAGGCTCGACAGCTCGAGACGTCGGTGCACGCGGGTTCCCACGACCTGGGTTCCGACACCGCGGCGGCGGACGAGCAGGCCGCGGTCGACGAGGTCCTGGATGGCGCGGCGGATGGTCGGACGCGACACGCCGAGCCGCTCGGCGAGCGCGACCTCGTTCTCGAGGCGACTGCCCGCGGGCAGCTTGCCGTCGGCGATGGCCTCGCGCAGTCGCGTGGCGATCTGGTGCGAGATCGGGACGCGTCCCGTGCGGTCGAGATCGCTCAGCACCTCGGTGAGGTCGGCATGCATGCGGCTCCTTCGCGGCATCCCGGCTCGGGTGGCCGGATGACTTGTAAGCATGTAATAACAAAGAGACGGATGCGCGCAACACGCGCGCACGGAAGAGGAGGAAGGCGATGACCGGTCAGACCATGACGGCCGTCGTGAAGCTCGGCGACGGCGTCGAGGGAATCGAGATCACCGAGGTCGAGGTGCCCGTTGCGGGAGCCCGCCAGGCCGTCGTCGACGTGCTCGCGACCGGCATCTGCGGCACCGACGTGCACATCGCGCACGACGAGTACGCCCACGAGCGCCCCGTCGTGATGGGGCACGAGGTGCTCGGCGTCGTCTCGTCGGTCGGCTCTGCCGAGGACGAGCACTGGGTGGGCGCGAAGGTCGCGGTCGAGACCTACTTCGCAGCCTGCGAGACGTGCGAGCTGTGCCGCGCCGGCCGCCGCAACTTGTGCGCCGAGCGCCGCTCGATCGGCTCGTTCCGCAACGGCGGCTTCGCCAAGCAGCTGCTGCTGCCCGTCATCAACCTGCACCGCCTCCCCGAGACGCCGGGCGAGCTCGACGGCGTGCTGAGCGAGCCGCTCGCATGCGTCGCCCAGTGCCTGCTCGACCCGCCCGTCGTGCAGCCCGGCGACCGCGTGCTCGTGACCGGGCCGGGCGCGATGGGCCAGCTCGCCGCGCAGGTCGCGCGCGCATCCGGGGGAGAGGTGACGCTCGCGGGCCTGCCTGCCGACGCCGAGCGCCTCGCCGTGGCCGCGTCGCTCGGCATCCGCACCGAGACGGGCACACCGGAGGAGAACGCCTTCGACGTCGTCGTCGAGTGCTCGGGCAGCGCCCCCGGCGCCGCGACCGCCCTGCGCTCGGCGCGCCGCGGCGGCCGCTACGTGCAGGTGGGCATCTTCGGCCGTGACGTGACCGTGCCGCTCGACCTCGTGCTCTACAAGGAGCTCACGATGACGAGCGGCTTCGCCTCGACCCCGACGTCGTGGCGCGCCGCCATGCGCCTCATCGCCTCGGGCGACGTCGTGCTCACGCCGCTCGTGACCCGCCAGGTGCCCATCGGCGACTTCTTCACCGCGCTCGAGTCGGCGCAGCGCGGCGAGGGGCTCAAGACGGTCGTCGTCCCGTAGGTCACCCGTAGGGTGGAAGGCGTGTCCGATCGCCTCCGCGTCGTCATCGCCTCGCCGCTCACCCGCGACCTCGTCGAGCTCATCGCCCGCGACGAGCGCCTCGAGGTTGTGTGGGAGCCCGAGCTGCTGAACGACCCCGACATCGACTGGATGGTGGGGCCCAGGCAGCGCACGCCCGAGGAGCAGGAGCGCTACGAGGCGCTCCTCGACTCCGCCGACGTGCTCTTCGGGGTGCCCGACCACTCCGGCCGGGCGCTCGGACGCACGGTCGCGGCGAACCCGCGGCTGCGCTGGGTGCACACGATCCCGGCGGGCGGCGGTCAGCAGGTGAAGGCCGCGCGCCTCGCCGAGGCCGACCTCGAGCGGATCGTCTTCACGACCTCGGCCGGGGTGCACGCCACCCCGCTCGCCGAGTTCGCGGTGTTCGGGGTGCTCGCGGGCGCCAAGCGCCTGCCGTGGCTGCTCGGCATGCAGCGCGTGAAGCAGTGGGGCCCGCGCGAGCCGCTCCACCTCATGGGCGAGACGACCGTGCTCGTCGTGGGGCTCGGCTCGATCGGCCGGCTCACGGCCACGAAACTCACGGCCCTCGGCTGCCGGGTCGTCGGCGTGCACCGCCGCGAGGTCGAGGCGGACGTCGAGCGGATCGTGCCGGTCGAGCAGCTCGCCGCGGCGGCATCCGAGGCGGACGCGATCGTGCTCGCCCTCCCCGGCACCGAGCAGACCCGCGGGATGCTGTCGGCCGAGGTGCTCGCGAACATCAAGCCCGGCGCGACGATCGTCAACGTCGGTCGCGGCACGACCGTGGACGAGCCCGCGCTCGTCGACGCGCTGCAGGACGGCCGCGTCGGCCTCGCCGTGCTCGACGTGACCGCGGTCGAGCCCCTCCCCGGGGACAGCCCGCTGTGGGAGCTGCCGAACGTCGTGCTCGCGCCCCACACCGCCGCCATCAGCCCCCACGAGCCGCGACTCATCGCGGAGCTCTTCGCCGAGAACGCGCGGCGCTTCCTCGAGGGGGAGCCGCTCATCAACGTCGTCAACACGCGGGAGTTCTACTGACGTCCATCCCGTGACGCCGTCCTTCATGAGAGGAACCACCACCACCACCATGCGGCACCTCATCTCACTCGTCATCGCCGTCGTCGCGAGCGTCGCCGGCTCCCTCATGCTCTGGAGCGGGGGCGGGCGGGCCCTCTTCGAGATGTCCCGCTTCGGACTCGAGGGCGGGGCGGCCGGGCCCATCGCGCTCGCCGTCGCGGGCGCGCTGCTGCTCGGGCTCGCCGCGTTCAGCATCCGCTTCTCGCCCGCGGGCCCCCTCGTGGTCGGCGCGTTCGCCGCGCTCGGGCCGCTGCTCATGGTGCTCCTGCCGTACGACCCGATCCGCGGCGTGAACTCGCCGATCGTGTCGGTGCTCGACTCGCTGAACGACGTCGACCGCGGGCTCGCGATCGGCGCGTTCGACTTCGTCGCGTGCGGAACCGCGGCGCTCATCGGCTTCGCGCTGCTCGGTGCCGGGGTCGTCGCGCGCCCCCGCCCGGCGGGCGCCCTGTGGCGCGTCGTCTCGGCGGTCGGGGGCGTGCTCGCGCTCGCCTTCGCGGGATGGGCTTTCGCGGCGGGCGCCGACTTCTACCGCCGGTCGTTCGTCGTCCTCGACCCCTCCGTCCTCTCGGGCGCCTCCCTCCTCGTCGCCGCGCTGCTGTTCGGGGCGGCGATCGCGCCGTCCGGCCGCAGCAGCATCGGAGCATGGATCGCGGGCGGCGTGCTGACGCTCGTGGGCGCGCTCCTGTTCGTCGTGCCCCCGCAGGCCTTCTCCGTGCTGCCGCCCCAGTTCCTCGCGGGCATCACCACGCTCGGCTGGAGCGGGCAGGTGCTCGCGGTCGGTCTCACGCTGCTCGGCCTCGCGCTCGGGGTGGCGCTGCGTCCCGTGTCGCTGCCGCGGCCGCAGGCGCCGCAGCCGCAGCAGGGCGCCGCGCCGTCACCCGGGGCGGCCGTGTAAACTCGCATCGAACTTCGGCGAGGGATGCGCCCCGGCGCGCATCCGTGATCGACGCGGTGGCAAGGCCCTTCAGTCTTTCCTCACGCTGTTCGCGTTCGAGTTGAAAACCATTCCATGACGGGGCCCGGCCCCACCGACAAGGAGTCATCATGTCCGACGAGAACAAGCTCGTCGCGGAGGTCCGCGACCAGTTCGGCAAGGGCGCTGCCCGCAAGATCCGCGCCGCCGGCAAGATCCCGGCCGTCATCTACGGCCACGGCACCGAGCCGCAGCACGTGACCCTCCCGGGCCACGAGGTCAGCCTCATCCTGCGCAAGGCCAACGCCGTGCTCGACCTCGACATCGCCGGCAAGAGCCAGCTCGCCCTCGTGAAGGACGTGCAGAAGGACCCGGTGCGCCAGGTCATCGAGCACGTCGACCTCATCGTCGTCAAGAAGGGCGAGAAGGTCCAGGTCGACGTGCCCGTGCACGTCGAGGGCGAGTCGTTCGCCGGCACGATCGTCGCGCTCGACGCCGCGACCATCACGATCGAGGCCGAGGCCACCCACATCCCCGAGAACGTCGTCGTCAACGTCGAGGGCCTCGAGGAGGGCACGCACATCACCGCGGGCCAGATCGAGCTCCCCAAGGGCTCGACCCTCGTGTCCGACCCCGAGACGCTCGTCGTCGCCATCTCCGCCCCGGCGAAGACCGACCTGCCCGAGGACGGCGAGGGCGAGGCCGAGGCCGCCGAGGAGGCCGCTGCCGAGGGCGACGCCGAGTAACACCGAATCGACCTCCCGCTCATGGCGGATGACGTCTGGCTCGTAGCCGGGCTCGGGAACCCCGGGCCCGGCTACGCCGCTCATCGCCACAACGTGGGCCAGATGGCCCTCGACCAGCTCGCGGAGCGCATCGGCGCGCGGTTCACGCGCCACAAGACCAACACCCAGCTCGCCGAGGGCCGGCTGGGCCCGGGGCTCCCGAAGCTCGTGCTCGTGAAGCCCAACTCCTACATGAACCTTTCGGGCGGCCCCGTCTCCTCGGCCGCCAAGTTCTTCGGCCTCGGCGCCGACCGCGTTATCGTCCTGCACGACGAGCTCGACATCCCGTTCGACACCGTGCGCCTCAAGGTCGGCGGCGGTCACGGCGGCCACAACGGTCTGCGCGACATCCAGTCGGCCCTCGGCACGCCCGACTTCGCGCGCGTGCGCATCGGCATCGGCCGCCCGCCGGGCCGCCAGGACCCCGCCGACTACGTGCTCTCGCCGTTCTCGAAGGCCGAGCGCGAGGTGCTGCCCTCGCTGCTGTCGGACGCCGCCGACGCGACCGAGGACCTCGTGCGCGAGGGCCTGCTCGCAGCGCAGCAGCGCTGGCACGCGCCGCGGGCGTGACCGCTTACGGGGTCGGCGTCTCGACCTGCGCGGGCGCCCGCGCGAGCTGCGCCCGCGCCGCGGCGTAGCGCCCGCGCGCGGTCGAGGCGTTGACGCCGAGCAGCGCCGCGGCCTCCGCGATGCCGAACCCGTCCCAGTGCACGAGCATGACGAGCTCGCGCTGGTCGTCGGTCAGCGCGGCGACCGCCGCGCGCACCTCGGCCGCGTCCGCGGGGTCCGGATGCCGGGTGACGGCCGCGCCGAGCTCGAGCCGCAGACGGGCGGCGAGCGCGCTCCGGCGGACGGCGCCGCGCCGGTGGTTGGCGAGCCGCCCCCGGGCGACACCGAACAGCCACATGCGGGCGCCCTCGTCGTCTGTGGGCAGCTCCCGGCGTCGCCGCCACGCCACGAGCAGCGTCTCGCCGAGAAGGTCGGCGGCGTCCTCGGGGGAGTCGACGCGGCGGGTGAAGTACCCGAGCATGGCCCCGGATGCGTCGGCCACGAGCGCGTGGAGGCGCTCGTCCCTCTGCCGGCGCAGCGTGCTCATGCGTCGCATCCGGAGCTGTCGACGGCGACGACCTCGCCGTTGACGGTGACCTCGAGCACCTCGTCCTCGCTCTCGATGACGGTGATCGTGATCACCTCGCCGCCGTCCACCGGCCGGGCTTCGACCTCGCGCTCGTACACCGTGATCCGCGTGCATTCGGCCGCGTCCGCCCCGTCGCCGCCCGCGACGATGCTCAGCCGCAGGTCGTCCGCGTAGGCGGTCGCCCCCGCCATGAAGCTCAGGGCGAGCGCGCCGAAGCCCGCGCCGAAGGCGAGGGCGCGGCGCCGCGCCAACCGGGCGGGCTGCGTGCGTGCCACGAGCTCGTCGACCGCGGCGCGCACGCCGGGTGCCGTGCTCGGGTCGTAGGGGCGGGCGCGCTCGAGGAGCTGGTCGAGCCGGTCGTCGTCGTGTCGGTTCATGAGCGGATTCCTCACATCCTGCGGGTCTCGGTCCCGTCGCTCACTACCTGTCCGGATGCGCCCGGAACGTCCGCGGCGCCCGGCAAGACGCGAGAGGGCTCCGCCGAGCAGCTCGGCGAGGCCCTCCGGGGTAGGGGCGTCAGGACGCGGCGGGTAGCAGCCAGGCGCGCTCCGGGTCGAACGAGATGCCGACGAGGTCGCCCACCGGCACGATCTCGTCGTACACCGGGTCGGAGACGACGGCCACGATCGTGCCGACCTCCGTCTCGATCTCGTACTCGACGCTCTCGCCGTAGAACACGGCGTTGAGCACGCGGCCGTGGTTGCCCGCGACCTTGTCGTCGCCCTCGGCGAAGCGACGCACGCGGATCGCCTCCGGACGCACGAGCAGCACGCTCTCGGGCGCGGCAACGGCGTCGCGGTGGGCGCGAGCCGACATCCGCTGTCCGAGCACCGTGATGTCGGCGTGACCCTCGCGACTCGAGGTGGAGGCCTCGGTGACGTCGAGGAAGTTCGCACGTCCGATGAAGTCGGCCACGAACACAGACTCGGGGGTGCGGTAGATCTCGTCGGGCGTGCCTACCTGCTCGATCCGACCGGAGCGCATGACGACGATGCGGTCGGAGAGGCTCATCGCCTCGTCCTGGTCGTGCGTCACGTAGACGCTCGAGATGCCGAGCAGGCGCTGCAGACGGCGGATCTCGAGGCGCATCTGCACGCGCAGCTTGGCGTCGAGGTTCGAGAGCGGCTCGTCGAAGAGCAGCACCTTGGGCTTGACGACCATGGCGCGGGCGAGCGCGACACGCTGCTGCTGACCGCCCGAGAGCTGGTTCGGGGCTCGGTCGGCGAGGGCGGTGAGGCCCATCGACGCGAGCGCGAAGCCCACCTCCTCCTTGAGCTGCTTGGCGGGCACCTTACGGAGCTTGAGGCCGTAGGCGACGTTGTCGAACACCGTCATGTGCGGGAAGAGCGCGTACGACTGGAACACCATCGCCATCGGGCGGCGGTCGGGCGTGAGGCGCAGCATGTCCTCGCCGTCGAGCAGCACGCTGCCCGAGGTGGGCGACTCGAAGCCGGCGATCATGCGCAGGGTCGTCGTCTTACCGCAGCCGGACGGTCCGAGAAGCGTCACGAACTCGCCGGGCTTGACGGTGAGGTTGATGTGGTCGACCGCGGTGACGCGGTTCTCGCCGACGCCGAAGGACTTCTCGACGTCGCGCAGGACGAGCTCGCCCGTGGGCTTCTCGGCGTCCTGCTCGGTGCGGGTGGGAAGGGTCGTGGACATCGTGGTTCCTTGTCAGTTGATCGTCGCGGAGGAGAGCCCGGCGGCCTTGGGCACCGAGCTGTCGCGGACGAAGAGGTTGAGCAGGCCGATCACCGACATGACGATGACGATGAGGATCGTGCAGTAGGCGAACGCGTTGCCGAAGCGGCCGGCGTCGACCTCGGAGAGGATCTGCGAGGTCATGATCTTGGTCTGCGGGGTCGTGATGAAGATGATCGGCGAGAGGGTCGTCATCGAGCGCGCGAACGCGTAGATGAGGCCCGAGAGCAGGGCCGGACGGATGAGCGGCAGCGTCACCTTGCGGAACGTCGTCACGCCCGAGGCGCCGAGCGACGCCGAGGCCTCGTCGATCGCCACATCGATCTGCTGCAGCGCGGCGACGCCCGACCGCTGGCCCGAGGGGCTCGAGCGGATGACGTACACCATGACGATCGCGATCGCGCCTCCCAGCACCGCGCCACCGCCCGCGAGGGCTGGCAGGATCGCGACGTTGCCGAAGCCGAGCGGCTTGTTGAACGTGAGCGCGTAGCCGATGCCGAGCACCGTGCCGGGCACCGCGAGGCCGAGCATGCCGAGGAAGTCGATGAGGGCGCGGCCCCGACGGAGCTTCCTCGTGATGAGCCACGCGATCACGAGGCCGAGCACACCCGCGATGGGTGTCGCGATGAGGGCGAGCGCGGTCGTCGTGATCATGGCGTCCGAGCCGATGCCGCTCAGCACGTAGCGGTAGTGGCTGAGGTCGAACTCGTTGTTGATGCCGAGGATCTTGACGAAGCCGCCCACGATGACGGTCGCGTAGATCGTCACGATGAGCAGCGCGAGGAGCCCGCTCAGGGTGAGCAGCACGATCCGGGCGGGGATCGAGGTGATGACGGCGGGGCGGCCGGCGGGCTTGCCCGTGACCGACACGACGCTCTTGCGCGTCGCCCAGTAGCGCTGGATGAGGAACACCAGCAGACCCGGCAGCAGCAGCACGAGCGAGTAGGCCGCACCGGCGCCGACGTTGTACTCCCCCGTGATGGCGATGTAGGCGCGCGACGACAGCACCGTGAAGTCGCCGCCGATGACGAGCGGGTTCGCGAGGTCGGCGATCGCCTCGACGAAGAGCAGCAGGAACGAACTCGCGAAGCCCGGCACGAGCATCGGCAGCGTCACCGTCACGAAGGTGCGCCACTTGTTGGCGCCGATCGACGCGGCCGCCTCGTCGAGCGAGGGGTCGAGGCTGCGCATGAGGCCGAGCATGTTCATGTACGCGGCCGGGAAGAACGACAGCGAGAGCACGATCGTGAGGCCCGGGAGGCCGTAGAGCGTCGGCGTGATGCCGAGCAGGTCGCGCGTGATGATGCCGCTGCGGCCGAAGAGCGTGATGACGGCGGTCGCGACCGCGAAGGGCGGCGACACGATCGGCAGGAGCGCCAGCAGGTGCAGGAGCTTCTTGCCGCGGAAGTCGAGGCGCACCTGCACGTAGGCGAGCAGGAAGCCGATGACGGTTCCGATCGCGCCGACGAGAACACCGAGCACGACGGTGTTCTGCAGCACCTGCAGGTTGACGCTCGAGAAGATCGAGTTGAAGACCGCGAGGCCCTGCTCGGACACGGCCGAGGACAGGATGTTGACGAGCGGGAGGACGATGAGCACGCCCAGGATGAGCACGACGAGCACGACGGCGATGCGGGTCGTGAGGTCGAGGGGCGTCTCGCGGGAGCGCAGGCTGAAGCGGCGAGCGCGCGGCACGGTGGCGTTCGAGATAGTCATGGGGAGCTTTCCCGAGGTGGGGGCCCGGCTGCGCCGGGCCCCCACGCTCTGAGGTTCGGGACTATTCCTTCGGCTGAGCGGCGATCTCGGCGTCGAAGCGGGCGGTGAGGCCCGGCTTCGCGGCGGCGGCCGCGACGAAGTCGTAGTCGACGAACTCGACGTCCTCGAGCTTGACCATGCGGTCGTCGACGGCGGCGTCCGGGTTGGTGAGCACCTGGTACGAGCCCACGGTCGGTCCGATGTTCTGCGCCTCGGCCGTGAGGGTCCAGTCGATGTAGGCCTGGGCGGCGGTCTTGTTCTTCGAGCCCTTCACGAGCGCGACGCCGCCGATCTCGTAGCCGGTGCCCTCCTTCGGGAAGGAGACCGTGAGGTCGGTCAGACCCTCCTCCTGGTACTTCACGCAGTCGTGCGAGAAGACGAGGCCCACGGCGACCTCACCGCGACCGGCGATCTGGCCGGGGGCGGTGCCGCTCTTCGAGTACTGGAGCACGTTGTTGTGCATCTTCTTCATGTACTCGAGGCCCTCCTCCTCACCGCCGAGGCGGGTGACCTGGGTCCACAGGGTCGTGAACGCGGTGCCGGAGGGCGACGGGTGCGCGGTCGAGATCTGGCCCTTGAGCTTCGGGTCGAGCAGGTCCTCCCAGCTCTCCGGCACGTCCACGCCGAGCTCGTCGAGCACCTTCGTGTTGGAGCAGAAGCCGAGGGCGCCGACGTAGACGCCCGTCCAGTAGTGGTCGGCGTCCTTGTACTTGTCCGGGATGGCGGCGGCGTTCGGCGAGTCGTAGGCCTCGAGCAGGCCGGCGTCACGCGCGGCACCGAAGCCGTCGACGGGGCCGCCGTGCCAGACGTCGAACTCGGGGTTGTCGCGGGCGGCGTCGAGACGCGCGACCGTCTCGCCCGAGGAGAGGCGCACGAAGTTCGCCTGCACACCGGTCTCGGCCGTGAACGCCGTGGTCATGGCCTGGCACCAGTCCTCCATCGCGCCGCACGCGATGGTGATGCTGCCGCCGAGCTCGTCCGAGCCGGTCGAGCCGTCGTCGCCGCTGTCGGTCGACGTGACGGCGCAACCCGACATCAGGAGCGCGAGCGACATCGCTGTCGCCCCCGCAGCTGCGTGGATTCGCTTCATGGGGAGTTCCTCTTTCTTCGGTGTCCGGGAGTGCGCTCCCGACACTCGTCGTCGAGAGGCACCTTCGACGCTAAGCACGGCCATCCGCGCAGACGGTAACGGTGGGACGCGTTCGGTGACGGTTCTGTCACCGAACGGGGTGAGGGGGGTCAGGCGGGAGGCAGGCGCGGCATCCGATAGCCCAGCCCGCGCACGGAGTGGATGTAGCGCGGCGCCGCCGACGACTCGCCGAGCTTGCCGCGCAGGCGGTAGATGGCCGTCTTGACCATGTCGCGACCGCCGAGCAGCGAGTCGGTGCCCCACACCTCCTGGAGGAGCTCGGTCCAGGTGACCTCCTCGTCGAGGCGGGAGGCGAGTGCGAGCAGAAGCGAGAACTCGCTCTGGGTGAGGCTCAGGCGCTCGCCGTCGCGCAGCACGGCGTGGGTGCGGGGGTCGATCTCGAGCCCGCCGTTGACGATGCGGGAGACGGCGTTGGCGTCGCGGTAGCGGCGCACGATCGCCATGGCGCGCAGGGCGAGCTCTCGCGGGTGGAAGGGCTTCACGACGTAGTCGTCGGCGCCCGCCTCGAGTCCCGCGACGCGGTCGGCGGCCTCGCCCTTCGCTGTGAGCAGGATGATCGGCACGTCCGAGAACGCACGGATGCGGCGGCACAGCGTGATCCCGCTCGCGCGCGGCAGCATGACGTCGAGCACGATGACGTCGAAGGCCTGGCGCTCGCAGGCGGCCCAGGCCTTCTCGGCATCCGAGGCCTCGACGGTCGTGAAGCCCTGCGTCTCGAGCGCGAACGAGACGATGTCGCGCATCTGGCGCTCGTCGTCGACGACGAGCGCTCGCGGCGTCGCGTGCTCGGATTCCATCAGGGTGCCTCGTCCGTCGGGGGGATGGCCAGGATGATCGTAGTCCCGCGTCCGGCGACGGTATCGACGTAGAGGTCGCCCCCGTGCAGGCGCGCGATCTGCCGCGTGATGACGAGGCCGAGGCCCGTGCCGTCGCGCAGCGGATGCCCGCTCGCGAACCGCTCGAAGAGTCGGCGGCGCTCCATGTCGGTCATGCCCGTGCCGTTGTCGCTCACCGAGATGGTGGCCCCGCCGTCGCCCGCGTCCACGACCCGCACGAGCACGGACGACGCATCCGGGCTCGCCTTGACCGCGTTGTTGACGAGGTTGGTGATGGCCTGTCGGATGAGCCCCGCGTCGACCCAGGCGTGCGGGGGAGCGCCCGGCACGTCGAGGTCGATCGAGATGGCCGAGTGGAGGGCGCGCAGCTCCTCGATCGTGCGGCGGGCGAGGGCCCGCAGGTCGGTGTGGGTGAGGTGCAGCTCGAACATGCCCGCCTCGATGCGCGCCTGCGTGAGCAGGTCCTCGGCGAGCTGCACGAGGTGCTCGGAGTTCGAGCTGATGGTCTCGGCGAAGCGCAGCTGCTGCGCGTTGAGCGGACCGGGCGACTGCTCGATGAGGAGGTCGCTCGCACCCTTGATGAGGCTGAGGGGCGTGCGGATCTCGTGGCTCAGGATCGTGACGCGCTCGGTCGACTGGCCCGCGATGGAGCGCACCCGGCGCACGTCGGCCCGCAGCCGGCGCCACTCGGCGACCCCGAGCGCGACGGCGGCGGCGAGGAGCGCGAGCACCCCCGCGAGCACGATGACGGCCGCCTCGGCCTCGCCCCGCACGATGAGCACGCCCGCGACGACGAGCAGCACGACAGCGGCGACGACGGCCGCGAGCGGCCCCGCGGTGCCCGCCAGCGCCCGGAGATCGCCGCGGCGGCGCGGGGCGGCCGGATCCTCCTCGCTCGCCACGCCGACAAGTGTAGGTGGGGCCGCGTAAGCTCGATCCAGTGGGACTCGCGTCATTGATTCCGGTGCTCGCGCGCGCCCATACCTTCCGTGAGGCGCTCGCCGAGGCCCGCTCCGACGCCGACTTCTCGGCCGTCGAGGGTCTGCGGGTCCCGCTCCTCGCCGGTCTGCTCCGGCGTCGCGCCGAGGCGGCCGGCACCGGGCAGGCTCTGCTCGCCATCGCGGCGACGAGTCGCGAGGCCGAGGCCGTCGCCTCCTCGTTCTCCACGTGGGCGCCCGACGCCCTCGTGCTGCCCTTCCCCGCCTGGGAGACGCTCCCGCACGAGCGGCTGAGCCCGTCCGCCGAGACCGTCGGGCGCCGCCTGCGCTCGCTCCGCGAGCTGCGCCGGTGGCAGGACGGACCCCGCGACCGCCCGCTCGTGCTCGTCGCGTCCGTGCGCGCCGCGTTGCAACCCCTCGCCCCGGGCCTCGACGAGCTCGATCCGATCGTGCTCGCACCGGGCGGCCGCGGCTACGAGCTCAACACGCTCGCGACGCGCCTCGCCGAGCTCGCCTACGCGCGCGTCGACCTCGTCACGCGCCGCGGCGAGTTCGCGGTGCGCGGCGGCATCCTCGACGTGTTCCCGCCGGATGCCGAGCACCCCGTGCGCGCCGAGTTCTTCGGCGACGAGCTCGAGCAGCTGCGCCGCTTCTCGGTCGCCGACCAGCGCTCGCTCCCGGGCGAGGTCGGCCCCGTCGAGCTCGGCCCCGCGCGGGAGCTGCTCATCACGGACGCCGTGCGCGCTCGCGCCGCCGAGCTGCAGCACGAGTACGAGGCGATCTCCCAGATGCTCGCGAAGATCGCCGACGGCATCCCCGTCGAGGGCATGGAGTCGCTCACGCCCGCGCTCGTCGGCCGCCTCGTGCCGCTCACCGACTACCTCCCCGAGGATGCCGCGGTCGCCGTGCTGTCGCCCGAGCGCGTCGCGACGCGCTCGCTGAGCCTCGCCGAGACGAACCGCGAGTTCCTCGAGGCCGCGTGGAGCTCCGCCACCGCCGGCGGCGCGGCGCCCATCGACCTGCAGGCGAGCCTCGACACGGGCGACTTCCTCACGGTGTCGGGACTGCGCGCCGAGGCGCGCCCCCGCACCTGGTGGATGGTCAGCCCGTTCGACACCGACGACGAGGACGTCACGCGCGTCGAGGGTCGTCCGATCCCGAGCTTCGCGGGCAGCGCCGAGGGCGCCGTCGCCCACGTCTCCTCCCTGCTCAAGGGGGAGTGGTCGGTCGCGATCGCCGCCGCGGGCGCCGGACTCGTCGACCGCGCCGCCCAGGTGCTCGCCGACCGCGAGGTCGCGGCGCGTGTCGTCGACGAGGTGCCCGCCGACCCCGAGCCCGGCGTCGCCTACCTCGTCACGGCATCCGTCGAGGCGGGCTTCGAGCAGGAGGACGCGCGCTTCGCGTTGCTCTCCGAGGCCGAGTTCTACGGGCGTGCGGCGGGCATCGACTCGCGTCAGCCCAAGAAGCTCGCGAGCCGCCGCCGCAACGTCGTCGACCCCCTGCAGCTCAAGGCGGGCGACTACGTCGTGCACGAGACCCACGGCATCGGCCGCTTCGTCGAGCTCGTCACGCGGGAGGTGGCCGGAGGCGCGCGCGTCTCGCGCGGCCCGCTCGGCACCCAGCACGAGAAGGTCACCCGCGAGTACCTCGTGCTCGAGTACGCGCCGAGCAAGCGCGGCCAGCCGGGCGACCGCCTCTACGTGCCGACCGACCAGCTCGACCAGCTCACGCGCTACGTCGGCGGCGAGAACCCGGCCCTGTCGAAGATGGGCGGCTCGGACTGGGCCGCCGCGAAGGGCAAGGCCCGCAAGGCCGTGCGCGACATCGCCGTCGAGCTCGTCAAGCTCTACAGCGCGCGGATGGCGAGCCCCGGGTTCGCCTTCAGCCCCGACACCCCGTGGCAGCGCGAGCTCGAGGAGGCGTTCCCGTACGCCGAGACGCCCGACCAGCTGCAGACGATCGACGAGGTCAAGGCCGACATGGAGCGGCCCATCCCCATGGACCGCCTCATCTCGGGCGACGTCGGCTACGGCAAGACGGAGATCGCCGTGCGCGCCGCCTTCAAGGCCGTGCAGGACGGCAAGCAGGTCGCCGTGCTCGTGCCGACGACGCTGCTCGTCAAGCAGCACATGGAGACCTTCCAGGAGCGTTTCGCGGGCTTCCCCGTGCACCTGCGCGCCCTCAGCCGGTTCCAGACCGAGAAGGAGTCGCGCGAGACGATCGACGGCCTCGAGCGCGGCGAGGTCGACGTCGTCATCGGCACCCACCGCATCCTGTCGGAGTCGGTGCGGTTCAAGGACCTCGGTCTCGTCATCATCGACGAGGAGCAGCGCTTCGGCGTCGAGCACAAGGACGCGCTCAAGAAGATGAAGACCAACGTCGACATCCTCGCGATGAGCGCGACGCCCATCCCGCGCACGCTCGAGATGGCGGTCACGGGCATCCGCGAGATGTCGACGCTCGCGACCCCGCCCGAGGACCGGCACCCGATCCTCACCTACGTGGGCCCGCGCAGCGACAAGCAGATCATCGCCGCGATCCGCCGAGAGCTGCTGCGCGAGGGGCAGGTGTTCTTCGTGCACAACCGCGTCTCGAGCATCAACCGGGTCGCCGCCGAGCTCGCGGAGCTCGCGCCCGAGGCGCGCATCGCGGTCGCGCACGGCAAGCTCACCGAGCACCAGCTCGAGCAGGTGATCGTCGACTTCTGGGAGCGCAAGTTCGACGTGCTCGTGACGACGACGATCATCGAGACCGGCATCGACATCGCCAACGCGAACACACTCATCATCGACCAGGCCGACAAGTACGGCCTCTCGCAGCTGCACCAGATCCGCGGGCGCGTCGGCCGCGGCCGGGAGCGCGCCTACGCGTACTTCCTCTACGACCCCGACAGGCCGCTCACCGAGACGGCGCAGGACCGCCTCGAGACGATCGCCGCCAACAACGAGCTCGGCGGCGGCATGCAGATCGCCCTCAAGGACCTCGAGATCCGCGGCGCGGGCAACCTGCTCGGCGGCGAGCAGTCGGGTCACATCGCGGGCGTCGGCTTCGACCTCTACCTGCGCATGATCGGCGAGGCGGTGTCGGCCTTCCGCGGCGACGTCGCCGAGGGCCAGACCGAGCTGCGGCTCGAGCTGCCGGTCGACGCGCGCATCCCCGAGGACTACATCGAGTCGGAGCGCCTGCGCCTCGAGGCCTACCAGAAGCTCTCGACGGCCTCCGCGCCGCTCTCGCCCGACGACGCCCTCGACCGCGTCGTCGAGGAGCTCACCGACCGCTACGGCGAGCCGCCCGAGTCGGTGCAGCAGCTCGTGGCCGTCTCGCGCCTGCGTCGGCAGGCGCAGAAGGCGGGCCTCGGCGAGGTCGTCGCGATGGGCGGACGGATGCGGCTCGCGCCGCTCGACCCGCCGGACTCGATCCAGGTGCGGCTCACGCGCATGTACCCGGGCGTCAAGTTCTTCGCGGCGCAGCACGCCGTCAACGTGCCGATGCCCGAGGGGGCGTCGGATGCCGAGCTCATCGCGTGGGTCGGCCAGCTGCTGACCGCGGCCGTGCCCCCGGCACCGGCATCCGCCTGATCCGCGAAAGTACGTACTTTTTCTCGCGTGGGGGCGCTTCTCACCGAAAAGCACGTACTTTCGCGGACTGAGGCGTAGCCTCTCGCCATGCTGTACGAGCACCTCGGCCACAGCCCCCGCGTCGACCCCACCGCCGTCATCGCGCCGACCGCGGTCGTCTCGGGCGACGTCACGATCGGCCCCGGATGCCAGGTGCTGCACGGCGCCGTCATCAGCGCGGAGGGCGGCCCGATCACGATCGGCGAGTCGACCATCGTCATGGAGAACGCCGTGCTGCGCGCGAGCGCGACCGACCCCCTGCACATCGGCGACCACGTGCTCGTGGGCCCCATGGCATCCGTCTCCGGCGCCACGATCGGCGACGAGGTGTTCCTCGCCACCGGTTCGCGCGTGTTCAACGGCGCCCGCATCGGCGCCCGCAGCGAGGTGCGCATCAACGCCGTCGTGCACCTGCGCACCGTGCTGCCCGAGCGGTCGACCGTGCCGATCGCGTGGGTCGCGGTCGGCGACCCGCCGAGCATCCTGAGCCCCGACCAGCACGACGCGATCTGGGCGATCCAGCAGGGGCTCGACTTCCCCGGCTACGTCTTCGGCCTCGACCGCTCGACGCCCGACCTCATGGTGCAGCTCACCGAGCGCTACGCCCGCCACCTCGCCCGGCACGCCGACGACCGTCCGGTCGACGAGGCGCCCGCCGACTGATCAGGGCTTCGACCACACCTTCCCGAGCACGAGCGGCAGCAGTACGAGCGAGCGCAGGTCGATGAGCGCATGCACGACGATCGGCACGAGGATCGTGCCCGACACGAGGTAGAGGTAGGCGAGCACGACGCCCAGGAGGGTCGCCGTGAGCACCCCCACCCACTTCTGGTACAGGTGCAGCGCGCCGAACAGCACGCACGCGACGGCGAAGGCGAGCGGGCCGTCCAGCCCGATGCCGAACAGCAGGGTCGGCAGCGCGAGCCGGAACATCGTCTCCTCGAAGACGCCCGCGGAGAGCGCGAGCCCCGCGCCGTAGGGCAGCTCGCCGCGCGTGCGGGGCAGGAGCGCCCCGATGTCGCCGAGCTTCGGCACGTCCTCGGTGTCGGCGTCGCGCAGCAGCAGGAACGGCAGCAGGATCGCGACGGCGAGCAGCACCCAGCCGGCGACCACGAGGATGCGGCCCACGTCGCCGTCGAGGAAGAACGCGCGGGAGGCCGCGATCGGCTCCCACGCCTGCGCGTCGGCGAGCGCGACGGGCACGAGCTCCCACGTCGCGAGGAGCACCGTCGCCGAGAGGCCCCCGAAGACGAGCGTCGACTCGATGAGCCACCTGCGCATCGTGCGCTGCCGCCGCTTCGTGGCGCGCATCCGCTTGAACTGCGCGTACTCGCGGCGCTCGCGGTTGACTGCACGCCACACGAGGAGCGCCACGACCACCAGCAGGAGGGCGAGCAGCTGGAGGTCCATCGGGCCATTCTGCCGGGAATACCGCGACGCCCCCGGTGCTTGGATGGAGACGATGACGGAGAACGGGATCGGGCTGCGGTCCGAACGAGGGCCCATCCTGCTGGCGACGATGGTCGCGACGGGGGTGGTCGCGATCGACGCGACGGTCCTCTCGACGGCGGTGCCCGCGATCGTCGCCGACGTCGGCGGCTTCGCGCAGTTCCCGTGGCTGTTCTCGATCTACGTGCTCACGCAGTCGGTGACCGTACCCGTCTACTCGAAGCTCGCCGACCAGATCGGGCGCAAGCGCGTCATCCTGTTCGGGCTCAGCGTGTTCCTGCTCGCGTCGATCCTGTGCGGGTTCGCGTGGGACATGCCGAGCCTCATCGCCTTCCGCGCGCTGCAGGGCATCGGGGCGGGCGCCATCCTCCCGATCACGATCACGATCGTGGGCGACATCTACACGCTCGAGGAGCGCGCCCGTGTGCAGGGCTACCTCGCGAGCGTGTGGGCGATCGCGGCGGTCGCGGGCCCGACGCTCGGCGGCCTCTTCGCGACGTGGGACGCGTGGCGCGGCATCTTCTTCATCAACATCCCGCTGTGCGCCGTCGCGATCTGGCTGCTCGCCCGCGACTACCACGAGACGCTCGAGCGGCGACGCCACCGCATCGACTACGCGGGCGCCGTGCTGCTGACCGCGTCGCTCACGCTCCTGCTCGTCGGCCTGCTCGAGGGCGGGAACGGATGGGCGTGGACGTCGGTCACGTCGTTCACGGTCTTCGGTGCGGGCATCCTGCTCATCGTCGCCTTCGTGCTCGTCGAGCGCCGCGCGGCCGAGCCGGTGCTGCCGCTGTGGGTCGTGAGCCGTCCCCTCCTGCGGGCGACGAACCTCGTGGGGCTCACGGTCGGCGCGGCCCTCATCGGGCTCACGGCGTTCGTGCCGACCTACCTCGTGGTGGGGCTCGGGGTGAGCGAGCTCGTCGGCGGGCTCGCGCTCGCGACGCTCACGATCGGATGGCCGATCGCCGCGTCGCTGTCGGGTCGCCTCTACCTGCGCATCGGATTCCGCTCCACGGCGCTCATCGGCGGCGCCCTCGTCGTGCTCGGCACGGTCGTGCTCGCGCTGCTCGGGCCCTTCCCGGCGGTGTGGACGGTCGCGCTCGCGGCGTTCGTGGTCGGGCTCGGGTTCGGGTTCTCGGCCGTGCCGACGCTCGTGGCGGCGCAGGCGAGCGTCGGCTGGGAGGAGCGCGGGGTCGTCACGGGCACGAGCATGTTCACGCGCTCGGTAGGGCAGGCGCTCGGCGCGGCGGTGCTCGGCGCCGTCGCGAACGCCGTCATCGCCGCGAACGGGGGCGACGAGACCGACCCCGCCACGATCGTCTCCGCGTCGACGGCCGTCTTCGCGGGCGCCGTGGTCGTCGCGGTGATGCTGCTGGCGTTCGTGCTGCTCATGCCGCGCGAGCGCGGCGACCGCGCCGCCGCATCCGAGCCCTCCTCCGCGACGGGCCCCATCCCCGAGGTCAGCTGACGCGCCCCCGTTCCCCGAGGTCAGCCGGCGCAACCCGGTCCCCGAAACCAACTGAGGTGTCACTTTCGGTCGCCCGCGGGCCTGCCCGCGCGACCGAAAGTGACACCTCGGGCTAGCAGTGGCTCCAGATGCCGAGGCGCTCGGCCCGGGCGGCGTCCTCGGCGGCCTCCAGCTCGTCGCTCCACAGCACG